>NZ_JBNGGE010000003.1:0-330195 GCF_049975785.1 Streptomyces sp. WG7
GTCGATCTGGACGAACTTCTTGGTGCCGGACCAGGAGACAGCACCGGCCGACGCCGACGCCGTACCGTCCGGCGCGGGGGGGGGGGGGGGGGCCCCCCCCCCCCCCGGGGGGGGGGGGGGCGCCCCGAGGGGGGGGGGGGGGGGGGGGGGGGGGGGGGGGCGGCCCCCCCCCCCCCCCCCCCCCCGCCGGCCGATCGCCTCGGTGGCGGTCAGGGGTGCTTGCCGATCGGATCGCCCTCCACGTCCGTGCCGGGGCCCGGGCCGATGCGGATCTCGAAGTCGCCCTCGTACCGCTTGTGGCCCTCGATGACGGCCAGCTCGACGGCTTCGGAGGCCATCTCACCGCGCACCATGAGGGGGTCGCGGCGCAGGTCGCGCATGAGGGCGATGCACATGAAGATCATCACGATGACGAAGGGCGCCGCCGCGAGGATCGTGAGGTTCTGCAGACCGGTGAGCGCGTCGCCCTCGCCGCTGCCGACCAGGAGCATGATGGCGGCGACCGCGCCGGTCACCACACCCCAGAACACCACGACCCAGCGGCTGGGTTCGAGCGCGCCCTTCTGCGAGAGGGTGCCCATCACGATGGAGGCCGCGTCGGCGCCCGAGACGAAGAAGATGCCGACGAGGACCATCACCAGCAGGCTGGTGACGGTGGCGATGGGGTACTCCTGCAGCACGGCGAAGAGCCGGCCCTCCGGGGTCGTCTCGTCGCCGAGCCGGTTCTGCTCCTGAAGCCTCATCGCCGAGCCGCCGAAGATCGCGAACCAGACCAGGCTGACCGTGCTGGGGACGAGGATGACGCCGCCGATGAACTGGCGGATGGTCCGGCCCCGGCTGATGCGGGCGATGAACATGCCGACGAAGGGCGTCCAGGAGATCCACCACGCCCAGTAGAAGACCGTCCAGCTGCCCAGCCAGTCGGCGACGCCCTCGCCGCCGCTGATCTCGGTGCGGCCGGCCATCTCGGGCAGGTCGCCGAGGTAGGCGAAGACCGAGGTCGGCAGCAGGTCGAGGATGAGGATGGTCGGGCCCGCCGCGAACACGAACACGACGAGCAGCAGGGCCAGCACCATGTTGGTGTTGGACAGCCACTGGATGCCCTTCTCGACGCCGGAGACCGCGGAGGCCACGAACGCCACGGTCAGCACCGCGATGATGCCGACCAGCAGCCCGGTGCTGACCTTGTCCATCCAGTCGAGCTTCTCGACACCGGAGCCGATCTGCAGCGCGCCGAGGCCGAGCGAGGCCGCGGAGCCGAAGACCGTCGCGATGATGGCCAGGATGTCGATGACCCGGCCGCTGACCCCGTTGGCGTGCTTCTCGCCGATGAGCGGCGTGAACACGGCGCTGATGGTCTGACGGCGGCGCCTGCGGAACGTGCTGTAGGCGATGCCGAGGCCGACCACCGCGTAGATCGCCCACGGGTGAAGCGTCCAGTGGAACAGGGTGGTGGCCATGGCCGTCGCCATGCGGTCGCCGGAGTCGGCGGGGCTGGAGCCCGGCGGGGCAGCCGTGTAGTGCGCCAGCGGCTCGCTCACGCCCCAGAACATCAGACCGATGCCCATGCCCGCGCTGAACATCATGGCGACCCAGGACACCGTGCGGAACTCGGGCTTCTCACCCTCGGCGCCGA
Source organism: Streptomyces sp. WG7 (assembly GCF_049975785.1). Taxonomy (NCBI): domain Bacteria; kingdom Bacillati; phylum Actinomycetota; class Actinomycetes; order Kitasatosporales; family Streptomycetaceae; genus Streptomyces; species Streptomyces sp. WG7. The sequence goes on from NZ_JBNGGE010000003.1 coordinate 1,637, forward strand.
GGTGGATGCGGCCGTAGCGGCTGGCCGCGAGCCAGAGCGCGAAGACGACGAAGCCGGAGGCGGCCAGCACGAACGCCCAGCCGCCGTTGTGCATCAGGCCGCTGAGCATGGTGCCGGAGGCGTCCTGCAGCGAATCGGTGCCGACGGCGCCCCAGATGACGAAGGCCAGGGTCACGACGGCCGTGACGCCGAAGACGACGCGGTCGGTCCGGGGTTTGTGCTCCTGCCCCGGCAGGCCCGCTTCCGAACCCGGCAGCGTGCCTCTTTCGTGGTGTTCCTTGTCGCTTGGTCGGTCCTGCGTCACAGGCGGCACCTTTCAAGTCGGTGAGGCTGAAAACAATCCTCCGTTACGCCCTTACCACGTGCGACGCAGAACTCACCTCATCAGCAGTGGGTGTCGGGTTCACCCACCGTCAAGCGGTACGTCGCTCGCTCGTCCAGGAGCAGCGGCACCAGGGCGCGCAGCGGCTGGCGCAGCGGTACGTAGGCGCCCTTCTCCCCGTCCTGACGGGCACGTACACCATGGAGGGCCAGTTCGTCCTTCAGGTCCCTGTACTGGGCGGGCGTGAGCCGGTAGCCGCAGGGCGGGTCCTCGATCACCTCGGTGGGCTCGGCCGGGTCGTTGTCCGCGCCGCCGAGGTACACGGCCCCGGAGTCGGCCGGGCCGGACCGGCGGGCGGCCGCGGTGGCCGCCTCGACGCGTCCGCGCCGCTGGTCGGCGTAGCGGAACATGCCGTCCAGGGCCGCGAGCTGGGACTTCACCCGGCGCCGGTTGTTCAGGGCCTCGTCCTCGCGCTCGGCGTCGGTGAGCGCGTCGACGCGGCTCTCGATGAGCAGGCCGACCGAGTGCTTCACGCCGGACATGTTCCGCAGGATGCGTTCCTGGCCGTCGCCCGCGGTCTGCTTGACCGGGTCGCCGGTGACGGGATCGGTCCAGATGCCGTAGGTGCCGGTCGAGTGGCCGGCCCGCTCGGCGGCGGGGCGGACGTACGCGCCGGACAGGGCGCGGGCCTCCTCGTGGACCCGGGTGTGGGTGTTGAGGTTGCGGGGCCAGAGGTCGAAGAGGTCCTTGTCGTAGTACGGGGGTGTGGCGCCGTACTCGTGCAGGTCGTAGAGGACGTCGGGGCGCTGGTCGCGGACGACGGCGGCGAGGGCGCGGGCCTCGGCCGTCTTCAGGGCGAGGTGGTCGCGGTTGACGTCCACGCCGTCGCCGTTGCCGCGGGTGTCGGCGGCCCGGCCGTCGGGGTTGGCGGTGGGCACGACCAGCACGGTGGTGCGGTCCAGGAAGCGCCGGGTCCGCCGGTCCGTCGCGTAGGCCAGGTCGCGCACGGTGGACAGGCAGGCCTCGCGGCCGGAGGGCTCGTCGCCGTGCTGGCTGCACACGAGGAGCACCTTGTTCGGGGCGGCGGGCCTGCCGATCGTCACCAGTTGGAGGGGGCGGTTCTGCTTCGTGGTACCGATGCGGTCGACGGCGACGCGGTCGCTCGCCCGGTCGGCGGCGGCCAGCAGCGCCTGCTCCTCGGGCTGGCTGGTCCAGCGGGCGCCGTGCGTCTTCTCGAAGCCGGTGCGGGGCGGGTGGTGTGCGGGGCCGGCGGCGTGGGCCGGTGCGGTGAGGAGGGACGCGGCGAGGGCCGCGGTGGCCGCCGCGGTGGTCACGGTGAGGGTGCGCAGGCGGTTCATCGGCCTCCCTTCGGGACGCGGTGGGTCGTGTGCGGCGCGGTCACGCCGTCGAGGGGCGCGGGTGCGGGAGCGGCGGTCGCGGTACCGGCGGTGGCCTCGGCGAACGCGGCGGTGCCGCCGACGAACGGTACGCGTGCCGACGTGCGGGAGAGGTCCACGGTGAGTGTCGGCGTGTCGGCGGGAGGGTCGATGAGGCCCTTGTCGGTGCCCCCGACGATGAGCGCGAGCCGGTGGCCGGCCGGGACGACGTGGTCGGTGGCGGCCAGGTCGAGGGTGACGCTGTACGCCTTGCCCGGGGTGAGCGGGCGGCCCCGCCACTTGGACGCGTGGTTGCCGAGGTCGGCCCAGCCGCGGCTGACGACCGTGTAGTCCACGTCGGTGGTCTTCGCCGCCGTCTCCCGGTAGCAGGAGCTGTCGCCCGGGGTGCTCGGGCCCCAGCAGGTGCGGTCGGTGAGGGTGGTGATGCCCTCGCCGGGGTCGGCGTAGTCGCGGATGGTGTCGGGGCCGAGGTCGACGAGGACGGCGGAGAGGTGGGCCGTCGGGGTACTGGACCGGGCGGTGACGGTGACCTCGGAGGCGCCGGACAGGCGCAGGTCGCGGGTGAGCGGGCCGGTGACGAACCCGGCCTTGCCCGGGGTGGGCTCGTCGATGTGCGCGGCCCAGTCGGTCTCGTTCAGCGCGGGGTCGTCGGTGAAGGTCTCGGTGCCGTGGTCCCGGCGCAGTCCGAGCGTGCCGACGCCGGGCTGCGCGCCGTCGCCGGGGCGCAGGGTCGTGGTGGCGGTGGAGCGCGACGGCCAGGTCCTCGACGTCTCCCACTGGTCGGGCCCGCGTTCGATGTCGGCCATGGGCTCGCGGTCGATGCCGTTGTCGTAGCCGAGCAGTTCGTGGTCGAACCAGCGGTGCAGGGTGTCGACCCACTCGGCGCGGCGGAAGTCGAAGGGGTCGACGTGGCCGGTCCGGGAGAGCCATATCTTGCGGTCGACGCCGTTCTTCGCGAGGGCGTTCCACCACGGGCCGACGTGCTGCATGCGGACGTTGAGGTCCTGCATGCCGTGGACGAGGAAGACGCTCGCCTTCACCTTGCTCGCGGCCTTCACGTAGTCCCGCTCGGTCCACGGCTTCGTCCAGTCGCCGGTGCGCGGGGCGCCGTCGACGAGCCTCTGCTGGACGGCGTCGCACTTCGCGCGCGCGTCGGGGCTGTTGACGTAGTCGGACAGCCATTCCGGGCCGGAGTCGTACAGCGGGGCGCCCTGGCTGAAGTAGTAGTCGTACCAGGAGGAGATGGCGGCGATCGGGACGATGGTCTCCAGGCCCTCGACGCCGGTGGCGGCGACACCGTTCGCCACGGTGCCGTCCCAGCTCTTGCCGATCATGCCCGTCCTGCCGTTGGTCCAGCCCGCCTCGGCGCGCTCGCCGCCGGTGCGGGTGGTGTACGCCTTCGCGCGGCCGTTCAGCCAGTCGACGACGGCCTTCGCGGACTGGACGTCGGAGCGCCCGCCGACGTCGACACAGCCGTCGGAGCGGTTGGTGCCGGCCAGGTCGACGCCGACGAAGGCGTAGCCGCGGGGCACGAAGTAGTTGTCGTAGTACAGCGGCATGCCGTCGACGTCGCCGTCGGCGTCGTACGTCTTCTTCTGGCTCTCGTTGCCGCGCCCGCAGCAGGAGTAGTACGGGCTGGCGTCCATGATGACGGGGACCTTCCGGCCCTGCCGCGCGGGTTCGCGGGGGCGGACGATGTCGACGGCGACGCGGTCGTCCTCGCCGTCGCCGTCCCCGTCGTACCCGGTGTCCACCCAGACGGCCTCGCGGATGGCGTCCTCGTAGGAGTGGACCGGTTCGCTCTGTCGCGGGGTTGCGGGGTGCGCCGCCGCGACGGGTGTGAGGAAGGTTGCCATGAGAGCGGCCGTGGCCGCCGTCGCGAGCGGTCTCCAGATCGTGAAGCGCGTGCGTATCGGCATGCGCGGGACGGTACATCGGTCGGCTCCCGCGCAGAAGAGGGCGTCGGGTGTCTCCTGGAGCCGGGTGTCGCATGACGGCCGAATGGCAAACGTGTGACAGGACGGCCGTGGACACGACTGCACGTACAAGGGACGAATAGGCTCCGAACAGACCTCGTGCCCCGACGACTTGGAGCTTTCGTGCACCGCAGCATCATCGTGCCGGGCGCGCTGGGCGCCGCTTCCCTCATGCTGGCGATCCCGGCGTCGGCGGCGGCCCCCTCCCCCGGCGCTCCGGGTATCGGCGACCCCTACTACCCTGCGTACGGCAACGGCGGATACGACGTCTCCCACTACGACCTGCGCCTGAGGTACCGGCCCGCCACGGACCGGCTGGAGGGGACGGCGACGATCCTGGCCCGCACCACCCAGGACCTGTCGCGGTTCAATCTGGACTTCCTGCTCGACGTCGGCGAGGTTCGCGTGAACGGCGCCGAGGCGTCCTTCGCGGCCTCGGGCGAGCACGAGCTGGAGATCACCCCGAAGAGCCCGCTGCCCAAGGGCACACCCGTCACCGTCGTCGTCCGCTACAGCGGCGTGCCGTCCTCGAAGAAGGCGTACGGCTCCACCAGCTGGCACCGCACCCCGGACGGAGGCGTCGGCGCGAGCGAGCCGGAGGCGGCCTGGTGGTGGTTCCCCAGCAACGACCACCCGCTCGACAAGGCCACCTACGACGTGTCGGTGCAGGTTCCGGACGGCACCCAGGCCGTCTCCAACGGCACGCTCCGGTCGACGAGCTCACGGCTGGGCTGGACCCGGTTCAACTGGCGCTCCGACAAACCGCAGGCCACGTATCTGGCCACGCTGGCGGTCGGCCGGTTCGACCTCACCACCGGCACGACCGAGAGCGGCATCCCGGTCGTCAACGCCTACAGCAAGGACCTGGGCGCGAACGACGGCGCGGCGCGGGCCAGCGTGGAACGGACCGGGGAGGTCGCCGACTGGCTGGCCGGGTACTTCGGGCCCTACCCGTTCGACGCGCTCGGCGGATACGTGCCGAACACGGACACCGGGTACGCGCTGGAGACGCAGACCCGTCCGTTCTACAGCCCCCGGCAGTTCGCGATCGGGTCGAACGTGTCCGTCGTCGTGCACGAGCTGGCCCACCAGTGGTACGGCGACCTGGTCTCCGTGCGCGGCTGGAAGGACATCTGGCTCAACGAGGGCTTCGCGCGGTACGCCCAGTGGCTGTGGTCCGAACACGAGGGCGAGGGCACGGCGCAGGAGCTGGCCGACTACACGTACGCCTCCCGCCCGGCCGACGACCCGTTCTGGACGGTGAAGCCCGGTGATCCGGGGCCGGACAACCAGTTCGACATCGCGGTCTACGACCGGGGCGCGCTGGCCGTGCACGCGCTGCGCGACGAGGTCGGGGACGAGGACTTCTTCGCGATCCTCAAGGGATGGCCCGCGCGGTACGCCCACGGCAACGCCTCCGTCGCCGACTTCCGGCGGTACGCCGAGGAGGTCTCCGGCAAGCCGCTGGCCGCGCTGTTCGACACCTGGCTGTTCCAGCCGTCGAAACCCGACGCTCCGGCGGCGCGCGCGGCGTCCCTCGCGAAGGCGTCGGACGCGCCCGTGCGCCCACGGTCGTGGCGGAAGATCGCCGCGACGAACGACGTGCACGAGCACTGAGCGCTGGCCACTGGGCACTGGGCCGGCAGGTCTCAGGCGGCGTCGCCGTGGTCGTAGACCGTCACGGGGACGCCGCGCCGGGCCAGGCGCTCGGTGATGAGCGGTTCGACTCGGGACCATTTGCCGCCGGCCAGGCCGCAGCCTATGCGGGGCATGTGCACGGACGCCTGGAGCTCGGCCGCCCTGTCGGCGAGGCGGCCGAGTGCCGTGTCGATCGCCTCGTAGCGCACGGGGACGCCCTTGCTGCCGGTCCTCATGCCGCGCTGGCCGATCATGTTGGCCACCCACACGTACGGCTCGACCTGGACGAGCTGGACCGCGCCCAGCCCGAAGTCGTTGGAGGCGCGGTCGCGGTGCCAGGCGCGGTAGGCCGCCTCGGGTTCCGGCCAGCGGCGTGACACGGCCAGGACGAAGCCCTTGCCCCAGCCGCCGAGGTCGTTGCAGACGTGGGCGATTATCTTGACGCCCTTGACCGACGGGACGGTGGCGTCACCCCGGACATACCTGATCTCCGACATGACGCCACAGTAGAGGCCACCGCTGACAGTGGCCGCGGCCCGGGGCACCCCTGTCCTATGGGGTGAGGCTGCCCAGCTCCCGGTCGGCGTTCCGCGCCACCCGGCGGCGCACGCCGAACCAGCCGGCGACCAGCATGACGGCGAGCACGGGAATGAGCAGGAGGGTCTTGCGGCCGACCTCGGGGTCGTTCCACATCATGCCGAGGCACGCCAGCAGGAAGACGATCGTGGCGATCTCCGTGACCGGGCTGCCGGGCAGGCGGAAGTGCGGCCGGGCGACCAGGCCCGCGCGCGCCCGGCGCACGAAGACCAGGTGGCAGACCATGATGATCACCCAGGTGCTGATGATGCCCAGGGAGGCGACGTTCAGCACGATCTCGAAGGCCTTGCTCGGCACCAGGTAGTTCAGGCCGACGCCGAGGACGCAGACCCCGCAGGTCAGCAGGATGCCGCCGTAGGGCACCTGGCTGCGGCTCATCACGCTGGTGAACTTGGGCGCGGAGCCCGCCATCGCCATGGAGCGCAGGATGCGGCCGGTGGAGTACAGGCCGGAGTTCAGGGACGACATCGCGGCGGTGAGGACCACGAGGTTCATCACGTCACCGGCCGCCGGGACACCGATCCTCGACAGGACGGTGACGAACGGGCTCTCGTCGCCGGAGTAGAGCGAGCCGGGCAGCAGCAGGGCCAGCAGGACGACCGAGCCGACGTAGAACAGGGCGACACGCCACATGATCGAGTTCACCGCGCGCGGGACGACCTTCTCCGGCTCGGCGGTCTCACCCGCGGCGACACCGACCAGTTCGAGGGCCGCGTACGCGAAGATCACGCCCTGCATCACCAGGACGACGGGCATCACGCCGTGCGGGAAGACGCCCCCGTTGTCCGTGATGACGCTCACGCCCGGGGTCTGGCCGCCCACGTCGTGCTGGGTGGCCAGCAGGAAGATGCCGATCAGCATGAAGCCGACGAGGGTGGCGACCTTGATGATCGCGAACCAGAACTCCATCTCGCCGAAGATCTTCACCGAGATGAGGTTCACCGCCAGGACCACCGCGAGGGCGATCAGCGCGAGCACCCATTGGGGGATGCTCGTGAACATGCTCCAGTAGTGCGTGTACAGCGCGATCGCGGTGATGTCGGCGATACCGGTCGTCGACCAGTTCAGGAAGTACATCCAGCCGGCGACGTAGGCGCCCTTCTCGCCGAGGAACTCGCGCGCGTACGACACGAAGGATCCGGAGGAGGGGCGGTAGAGCACCAGCTCACCGAGTGCCCGGACCACGAAGAAGGCGAAGACGCCGCAGACGAGGTAGGCGATCGCGAGCGCCGGGCCCGCGTCGCGCAGGCGTCCGCCGGCGCCGAGGAAGAGGCCGGTGCCTATCGCGCCGCCGATGGCGATCATGTTGACGTGGCGGGCCTTGAGGCCCTTGCTGTAACCGGCGTCGCCCGCGTCCGCGGGGATGGTCCCGGTCGCCTGGGGGTGGGCGGCGACCTGTGCCGTGTCGACGGCGTCCTTGCTCACGGGTGGTTCCACTCTCTGGTGCCTCGGGCGGGGTACGCCCGAGTCGTCCGTACCTGTGTCTCGGGCCCGCACCACCCATTGACGGCACAGACCGAGACAGCACCTTCCCACGACTCTGCGTGGGCATGCGGTGGCTCATGTCACACAGCGTGACTTGTCACAGGATCCGTCAGCCGTCTCCACATGGTGCACAAGAGGTGTCACAGCATTGGTGGGACAGCGATACTGCTGCTCATGACGACGACCGACACCGAGGAGCCGACCCTCACGATCGACGAGCTGGCCGCGCGGGCCGGCGTCACGGTGCGCACGGTCCGCTTCTACGGCACCAGGGGGCTGCTGCCGCCGCCGGCGATCGGCCCGCGCCGGGTGGGCCGCTACGGCGGGGAGCATCTGGCCCGGCTGGCGCTGATCGAGGAGTTGCAGCACCAGGGCATGACGCTGGCCGCGATCGAGCGGTATCTGCAGCAGCTGCCGCCGGACCTGAGCCCCCACGACCTCGCGCTGCAGCGCGCGGTGGTGGCCTCCTGGGCTCCGGAGACGGTGGAGAGCGTCACGCGCGAGGAGCTGGACCGGCGGGCGGGCCGGCCGCTGACGGACGACGAGGTGGACCGGCTCACCGCGATGGACGTCGTCGCACGGGACGGTGACGCCTACCGGCTCGACGCCGGGCTGCTCCGGCTCGGCGTCGAGCTGCTCGACATGCCCTTCTCCCCCGAGACGCTCCTCGCCGCCCGTACGGCCCTCCTCGAGCACTCCCGCGCCGCCGCGCGCGACCTGTCGCGGCTGCTGCGCGACGCGGTCGCCGAACGCGACGCGCGGGACGCGCGGTCCCTGTCCGCGCACATGCACCCGATCGTGGTCCGGGCGCTGCTGACCACGTTCCAGCGGTCGCTGCGGGCGGAGCTGCGGGAGTGGCTCGACAAGGACACCGACGACGGCGCCGGCAAGCACGCGGGCGGGTGACGCGGCGGCTCAACGGGCGTCGGTGAAGACCTCCCCCTTGTCCGCCTTCTCCACCAGCAGCGCGGGCGGCGCGAAGCGTTCGCCGTAGCGGTCGGCGAGCTCGCGGGCGCGGGCCACGAAGCCGGGCAGGCCGGCACCTGCCCCGGCGTAGTCGCCGTAGCCGTTGATGTACTGGAGGACGCCGCCGGTCCAGCCGGGGAAGCCGATGCCGAAGACCGAGCCGATGTTGGCGTCGGCGACGGAGGTCAGCACGCCCTCCTCCAGGAGCCTGACCGTGTCGAGCGCCTCCGCGAAGAGCATGCGTTCCCGCATGTCCTCGAAGGGGATCTCGTACCCGGGCTTGGTGAAGTGCTCCCGCAGACCCGGCCACAGTCCTGCCCGCTTGCCGTCGTCCCCGTACTCGTAGAACCCGGCGCCCCCGCTGCGCCCGGGACGTCCGAACTCGTCCACCATGCGGTCGATGACGGCCTCGGCCGGGTGCGCGGTCCAGGTACCGCCCGCCTCCTCCACGGCCCGCCTGGTCTCCTCGCGGATCTTCCGGGGCAGCGTGAGGGTCAGCTCGTCCATCAGGGCGAGCACCTTGGCCGGGTAACCCGCCTGCGCCGCCGCCTGCTCGACGGAGGCGGGCTCGATGCCCTCACCGACCATCGCCACGCCCTCGTTCATGAAATGGCCGATGACCCGGGAGGTGAAGAAACCACGCGAGTCGTTGACCACGATCGGCGTCTTCCTGATCTGCCGCACCAGGTCGAAGGCGCGAGCCAGCGCCTCGTCACCCGTCCGCGCTCCCTTGATGATCTCGACGAGCGGCATCCTGTCGACCGGCGAGAAGAAGTGCAGCCCGATGAAGTCGGCCTGCCGCTCGACGCCCTCGGCCAGCGCCGTGATGGGAAGCGTGGAGGTGTTGGAACACAGCAGCGCGTCGGGGGCGACGACGTCCTGGACCTCCTGGAACACCTTGTGCTTGAGCGAGGTGTCCTCGAAGACGGCCTCGATCACCGCGTCGCAGCCCGCCAGGTCGGCGGCCTCGGCGGTCGGCGTGATCCGTGCCAGCAGTGCGTCGGCCTTCTCCCGGCTCGTACGGCCCTTGGCGACCGCCTTGGCACACAGCTTCTCGGAGTAGCCCTTGCCCTTGACGGCCGCTTCCAGGGCGACGTCCTTCAGGACGACGTCGATGCCCGCGCGGGCACACGCGTAGGCGATGCCCGCGCCCATCATGCCGGCGCCGAGGACGGCCACCTTCGTGACCTTGCGGGGCTCGACGCCCTTCGGACGACTGGCACCGGAGTTGACCGCCTGGAGATCGAAGAAGAACGCCTGGATCATGTTCTTCGAGGTCTGCCCGGCGGCCAGCTCGACGAAATACCGGGCCTCGATGACCTGGGCGGTCTCGAAGTCGACCTGGGAGCCCTCGACGGCGGCGGCCATGATGTTGCGCGGTGCCGGGTAGGGGGCGCCGTTCGTCTGCTTGCGCAGGTTGGCGGGGAAGGCGGGCAGGTTGGCCGCGAACTTGGGGTGGGCGGGGGTGCCGCCGGGGATGCGGTAGCCGGGCCGGTCCCAGGGCTGGGCGGACTCCGGGTTGGCGTCGATGAAGGCGCGGGCCTTGGCGAGCATGTCCTCGCGGGTGTCGGCGATCTCGTCGACCAGGCCGTTCTCCCGGGCGCGGCGCGGGTTGTACTGGGTGCCCTGGAGGAGGACCTTCAGGAGCGCGTCGGTGATGCCGAGCATCCGGACGGTGCGGACGACGCCGCCGCCTCCGGGCAGCAGGCCGAGGGTGACCTCGGGGCAGCCGATCTTGGAGCCGGGGGCGTCGAGGGCGACGCGGTGGTGGCAGGCGAGGGCGATCTCGTAGCCTCCGCCGAGCGCGGCGCCGTTCATGGCGGCGACGACGGGCTTGCCGAGGGTCTCGATGCGGCGCAGGTTCCGCTTGATCGCCATGCCGCCGTCGAAGAGGTCCTGGGCGGTCTCCGGGGTGACGCGGATCAGGTCGCGCAGGTCGCCGCCGGCGAAGAAGGTCTTCTTGGCGGAGGTGACGATGACGCCGCGGATCGAGTCCTTCTCTGCCTCCAGGCGGTCGGTGATCACCGCGAGGGATTCGCGGAACGCCCGGTTCATGGTGTTCGCGGACTGGTCGGGGTCGTCGAGGACGAGGGTGACGATCCCGGTGTCGTCCTGTTCCCAGCGGATGGTGGTGCTCTCGGTCGTCATGACAGGGGTCTCCAGTGAGGTCTTCGGTGGCCGTGGTGCCGCTTCCGCAGGGATCAGACGCGCTCGACGATCGTGGCGATGCCCATGCCGCCGCCCACGCACAGGGTGGCGAGGCCGTAGCGCTTGTCCTGGCGCTCCAGTTCGTCGACGAGCGTGCCGAGGATCATCGCGCCGGTGGCGCCGAGGGGGTGGCCGAGCGCGATGGCGCCGCCGTTGACGTTGACCTTGTCCAGGGACAGGCCCATGTCCTTGACGTAGCGCAGGACGACCGCGGCGAACGCCTCGTTGATCTCGACCAGGTCGATGTCGTCGATGGTCAGCCCGGCCTTGGCGAGCGCCTTGCGGGTGGCGGGGGCGGGGCCGGTGAGCATGATGGTGGGCTCGGAGCCGGAGACGGCGGCGGAGACGATCCGGGCGCGCGGGGTGAGGCCGTAGCGGTCGCCGACCTCCTTGGAGCCGATGGCGACCAGGGAGGCGCCGTCGACGATGCCGGAGGAGTTGCCCGCGTGGTGGACGTGGTCGATCTTCTCCACCCAGTGGTACTTCTGCAGCGCCACGGCGTCGAAGCCGCCGAGTTCGCCGATGTCGGCGAAGGACGGCTTGAGCTTCGCGAGGGAGTCGGCGGTGGTGCCGGGGCGCAGGTGCTCGTCGTGGTCGAGGACGGTGAGGCCGGCGCGGTCCTTCACCGGGACGACGGACCGCTCGAAGCGGTTCTCCTTCCAGGCGGTCGCCGCGCGCTCCTGGGAGAGGGCCGCGTACTCGTCGACGTCGCGGCGCGTGAAGCCCTCGAGGGTGGCGATCAGGTCGGCGCCGATGCCCTGGGGGACGAAGTTGGTGGCGAGGTTGGTCATCGGGTCGTTGAACCAGGCGCCGCCGTCCGAGGCCATCGGCACCCGGGACATCGACTCGACGCCGCCCGCGAGGACCAGGTCCTCCCAGCCGGAACGCACCTTGGCCGCGGCCAGGTTGACGGCCTCCAGGCCCGAGGCGCAGAAGCGGTTCTCCTGGACGCCCGCCACGGTGTCCGGCAGTCCGGCCGCGAGGGCGGCGATGCGCGCGATGTCGGAGCCCTGGTCGCCGACCGGGCCGACGACGCCGAGCACGATGTCGTCGACGGCGGCCGGGTCCAGGTCCGGGAAGCGGGCGCGGATCTCGTGGATGAGGCCGACGACCAGGTCGACGGGCTTCGTGCCGTGCAGGGCGCCGTTCGCCTTGCCGCGTCCGCGCGGGGTGCGGATCGCGTCGTACACGTACGCTTCGGTGGTCACTGGCAGGCCTTTCACTGAGGGTTTTCGCGGGGCTGTTCAGCTGTTCGTTCGAGGGTTCCTCGGCAGGTCCCAGTCGCGGGCCACTGTCTCGGTGTCGGCACCCGGCAGGGCGGGCCCGGTGCGGACGGCGGTGGGGGTCGCGGAGAAGCGGGGTGCGGGGGCGGGCTGGGTGACGCCGCCGTGGTCGGTGAAGGTGGAGCGGGCGGCCAGGTGCGGGTGGTGCGGGGCCTCGCGGAGCGACAGGACGGGGGCGACGCAGGCGTCGGAGTCCGCGAAGACGGCCGTCCACTCGTCCCGGGTGCGGGACCTGAACCGGGTGGCGATGGCCTCGCGCAACTCGGCCCAGCGGGCCATGTCGTCGCGGGCGGGCGCCTGGTCGGGGATGCCGAGGAGCTCGGTGAACTCGGCGTAGAACCGCTGCTCCAGGGCGCCGACCGCCATGTACCGGCCGTCGGCGGTCTCGTAGGTGCCGTAGAAGGGGCAGCCGCCGTCGAGGAGGTTGGCGCCGCGGCGGTCCTGCCAGCCCCCGGCGGCGAGCATGCCGTGGATCATCGAGGACAGGTGGGCGGTGCCGTCGACGATGGCGGCGTCGACGACCTGGCCGGTGCCGGTCGCGCGGGCGTGGTGCAGGGCGGCGAGGATGCCGACGACCAGGTAGAGGGAGCCGCCCGCGTAGTCGCCGAGGAGGTTGGCGGGGACGGCCGGCGGCGCGTCGGGGTCGCCGATCATGCCGAGGGTGCCGGTGAGCGCGATGTACCCGATGTCGTGGCCGGCGCTCTGGGCGAGGGGGCCGGTCTGGCCCCAGCCGGTCATGCGGCCGTAGACGAGGCGGGGGTTGCGGACGCGGCAGTGCTCGGGACCGACGCCGAGCCGTTCGGCGACGCCGGGGCGGTAGCCCTCGATCAGGACGTCGGCGCGTTCGGCGAGGTCGAGGACGCGGGCCGGGCCGTCCGCCGACTTCAGGTCGACGATCACCGAACGCTTGTTGCGGTTGGTGACGTCGTGGGCGGGGTCGATCGCGAGGCCGGGTCCGCCGGGACGGTCGACGCGGACGACGTCGGCGCCCAGGTCGGCCAGGAGCATGGCGGCGAAGGGCCCGGGGCCGATACCGGCCAGTTCGACCACGCGCACACCGGTGAGCGGGCCCTCGGGCGGCGTCCGCCCCACCGTCTCCGCTTGCGACATCGAGCCCCCAGCTCTGTGACACAACTGATGTAACACCGATGATGCTAGAAACGTGTTCCACTGGACACAAGACCCGGGCGAGCAAGCGCTTAGCCAATTATGGGGCAGGCTCCTCTCCGGCCCGGCAGTCCACACGCTAGCCTCAGCCACCGGCAACGGCGCGTGCTGCGGAACCAGGGGCCGCCGGCGGGTGACGAAGGGATGTCATGAGCAGGCTGAAGAGGGCCGACCGGCCGTACGACATCGTGCTCTTCGGAGCGACGGGGTTCGTCGGCGAGCTCACCGCGGAGTACCTCGCCGCGCACGCCCCCGACGGGCTGCGCTGGGCGATCGCCGGCCGCAGCGAGGAGAGGCTGCGGCGGCTGCGGGAGCGGCTGCCCGGCGCGGTGGACGTCGGCGTACTGCGCGCGGACGTGTCCGATCCGGCCTCGCTGCGCGAACTCGCCGAGCGGGCCCGCGTGGTGGCCACGACGGTGGGCCCGTACGTCCGGTACGGCGACGCGCTGGTCGCCGCCTGCGCGGAGACCGGCACGGACTGTCTCGACCTCACCGGCGAACCCGAGTTCGTGGACCTGACGTACGTCCGCCACGACGCACGCGCGCGGGAGACCGGAGCCCGGCTGGTGCACGCCTGCGGCTTCGACTCCGTCCCGCACGACCTCGGCGTGTACTTCACGGTGCGGCAGCTGCCGGAGGGTGTGCCGCTGGCCGTGGACGGCTTCGTGACCGCCGACGCCACCTTCTCGGGCGGTACGTTCGCCTCCGCGCTGGGCCAGTTCGCGCGCGGCCGGCAGCTGCGGGACGCCGCGCGGGAACGCCGGCGGCACGAGCCCCGGCTGGTGGGCCGCCGGGCGGTGACGCCGACGGGCACGCCGCGGTTCGCCGGGGAGGTGGGGGCGTGGGCGCTGCCCCTGCCGACCATCGACGCGCAGATCGTGCGGCGCTCCGCGAAGGCCCTGGACCGGTACGGCCCCGACTTCCGCTACCGCCACTACGCGGCCGTCCGGCACCTGCCCGTCGCGGTGGGCGGGGTGGCGGCCGTGGGCGCGCTGGTGGCGGCGGCTCAGGTACCGCCCGCGCGGCGCTGGCTGTCCGGCCGGCTCAAGCCCGGTGACGGGCCGAGCCCCGAGAAACGGGCGAAGAGCTGGTTCTCGGTCCGCTTCGTGGGCGAGGGCGGCGGCCGGAAGGTGTTCACCGAGGTCGCGGGCGGTGACCCCGGGTACGACGAGACGGCGAAGATGTTCGCCGAGGCGGCGCTCGCCCTCGCCCTCGACGACCTGCCGCCGACGGCCGGGCAGGTCACGACGGCCGTGGCGATGGGGGACGCGCTGATCGAGCGGCTGCGGGCGGCTGGAATCCGCTTCCGGGTGGCCGCGACCCGCTGACCGTCCGCCCCGGGGCCTGCCCGGCGGACGCACACCCTGCGCGGCCTGCCCAGTGGACCCGCGCCCGGACCTGCCCGGAGAATGCACACCCTGCTCGGAGGACCCGCGCCCGGGGCCTGCCCGGAGAACGCCCTCCCCGGGGCCTGCCGGTGGCCCCACGCCCCCGGTCCTGCCCGGAGAACGCCCACCCCGGGGCCTGCCCAGTGGACCCGCGCCTGGGCCCTGCCCGGCGGACGCACACCCTGCGCGGCCTGCCCGGAGGACCCGCACCCGCGTCCTGCCCGGAGAACGCCCACCCCGGGGCCTGCCGGTGGCCCCACGCCCCCGGTCCTGCCGACGGGCGGCACTCCCCGGGCCTCCGCCCATAGCGGGCCGCCCCATGGGCTGTCCGGTGCGGTGGGCAGGCCCTAACCCGACCACCCGGCGACCGTGTAGATCATCCCGCCGATCCAGGCCAGCCCCGCCCCCACGGCGAGCACCAGCCCCGCGACCACGGCGCGCTCGGTGGGCCGGGCGGGCCGGTGGGCGGACTGCTCGGGTGCGCGGTGCGTCGTCATGCGGTCCAGCCTGTCGCGGCCGGCGACATGGCACATCCGTACGGATACTCAGCCGGTGACTGAGCACCGGCACCGGCCGGCAGTCACCACGATTTGAGGCTTTGCCCGCCGCGAGGCACGTCCACCCGCCGCCGAACGCGGTGAAGTGCCAAGAAGGACTTCAATGAAACCCTTGAAGGTATGAAGTTCCTTCTCGAAGTCACCATGGACGAGGGCGCGCTCGCCGAGGACCCCACGGGCGAGTTGCAGCGGATCCTGCGGTACTGGGGCGGCAACCTGCACCACTACGCGCTGCGGCCGGGCGACGGTTCGGTGGTCTACGACTCCGCGTACCGGGAGGTGGGCCGCTGGAGCGTCGCGGGTCAGGCAGAGTAGGTGGTGGCCGCCCGCAGGGCCGCCCGGCACAGGGCGTCCGCCCTGCGGGTGGTCTCCGGCAGGCGGTAGGCGGGGGCCAGTGCCAGGGTGTGCGCGCAGGCGTTGTCGAGGCTCACCCGATGCCCGGCGGAGACGAAGACCGGCTTGACGCCGGCGCGGGTACGGACGGCACGCCCGACCTCCTCGGCGCCGTCGAGGAGCGGGGACGTACTGCCGCGGGACGCGTCCGGGTCGTCGTACGTGAAGGTGAACGGGTTCTTGGCCACGCCGATCGTGGGCAGTCCGGTGAGCACCCCCAGGTGGCTGGCGAGGCCGAAGCGGCGCGGGTGGGCCAGGCCGTAGCCGTCGCAGACGACCAGACCGGGCGGGACGGGCAGGGCGTCGAGCGCGGCGAGGACGGTCGGGATCTCGCGGAAGGCGAGCAGGCCGGGCACGTAGGGGAAGGAGATCCGCCCGACGGCCGTGGACTCGGCGACGACGGCGAGGGTCGCGGCGTCCAGCACGACGGCCGCCGCCGCGACGACGTCGCGTTCGTCGTCGTAGGCGACGTCCACGCCGGTCACCCGGCCGGTGCCGGGCGGCGGGCCCGGCTCGTCGTGCACCACGCGTGCCCGCAGTTCGTCCTGGACGGCACGGGCCCGCTCCTCGGTCGCGGGCCAGTCGGCGGGGATCTGCACGGTCACGGTCGTCATGATGGCGGCAAGCCTACGGGGCCCGGAGTAGGCTCGCGATCATGTTCGTACTGGAGCTGTCGTACACCGCCCCGCTCGACGCCGTCGACGCCGTGCTGGAGGAGCACGTGGCGTGGCTCGACGACCTGTACGAGCAGGGGGTGGTCCTGGCGTCCGGGCGCAAGGAGCCCCGCGACGGCGGGGTGATCATCGCCGTCGCGGGGGACCGGGCGCGGATCGAGGAGATCGCCGCGGGCGACCCCTTCGTCAGGGCCGGAGTGTGCGCGTACCGCGTCACCGAGTTCGTCGCCACGAAGACGGCACCGGCACTGGAGCGGTACCGGGAGACCCCCGGCTAGGGGCCGTACGGCTCACTTGCCCAGGGCACGCTGCAGCTCGCCCTTGTTCATGTGCGAACGACCGCTGATGTCGCGGCGCTTGGCCTCCTGGTACAGCTGGTCGTAGGTGGGTCCCTGGGGGCCCTGCCGGTTGCCGGACCGCCGGCCGCCGCGCTTGCCGGGCGACTTGTCCTGCGTGGACGTACGGCTGGCGGTCTTCGACTCGCCGGACCGGGCGCGTTCCTTGTTCACCGTCCGGGCGGCGATCTCCTTGGCGCGGCCGGTGCTCTCGCCACGGTCCTCGGCGCTGTCCTTGATGTGCTCGTACTGCCGCTCCCGTTTGGAGCTCGAACCGCGTGGCATGTCCGCTCACTTCCTCTCACGTTCAGCGAACGGTTACCCACGTTACGGACGAACACCCGGCACCGCGCGGCGTCAGCGCTCCAGCCGGGCGATCCGTCCCTGCTCGCCGGCGGCCCAACAGCCCAGGTCGGCCGTGCAGTCCACGGTGTCGTAGGAGCCCGTGTCGACGGTCCGCCAGGTGCGGCCGCCGTCCGTGGTGAGATCCGTGCCGGTGGGGCCGACCGCGAGGGCGGCCGTACGGCTGTGCGGGAGCCAGGCGACGCCCGAGCGGTAGGCCGGTGCCGGCCGGTCGGCGGGCCGCCAGGTGCGGCCGCCGTCGGTGGTCCGCGCCGCCGCCCGGGGCGAGGGCCGGTCGGCGCGGAAGTCGCCGCCGACCGCGAGGCCGTGGGCGCGGTCGTGGAAGGCGAGGGCGAAGACGCCCCGGGCCGGGTCGCCCGCCGGGACCGGGGCGTCGGAGGCCGTCCAGGTGAGCCCCCGGTCGGCGGAGTGCAGCACGCGCGCGCGTGCCGCGCCGCCGGTGGCCAGCCACACGTCCTCCGGCCCGGACGCGACCAGGCACTGGCCACTGGCCGCGAACCCGGCCTCGCCGTCCTGCGCGGACGGCATGCCCTCGCTCGGCAGCACCGTCCAGGAGCGCCCGCCGTCGCTGGTCGACAGGATGCGGAACTTCCCGTCCACCGGGTCGCTCATGGCGAGGCCGTGGCGGCGGTCGAAGAAGGTGAGGCAGTCGTAGAAGGCGCGCGCGTCGGTGTTGCGGAAGGACTCGGTCCAGGTCGCCCCGCCGTCGTCGGTGCGGTAGACGCGGGACGCCTCGCCCTCGCCGATGGCCAGGACCACGGCCCGGCGGGCGTCGAACGCCTCGATGTCCCGGAACTGCAGCTCACCCGCGCCCGGTGGGGAGACGTTCCGCCAGCTGTCGCCGCCGTCGGTGGTGCGCAGGACGGTGCCCTGGGTGCCGGCCACCCAGGCGGTGTGCCGGCTGACGGCCGCGAGTCCCCGGAACCGGACGTCGGACGCCCCGGTGCCCCCGGTGTCCTTCAGCTCCCAGTGCGGGCGCTGGTGCGCCTGCGCGGGGGCGGCCGCCGTCAGCGCGGCCAGCGCCGCCGCGCACACCGCCCCGGCGATCACCACCCGTCCCGCGCGCCCGCCGCCGGTTCGGGCGGACCGTGCCGTGCGTCGCATGCTCCCCAAGCGCCTCATGGCGGGCGAAGCTAGCCCACCGCCCCGCCGCCGTCCAGAGGACCGTGTGCGGCACGCGCGTGCGGGCACGAGTGCCATCAAGTTCCTTACGGGGCACATGAGGAGAGTCGCGTCACCTCCGCGCATGAACGCGGTGACAGAGGTCACTCGGTCATCGTGTGCACGGATTGGCTGATTCCGTCGTCTCTTCCAGTGCCCGGCCCGCACGACCCCGCAAGCACGTCCAGCCGTCACGAGGGAGCAAGGCGTTGTCCACCGTCATCGAGCAGCCCGTCGAGGCGCGTCTTGTCGCCGCCGCGCCGCGTATGCCGAGCATTCCCGCCACGCTGCACTACGACCGCAGCGACCCGTTCGCCGTCCGCATGACCTTCCCGGCTCCGGCCACGCTCGAGGGCGTGGAGGTCTGCTGGACCTTCTCCCGCGAGCTGCTCATCTCGGGGATGCGGGAGCCGGACGGTCACGGTGACGTGCGGGTCCGCCCGTACGGGTACGACCGCACCGTCCTGGAGTTCCACGCGCCCGAGGGCACCGCCGTGATCCACGTGCGCTCGGGCGAACTGCGCCGTTTCCTGCAGGCCACCGGCGAGCTGGTGCCGGTCGGCCTGGAGCACCTCCAGCTGGACCTGGACCACGATCTGGCGGAGCTGATGCGCGGGACCTGCTGACGCGGCCCCGCCGCCGCCACACACGCCGACCGCGGGAGCTGCCGGCTCAGCCCTCGCGCAACCACGCACGGAACCCGCCGGCGCGGCCCTCGCACAACCACGCACGGCACCCGCCGGCGCGGCCCTCGCACAACCACGCACGGCACCCGTCGGCGCAACCTCGCGCAACCACGCACGGAACCGCGGGCGCAGCCCCCGCCGCCACGCACGCCGACCGCGGGACCGGCCGGCGCGGCCCGGGACGCCGCCGCACGGGCCGGCTCACCCGCCCGCCGACGCCACGGCCCGCGCCGTCTCCGCGCTCACCGCTCCCCGCACCTCGTCGACGATCCTCCGCAGCCCGGGTGCCGCCGCGCCGCCGCGCCCGGCCAGCTCGGCGACGCGGTCGTCCCGGCGCGCGCCGGTCACGGCGGACTCGACGGTGCGGAATCCGAGGGTGCGCGGTTGCGCGGCGGCCGCCAGTG
This sequence comes from Streptomyces sp. WG7, assembly GCF_049975785.1. Taxonomy (NCBI): domain Bacteria; kingdom Bacillati; phylum Actinomycetota; class Actinomycetes; order Kitasatosporales; family Streptomycetaceae; genus Streptomyces; species Streptomyces sp. WG7. The sequence goes on from NZ_JBNGGE010000003.1 coordinate 20,637, forward strand.
CGGCCACGGCCGCGTCCCGCTCCGCGACCTCCCCGGCCGGTACCGGCCCCTCCAGGACGTACCGCGTCTCCTCGCGCAGCGCCCGCGCCGCCGCAGCCCGCGCCAGGACGTACTCCACGGACGGGAAGACACCGAGGACGCGCTTCTTCTCGGCGCGCAGATACCCCTCGGCCACCAACTGCTCCCGGACCGCGTCGAAGGTGACCCGCGCGTGCAGCCGCACCCAGGTACGCCACCGGTGCGGCATCGACTCGCGGACGAGGTCCAGCAGTCCGTCGAGGGCGGTGTCCCCGGTGCGGGAGTCCAGGTCGACGGGGGTGGCGATCCCCTCGTCGTCGGTGAGCAGACCGCGCTGGGCCAGTTCGGTGAGCGCGCCGGCGCGCACCAGGTGGTGGAGCCGGGCGGCGTCGGCGGCGCCGGGCCGCGCCGGGTCCCAGGCCAGCAGGCAGAGCCTGGCCGGCAGTGAGAGCGAGCCGTCGGGCGAGCCGTTGGGCACGGGGCCTCCTTGGGGCCGTGAAACCGATCCGCGGTAAGGCGTTGACAGCCCACCCGGTTTCTCGTACGGTGTACAGCGCTTCTGTTGCCGCCGATTGGAGAAGGACGTTGCTCGTCTGAGGTCCTGAGACACCGCGTCACACATGTCATGTGTGCACGCCGCGTGCGACCTCGGCGTTCGAGCCGTCCTTGCGGAGCAGGGCTTTTTTCATGCCCGAGCACTCCCCGTGACTCCTCCTTCCCTCGCCCGACGGCGTCGCCGCCTCCCGGTGTCTCGATACGCGTTTGCCCCTGACCGCTTCAAGCAACCGCGGAGACCCTGTATGTCTGCTTCCATCACCTGTACGTCCCTCTCCTTCGCCTGGCCCGACGGCACGCCCGTCTTCGAGGGACTCGACACCGCTTTCGGCCCCGGCAGGACCGGGCTCGTCGGTGTCAACGGGTCGGGCAAGTCCACCCTGTTGAAACTGATCGCCGGGCAGCTCACCCCGGCCGACGGCACGGCCCGCGTGGCCGGTGAGGTCGGATACCTGCCGCAGAACGTCACGCTCGACACCGCGCTGCGGGTCGACGAGGCGCTCGGCATCGCCGCTCGACGCGCCGCGCTGCACGCCATCGAGGCGGGCGACGTGGCCGAGGAGCACTTCGAGACGGTCGGCGACGACTGGGACGTCGAGGAGCGCGCCCTCGCCACGCTCGGCGAACTCGGTCTCGGTCACGTCGGGCTCGACCGCACCGTCGGCGAGGTCTCGGGCGGCGAGTCGGTACTGCTGCGCCTGGCCTCGCTGCTGCTGCGCCGGCCCGACGTCCTGCTCCTGGACGAGCCCACCAACAACCTCGACCTGTACGCACGCAGGCGGCTGTACGCGGCCGTGGCCTCCTGGCCCGGGGTGATGGTCGTGGTCAGTCACGACCGCGAGCTGCTGGACCTCGTCGACCAGATCGCCGACCTGCGCTCCGGTGAGATCACCTGGTACGGCGGCAACTTCTCGGCGTACGAGGAGGCGCTGGCCGTGGAGCAGGACGCGGCCGAACGCATGGTGCGCGTCGCCGAGTCGGACCTGCGCAAGCAGAAGCGCGAGCTGGCCGACGCCCAGGTCAAACTGGCCCGCCGCAAGCGGTACGGCCAGAAGATGTGGGACCAGAAGCGCGAACCGAAGATCGTCATGGGCGCACGCAAGCGCGCGGCGCAGGAGTCCGCGGGCAAGCACCGGATCATGCACGAGGAGAAGCTCGCCGAGGCCAGGGAGCGGCTCGACGACGCGGTGGAGGCGGTACGGGACGACGACGAGATCCGCGTCGACCTGCCGTACACCGCCGTGCCGCCGGGCCGCTCGGTGCTGACGCTCCGGGACCTGGAACTCCTCTACGGCGCGCGGGTGGAGGGCGGTTTCGATCTGCACGGCCCCGAGCGGATCGCGCTGATCGGGCGCAACGGCGCGGGCAAGACCACGCTGCTGCGCACGGTCGCCGGCGAGCTGGAGCCGGTGGCGGGCGAGGCGACGGCGCACGTCCCGATGCGGTTCCTGCCGCAGCGCCTGGACGTCCTCGACGGCGAGCTGAGCGTCGCCGAGAACGTGGCCCGGTTCGCGCCGGGCGCCACCAACAACCGGATCCGGGCGCGGCTGGCCCGCTTCCTGTTCCGGGGCGCCCGTGCCGACCAGAAGGCGGCGACACTGTCGGGCGGCGAGCGTTTCCAGGCGGCGCTGGCCGCGCTGATGCTGGCCGAGCCCGCCCCGCAGCTGCTGATGCTGGACGAACCGACGAACAACCTGGACATGGCGAGCGTGCGGCAGCTCACCACCGCGCTGGAGTCGTACGAGGGGGCGCTGATCGTGGCCAGTCACGACCTGCCGTTCCTGGAGTCGATCGGCATCACCCGATGGCTGCTGCTGGAGGAGGGAGAGCTGAAGGAAATCACGCCAGAAGCTGTCGGGTATCCCGCCTAGCGTCGCTCGCATGAGCGAGTTCATCAGCATCACCGGAGCCCGGGAGAACAACCTCCAGGACGTCACGCTCCGCATTCCGAAGGGCCGGCTGACCGTGTTCACCGGCGTTTCGGGATCGGGGAAGTCGTCGGTCGTGTTCGACACGATCGCGGTCGAGTCGCAGCGCCAGCTGAACGAGACGTACACCTGGTTCGTACGCAACCGGCTGCCCAAGTACGAGCGGCCGCGCGCGGACGCCCTGGAGGACCTCTCCCCCGCCATCGTCGTCGACCAGCGGCCGGTCGGCGGCCACTCCCGTTCCACGGTCGGCACGATGACCGACGTCCACTCGGTGCTGAGGGTGCTGTTCTCCCGGCACGGCACCCCCAGCGCCGGGGCGGCGACGGCGTACTCGTTCAACGACCCGTCGGGCATGTGCCCCGGCTGCGACGGCCTGGGCCGCAAGGTGCAGCCCGACTGGGACCGCGTCCTCGACCCGGCCAGGTCCCTGGCCGGCGGGGCGGTCCGCTTCCCTCCCTTCGCGGCGGGGACCTGGCAGGGGCAGACGTACACCAACACCGGCGAACTGGACCCGGACAAGCCGGTAGGTGACTTCACGGACGCCGAGCGCGCGTTCCTGATGCGCGGACGGCCCGGCAGCAAGGTCACCGTCAACGGCACGGGCGGCACCTGGATCACGGAGTACGAGGGCCTCGCCGACCGTTTCGAGCGGCTGTACCTGAAGCGAGACCTGTCGGCGATGAGCGACAAGACCCGGGACCTGGTGCGTGAGTTCATGGTCGAGGGCAGCTGTCCCGACTGCGGCGGCGCCCGGCTCAACGCGGCGGCACTCGCGACGCGCATCGGCGGACACTCCATCGCCGACTGTTCCCGCATGCAGATCACCGACCTCATCGCCGTACTGAAGGAGATCGACGACCCGGTGGCACGGCCGGTCGCCGGGGCCGCCGTCGCCGCGCTGGAGCGCATCGAGGCGATCGGCCTCGGCTACCTCAGCCTCGACCGGGAGACCGCCACCCTCTCCGGTGGCGAGGGACAGCGGCTGAAGACCGTGCGACACCTCGGATCCAGCCTGACCGGGATGACGTACATCTTCGACGAACCCAGCGTCGGGCTGCACCCGCGCGACGTCGGACGCCTCGGCGACCTGCTGCTGCGGCTGCGCGACAAGGGCAACACCGTGCTGGTCGTCGAGCACGACCCGGACGTCATCGCGCTCGCGGACCACGTCGTCGACATGGGGCCGCGGGGCGGCGCGGGCGGCGGCCGGGTGGTCTTCGAGGGGACGCCGGGTCAACTGGCCGCGGCGGACACGCTCACCGGACGGTTCCTCGGACGCCGTACGAGGGTGAAGGAGGAGACGCGGACGGCGGCCGGGGAGCTGTGGGTGAAGGGCGCCGGCCGGCACAACCTGCGGGACGTGACGGTGGCCTTCCCCACCGGGGTGCTGACCGCGGTCACCGGCGTCGCCGGATCGGGCAAGAGCACGCTGATCGCGGAGCTGATCGCCGCCCACGCGGACGCGGTGGCCGTCGACCAGTCCGCGATCGGCATCTCGGCACGGTCGACCCCGGCCACGTACCTCGGGATCATGGACACGGTACGGAAGATCTTCGCGCGGGAGACGGGCGCCGAGCCCGGGCTCTTCAGCTTCAACTCGGCGGGGGCGTGCGACACCTGCGAGGGACGCGGAGTCATCCACACCGACCTCGCCTTCATGGACCCGGTGACGACCACCTGCCACGACTGCGAGGGGCGGCGCTTCCGGGAGGAGGTGCTGCGGCTGACGATCGACGGCAGCTCCATCGCCGACGTGCTGGCGATGACCGCCGACCAGGCACTGGACTTCTTCGCCGACACCGGCGTACGGCGGCGGCTGCGGGCCCTGCGCGACGTCGGCCTCACGTACCTCGCACTCGGGCAGCCGCTGTCCACGCTCTCCGGCGGAGAGAGACAGCGCATCAAGCTGGCCACCCGGCTGCACCGCACCGGCGCCGTGTACGTCCTGGACGAACCGACCACCGGACTGCACATGTCCGACGTCGAGGGGCTGCTCGCCCTGCTGGACCGGCTGGTCGGCACCGGCAACACGGTCGTGGTCGTCGAACACAACCTGGACGTGGTGGCGCACGCCGACTGGGTGATCGACCTCGGCCCGGACGGAGGCCGGGACGGCGGCCGGGTGCTCTTCGAGGGCACCCCGCGCGAACTGCTCACGGCCCGCGGGTCCAGCACGGCGGAGCATCTCAGGAGGGCCGCGGGACACTGACGGGGGTTACGTCGGCGCGGGCCCGCGCTGCATGATGGCCGACCGGCGCCGCGACACGGGCGCCGGAAACCTGCGCCGATACGGAGACCCCCTCGTGCCCAGCAAGAAGGCCCTCGTCCGCCGCCCCGGCCCGCGACTCGCGGAAGGACTGGTGACCCACGTCGAGCGGCGGGAGGTCGACCACGGCCTCGCGGTCGAGCAGTGGGAGGCGTACACCGAGGCCCTGCGCACGCACGGCTGGGAGACGCTGGAGGTGGATCCGGCCGACGACAGTCCCGACTCCGTCTCCGTCGAGGACACGGTCGTCATGTTCCGGAACGTCGCGCTGATCACGCGGCCCGGCGCCGAGTCGCGGCGTGCGGAGACCGCCGGTGTCGAGGAGGCCGTGGCCCGGCTGGGCTGCTCGGTCAACTGGGTCTGGGAACCGGGGACCCTGGACGGCGGCGACGTCCTGAAGATCGACGACACGGTCTACGTCGGACGCGGGGGCCGCACCAACGCGGCCGGCGTCCAGCAGCTGCGGGCGGCCTTCGAACCGCTGGGCGCCCGGGTCGTCGCCGTGCCCGTGAGCAAGGTGCTGCACCTGAAGTCGGCGGTCACCGCACTGCCGGACGGGACGGTGATCGGACACATCCCGATGCTGGACGTGCCGTCGCTGTTCCCCCGTTTCCTCCCGGTACCGGAGGAAACGGGCGCGCACGTGGTGCTGCTCGGCGGCGGCAGGCTGCTGATGGCGGCGAGCGCCCCGAAGACGGCGGAACTGCTCGCCGGCCTCGGTCACGAGCCGGTGGTCGTGGACATCGGCGAGTTCGAGAAGCTCGAGGGCTGTGTGACGTGCCTCTCGGTCCGCCTGCGGGAGCTGTACGCCTGAGCCCTGTGGACGCCACCCGTTCGGCCGCGTGGACCTGCGTGTCCCGGCACCTTGCCGTACCCCGGTGGACGGTGGCTGATCAGGGGCCTTTACAGTGCGTTTAACCTACGGTCTCGTAACCTACGGTTTCGTAGCCTACGATCCCGTAGGTTCCCGGCACCGCTCGCCGGCGCTTTCCGCTCTGTCGCACGTCCCCTGGAGTTCTCTGTGACGATCGTCTCCCCGCACCTCGGCAATTCCGCCGAATGGACCGACGCCCGGCTGCTGTACGCGCTGGAGGAAGTGGTCGAGACCGAACTCAACCGGCATCTGAAGGTCGCCAAGGACTGGATGCCGCACGAGTACGTGCCGTGGACCGACGGCCGGAACTTCCCGGGGATCTTCGAGGACGGCGAGGCCTGGGAGAAGGGCCAGTCCAAGGTCACCGACATCGGGCGGATCGCCCTCGTGGTGAACCTCCTGACGGAGGACAACCTCCCCAGCTACCACCACGAGATCGCGAGCCTCTTCGGCCGGGACGGCGCGTGGGGCACCTGGGTGCACCGCTGGACCGCGGAGGAGGGCCGGCACGGCATCGTGATGCGCGACTACCTGCTCGCCTCGCGCGCGGTCGACCCGGACCAGCTGGAGCAGTTCCGCATGGCCCACATGAGTGAGGGCTTCGAGTCGGACAACCGTCACTCGATGCTGCACTCGGTGGCGTACGTCGCCTTCCAGGAGCTGGCCACCCGCATCTCGCACCGCAACACGGGCCACCAGTCCGGCGACCCGGTCTGCGACCGGATGCTGGCCCGCATCGCGACCGACGAGAACCTGCACATGGTCTTCTACCGCAACCTGCTCAAGGCCGCCTTCGAGATCGCGCCCGACCTGACGATGCAGGCGGTGCGGGACGTGGTCGTGAACTTCCGGATGCCCGGTCACGGCATGCCCGGCTTCGAGCGGGCCGCCGCCCAGATGGCGATCGGCGAGGTCTACAACCTGCGCATCCACCACGACGACGTGATCCAGCCCGTGCTGCGCTTCCTGAAGATCATGGAGATCGACGGCCTCGGCCCCGAGGGGCAGGCGGCCCAGGAGGAGCTGGGGCTGTACATGGACGGGCTGGACGCCGAGGCGTCCAAGTTCGACGAGAAGCTGGCGGCGCGCAAGGCGCGGATGGCGGCCCGGGCGGCGGGCTGACCGCACCCGCCTCCCCCGTACCGCTCGGCCGTGCCCGGCCCCGCCGTCACCCGTCGGCCGCTGTCTCCCATGGACCGACGGTAGGCCGCCGCCACCGACAGGCCGCCGTCTCCCGTAGACCGCCGCCGCCCGCAGGCCGCCGTCACTCGTAGGCCGTGGTCTCCTCCAGCGCCGCGTCGCGCACGTCGGGGAGCGGGTGGCGGCGCAGTGTCCGCAGCAGTTCGCGCCAGGGCGCGGGCCACTGCTCGCGGCTGCCGAGCGCGCCGGTCACGGCGACGGCCATCAGCCCCTCGGCGTGGCCGCCGTGCTCGGCCAGGGCCAGCGCCTCGACGCGCAGCGCCTCGAGGTCGCCCGGCTGCCCCCGGCGCTCCAGACGCCCGCGCACTTCCCCGGTGACGCGCGCGGCGAGTGCCGGGCGGTCGGCTCCGGCCAGGGCGGTCACCCGGTCCAGGCGCGGCGGTACGGCGGTCAGGTCGAGGTGGGTCGCCGCCAGGACGGCGGCCTGCACGGCGTACGCCTCGTACTCCGCCAGCAGGTCGGCGGCGGCGAGGCCCGCCGGGCGGACGGCCGACTCGGAGCCGGAGAAGGTCGCCCCGAGCCGGGCGACGAGGAACTCGACGCGCCGCCGCGCCGGCCGGTCGCGCCGCGCCGTGGCATCGCTGTCGTCGTCGGACGCCGTGCCGGCGAGCGTGCGCAGCGCGTCCAGGAGCCCGGCCAGGCCGTGCGGGGCGGCCGCTGCCGCGCTGATCAGGGCGTTGGCCGCGGAGTGCCAGCTTCCCCTCTGCGCGAGGTCCGTGACGGCTCCGGCCAGCACCGCGGGCGCCTCGGCCGACCAGGGGGTCCAGCGGGCCAGCGCCTCGTAGGCGAGGGCCGCGGTGCCGGGGTCGTCGGTGGCGGCGACCCCGCGGACCAGGCGGGCGTAGCGCGCGCGGTACTCCTCGGGCAGGTCCAGCGGCGCCGTCCGCAGCACCGCGGCCCGCAGGACCGGCGCACCGGCGGCCGCGTCGCGCAGCAGTTCCCAGACCTCGTCGCGCGCGAGCAGGCCGCCGGCGAAGGCGACACAGGCGGCGCGTACGTCGGGGTGGGTGCCCGGCCGGGTGTAGACCTCGCTGATCAGGGCAGCCGCGTCCGGGACGGGAAGCCGGGCCGCGGCGAGCCGGACCGCCTCCTTACGGCTGGTCACCTTGGCGTCCGGCGATCGCAGTACGTCCCCCAGGTGGGCGGCGAGGCGCGACGGGCGCACCTGCCGGGACACCTGGGTGACCGCGTACACGGCGACGCGGGCCCGGTCGCCGCCGGCGTGCGCCAGCAGCTCGGGCAGCGCCTCGGCGGCCCGGTCGGTGCGGGCCAGGCCGGCGAGCGCGGCCTCCGAGAGGACGACGTCCGCGGACCCGGTCCAGCGGCGCAGGAGGCCGGCGCCCCCGTCGGGCACGGCGGCGGCCAGGGTGAGGGCACGCGCGCGGTGGTGCAGCGGCAGCCCGGAGTCGGCGACCGCCTCGGCGCACCGGCGGAGCAGGGCGTCCCGCTGGCGCGGCACCCACCGGCGCACGTCGTACGCGGACACCGGCAGGGACCAGGGGGTGCCCTTGGTCAGGAAACGGCCGTGGGGCGGGGTGTCGGCGAGCAGCGGGTCGAGGAGGTCGGTGCGGCGCCGGACGACCACGTCGCGGACCGGCGGCAGGGCGGCCGCCGACGGTTCGTGGGCGAGGACGCGGGCCGCTCGCTCGTCGCGGGTGGCGGGCGGTTCGAGCCACAGGCCGACCGCGGTGCGCGCGGTCGTGTCATCGCCGTACCGGACGGCCCGCCAGAGCATGTCCTGCAGTTCGGCCATGCCGGCGGCCCGGGGGCCCACCGCGCGGGCGAGCGCGAAGACGAGGCCGTAGTCCGCCCTCTCGGCGCCCGCCTCGATCCACGGCCGCAGGGCCTCGTACACCCGGTGCTCCTGGCCGCGCCGCAAGGTGCGGTCGAGACGGCCGAGGTCGGCGCCGCCGGTGGTGCCGGATATCCGTACGAGGGTGCGCAGCGCCCAGTTCACCAACGCGGGTGTTCCGTCCGCCGCGTGCTCGCGCAGCACGCCGAGGGCGAGTGAGCCGAGCAGTTGCCGGGTCTCGGGCGAGGAGTCGCGGGCCTCGACGGCGTCGGTGGCGATGCGGTCCAGAGGGTCGGCCGCCTCCTGGGTGAACAGCGTGGCCCGGAGGGCGCCCGCGGCCCGCAGCGCGGCGACCCGTACGGGGTCCTGTTCGTTGCGCAGCCGCGCCATGTCCCTCAGGACGGCGGTGACGGCGTCCGGGTCGCCGGAGCGGGCGGCGTTGCGGATCAGCAGCGGCCAGGCCGTGGCGCGGTCCTCGGCGTCCGGGCGCCCGGTGGCGGCCAGCAGCCGGTCGCGCACCTCGGCGACGGGCAGGAAGGACTCGGCGCTGAGGACCGTGTTCTCGGTGGCGCCGGCCGCACGCGCGCGTGCGGCCGTCTCCCGGGCCTGCTGCGCTGCGTGGTGGCGCGGCAGCACCTGCAGCAGCAGCTCGTCGATACCGATCGCACCGGGGCCCCGTCCCTCGCGGACGGCCGTGTACAGGGCGGGGCGCCGGGCGGGCGGGAGCGCCTTCAGCAGCCACGGGAGACCGCCGTAGGGCAGCAGGGTGCGGCCGTAGGCGACGAGTTCGGGCGAGTCGGTCCGGGTCAGCCGGTGCAGCACGGTTCGCCCGAGCCGGTGGACGGTCACGACGGGGGCCCAGGCGCGCGTGGGCAGGAGTCTCAGTACCAGCCGCGGGTCCACGGCGGCGAACGCGGGGAGGTGGCCGCGCAGTTCGTGCGGCAGGCGGCTCGGACCGTGCCGTTCCAGCAGCCGCAGCACCCACGCGGGTTCGGCGGGCGCGAGGGTGGCCATCGCGTGTGCGTACCGGTGCCACCAGTTGTCGCGCAGGGCCTCGGGCAGCGCGGTCAGCTCCTCCTCCAGCACGCCGAGCAGTGCGGCGCGGTGCCGCTTGGCGAGGGGCGCCCACCCGCGGACGGCGTGGAGCAGGCCGGGCAGCAGACGGGCGACCGTCGGCGCGGTGCAGCCGGGCAGCAGACGGGCCGCCTCGGCGTCGCCCCGGTCACGGCGGAGGCCTTCGACCAGCCGGTCGGCGAGGGCGCGGCGTCCGTCGGACACGATGGCGCGCAGCAGGTCGCGGCGTGCCGCCTCGGGCGCGTCGGCGAGCGCCGCCTCGAAGGCGGTGTCCGGCACGCCCAGGCTGCCGGCGACACGCAGGGCATGACCGCGCACGTACGGGTCGGCGTCGGCGATCCGGTCCGCGATCCACTCGGTGTCGCCGGCGGCGGACGCGGCGACGACGGCGAGCCCGCGCCCGTAGGCACCGTGCCGTTCGAGTTCGGTCAGTACGGGGCGCAGTGCGTCCGACTCCCTCGCGCGCAGGACGAGTTCCCGCATCCGCTGCGGATGGGCGAGCGGATCGAGGAGGTGCAGCAGGCTCTCGGCCTCGTGCTGAGCGGCGGTTCGCGACATGGGGGGATTCTGCCTGCCGGGGCGGGCGCGGCCCAGCGAATTAGCAGCGCGGGCGGTGCGGCACGCTCTGCGGGAGGGCCTGGCTCAGCGCGGGACGCGCCGCAGTGACAGCCGTTCCTTCTCCGACAGCCCGCCCCAGACGCCGAAGCGCTCGTCGTGGCTCAGCGCGTACTCCAGGCAGGCCGAACGGATCGGGCACAGGGCGCAGATCCGCTTGGCGTCCCGTACGGAGCTGCCGGGCTCCGGGAAGAAGAAGTCTCCCCCGGTCTGTGCGCACAACGCCTCCTCCTGCCAGTCGAGGTCGGGCGTCGTGATCGTCTCGATGTGCATGCCCGAGAGCGTGCCGGGCCGCGAAAAACGTTCGATCAACGCCGGATCAACGCCCGGCGGCCGGGCCCCGGGCCGACCCGATGGTCCCCCGCCCCGCGGATGGGCGCACGGCGGCGCGCGGAAGCGGTCGTCAGTGGTGGGTGGAAGACTCGGCAGTGCAGGCAGCGGGACCCTTCCGAGGAGGGCGAGGATGCTCACCACCCGTTTCGTCACCGGCGCCCCGAACTGGATCGCCGTCGGCACGTCCGACATCGACGGCGCCACTTCCTTCTACGGCGGCCTCTTCGGCTGGCGGTTCCGGCCGGCGGGGGGCGGAGCCGGGGGTTACGGCTTCTTCGAGCTGGACGGCCGGATCGTGGCCGGCGGTATGCCGGCCACGCCGGAGCAGCGCCCACCGTCCTGGACGGTGTACTTCCAGACCCCGGACGCGGAGGCCGCCGCCGAGGCCTCCGAGCAGGCCCGGGGCCGTGTGCTCGTGCGGCCGGCGGACGTGCTGGGCCAGGGCACCACGGCGATCCTCGCCGACCGGGCCGGGGTGCCGTTCGGCGTCCGGCAGCCGGAGCGGACGGGCGGCCTGACCGTGGCCGGCGAGACCGGTGCGCTGTGCTGGGTCGAGCTGTACACGGCGGACGTGGCGGCCGCCGCCGCGTACTACGACGCGGTGCTGGGGCTGGAGACCTCCGCCGTCCCCTTCCCCGGGGCCGGGACGTACACGTGTGTGAACCCGTCCGGGGAGGGCGAGGAGAGCATGTTCGGCGGCGTCGTCCCGCTCGCCGACGACCCGGTGGAGACGGATGCCCACTGGCTGCCGTACTTCGCGGTCGACGACACGGACGCCGCGGTCGCCCGGACCCGGGAGCTGGGCGGCACGGTGCGGTTGCCCGCGACGGACATCGAGGGCGTCGGGCGCCTGGCCCGGCTCGCCGACCCGTACGGCGCCCGGTTCGCGGTGCTCAGGCCGATGCCCCGAAAGGCGTAGGGGGCCCGGTCCGGCCGGAGGAACGCGGCACCGAGTGGGGCCTGTTCGACGCCGGCCGGCCCGCGTCGCCTCAGTGCTCGTGCGCGGGAGCCTCCCCGGTCGCGGTCTCCTGCCCGTGCCCGTGCCCGTGCGGGTCGTACCCGGGAATGGTGCCGTCCGGCTTCTTCACCAGGAACAGGCCCACCATCCCCATGTCGGAGTGGCTCTGCACGTGGCAGTGGTACATCCACGCCCCGGCGCCCACCCCCTCCCCCGCGATGATCTGGAAGCCGAAGGAGTCCGCCGGCCCGGTGATCTTGTTGTCGATGACCCGGCTCGGGTCGTCGGGGCCGGTGAGAATGCCGGTGCGGTTGTCGGCCCAGCGGTGACCGTGCATGTGGAAGGTGTGGTAGTACTCGCCATGCGTGATCATCACGATCTCGACCCGGTCGCCCACGGTGGCCTCGAAGTCCGGCCCGGTGTGGGGATCGCGGTTGTTGATGAGCATGTCGTTGAAGACGATGGTGTGCGTCGCGTCCGGCAGTACGTCGCCCTTGCGTCGGACGATCACCGGGCCGTACAGGCCCTTGCGGATGCCGCCCGTGCCGTGCTCGGTGCCGACGACGTGGTCGTGGTAGTGCCAGTAGCCCGCGCTGCCCGCCCGCCAGGTGCCGTCCGCGCGGCGGCCGGGCTTGTGGGTGCGCCAGGTGTAGGTGCGGGTGCCGCCGGGCTCGACGTCGCTCTTGTTCATCGCCGTGCCGTCGCTGGAGATCTCGTAGTCCAGGCCGTGGACGTGCAGGCTGGCCCGGACGTCCATCGTGTTCGTGAACTCGATGTGCAGCGTGTCGCCCTCGTTGAGCTCGATGAGCGGGCCGGGGACGGATGCCTTGCCCTTTTCGAGGCCGTAGCCCATCTGACCGTCGGGCAGCTTCTCGGCGTACATCTTGATATGTCTCACCTCGCCCCCGGCCGGTGCCGTCCGCACCGGTGCCGCCTTCGCCTGGTGGGCCGCGCCCGCGACCTCCGGAGCGATGGACAACGATGTCGCGACGGCCGCGCCGCCCAGCAGCACCCGCCGGTTGAAACCGCGTCTGTCCATGCCGAACTCCCCCACTGGTATGGAATGTGCGCAGACGTAGCCATGACTGTTCGTGATGATGCGTGTTGAACCTGGGACGGTATCCGCTGCACCCGCGTTTATCCACACTCAGGACAAAGTTCGTTCAATGCCGGTCATACCTATTGGCGAACCACGCAAAGAGGTCTAACTTCCTTGGCGCTGCTGCCGTGACCGAGGAGGTGCCCATGCACTTACGAGGGTTGAGCGCGAGAAGAAAGGGCTGGGCGGCGTTCGCGACCGCCGGTTTCGTCGCCGCGGGACTGCTGGCGGGCCCCGCCGCCAGCGCGCGTCCGGCGCCGGACCCGTCTCTGACAACGATGTCGATCAAGTCGCCGCCGGGCGGCGCCAACGTACGGGTGCTGATCTTCTACGGATCCGCCGCGGCCGGGGACGAGTCACCGGTCGTGAACGCCGGGATCGCGGCCATCGAGCGGATCGGGCTGTCCGGCCCGGCGAAGGAGCGCTTCACGGTCGAGGCCACGGACAACGCCTCGGTCTTCACCAACGAGAAGAGGCTCGGCCGTTTCAACGCGGTCGTGTTCCTGACCGGCGGCGGTGACGTCCTCGATCCGGCGCAGGAAGCGGGCCTGGAGGCCTACATGGAGGCCGGCGGCGGTTTCGTCGGCATCCACGACGCGGCCCGCGCGGAACCGTACTCGGACTGGTTCACCGGCCTGGTCGGGGCCCGCCCCGCCGCGTCCAGCCCCACCAAGGTCCAGCGGGCCACCGTCGAGGTCGGTGACCGGCGCCATCCGGCCACCAAGGACCTGCCGACACAGTGGAAGCGGCCCGACCAGTGGATGAACTGGGTGGAGAACCCGTCCGGCGACGTGCACACCGTGGCCCGGGTGCGCGAGTCGACGTACCAGCCCGGGGCGAGCGCCAACGGCTGGGACCACCCGGTCAGCTGGTGCCGGGACTACGACGGCGGCCGGTCCTTCTACACCGGCATGGGCGGCACGGTGTCGTCGTACGACGAGACCGACTTCCGCGCCCATCTGCGCGGCGCCCTGATGTGGACGACCCGGCTGGCGCAGGCCGACTGCAAGGCCACCATCGACGGCAACTACAAGGCCGAACGGCTCACCGACCCCAACCAGCCCGGCCAGAACGACCAGATCGGCGAGCCGCACGGCCTGGTCACCGCGCCCGACGGCCGCGTGTTCTACATCGGCCGCGGCGGCGCGGACTCCTCCCGGCCCGTGGTGACCGACTGGAACGACCCGGACATCGGCAAGGGCAAGGGCGAGATCCACGTCTGGGATCCCAAGACCGACAAGGTCACACTCGCGGGTGAGCTGACCGTCTTCGGCAACAAGGGCGGCGGCGAGGAGCTGGTCAAGGTCGAGGAGGGGCTGCTCGGCATCGAGCTGGACCCGGGGTTCGAGGAGAACGGCTGGGTGTACCTGCACTACACGCCGCACTCCGAGATCAACCGCGACACGCACATGGCCGAGCGGCGGGTCTCCCGCTTCACACTCGACCGGGCGACCGACAAGCTGGACCTGGGCAGCGAGAAGGTGCTGCTGAAGTGGCCGGTGCAGATCCACAGCTGCTGCCACGCGGGCGGTGGGATGGCCTGGGACTCCAAGGGCAACCTGTACATCGCCACCGGGGACAACAACTCCAGCGGCTTCAGCGGCGGTTACTCGGGCAACAACCCCGAGCCCAACTTCAAGGGCGTGTCCTTCGCCGACGCGCGCCGCACCGCCGGCAACACCAACAACCTCAACGGCAAGATCCTGCGCATCCACCCCGAGCCGGACGGGACCTACACGCTCCCCGAGGGCAACCTCTTCACCGGCAAGGAGACCGCCGAGGGCGGCGGCAAGACGCGCGGCGAGATCTACGTGATGGGCGTACGCAACCCGGCACGGATCTCCGTCGACAAGAAGACCGACACCCTCTACGCGGGCTGGGTCGGCCCGGACGCCGGCTCTCCGTCGCCGACGTGGGGTCCGGCGAAGTACGACACGTTCGCCGCGATCACCGAGGCGGGCAACCGCGGGTGGCCGTACTGCATGGGCAACAAGCAGCCGTACCGGGACCGGAACCTGCCGGACCCGTCGAAGCCGCTGGGCTGGTACGACTGCGACGCCCCGAAGAACGAGTCGCCGAACAACGACGGCCTGGTCAACCTGCCGCCGGTGACCGGGAACAACATCTGGTACTCGCCGCAGGGCGGCGGCCCCGACTTCCCGCGCGACGAGAACGGCATCCCGTCGTACGAGCAGGACGAGGCCACCTACAAGCTGCCCTGGCTCAAGGGCGGCGGCCAGGCCGCGATGAACGGCCCGGTCTACCGCTACGACGCCGACAGCACCAGCGAGACCAAGTGGCCCGCGTACTGGGACGGCAAGTGGTTCGTCGGTGACTTCTACGACTCCGACCAGCCGCGCAACGCGGTGCTGATGGACCCGAAGACACAGGGCGACGGCGGTCTGCCGGTGCACGCGGAGTCGCTGAAGAAGATCGTGCCGGTCGGCAACGACGGCATCAGGAACCTGATGGGCTGGAAGTTCGGCCCGGACGGCGCGCTGTACGTCCTCGACTACGGCCGCGGCTTCTTCACCTCGGACTCCAAGTCGGCCCTGTGGCGGGTCACCTACGAGGGCGGCGGCCCGACGCCGGCCGCCGGACAGCTGGCGAGGGGGACCGAGTGATACGCCGACGAAGAATGTGGGCCGCTCTGCTGGCCGGCCTGCTGATGGTGCTCGGGCTGCAGGCTACGTCCGCCTCCGGGCAGCCCGGAGCGGAGGCCGGGACAGCCGCCGCCGACCAGGTCCTCACCTGGACCGCCGGCGACGACATCACCAAGTACACGTCCGCGCCCGAGACGGCGGTGGCCGGTCCGGCCACGATCGTCTTCGAGAACAGCGA
The DNA here is from genome assembly GCF_049975785.1 of Streptomyces sp. WG7. NCBI lineage: Bacteria > Bacillati > Actinomycetota > Actinomycetes > Kitasatosporales > Streptomycetaceae > Streptomyces > Streptomyces sp. WG7. The sequence goes on from NZ_JBNGGE010000003.1 coordinate 36,193, forward strand.
GGCGACCGGCAACACCACCGGCATGCCGCACACGCTGACGTTCATGACCAGCGACCCGGAGTACAACAACGACGTCCAGCTGAACATCCTGGCCAACCCGGGCGACGACCAGGGCGGCAGGCACACCGCCGAGGTCACCCTCTCCCCCGGCCGTTACCTCTACTACTGCACGCTCCCCGGCCACGCGGAGATGAGGGGCGTGCTCGTGGTGACCGAGGGCGGCGGGGGCGAGGACACGACGGCGCCCGTCACGTCGGCCGACGTGGGCGGCACCCAGAACGCCGACGGCCACTACGTCGGTGCCGCGAGCGTGACGATCGGCGCCACCGACGAGGGCGGCTCGGGCGTCGAGCGGATCGAGTACGCGCTCGGCGCCGACGGTGCCTGGCAGCCGTACACCACGCCGGTCGTCGTCGACCGGGTCGGCGAGCACACGGTGCGCTACCGGGCCTTCGACAAGGCGGGCAACGCCGCCGCCGAGAAGAGTGTCACGTTCACCGTGGCCCCCGCGCCGACGGACGACACGACCGCGCCGGAGACCTCGGCGACGGTCAGCGGTGAGAAGAACCCGGACGGTGCCTACATCGACATGGCGACGGTGACCGTCACCGCCTCCGACACCGGTTCCGGGGTCAACACCATCGAGTACGCGGTCGGTGACGGCGCCTGGCAGCCGTACACCGCCCCCGTGATGGTGCACCAGGTCGGTGAGCACACCGTGCGCTACCGCGCCACCGACAAGGCGGGCAACGCCGCGGCGGAGAAGAGCGTCGCCTTCACCGTCGTCGCCGCTCCCCCGCAGGACACCACCGCGCCGGTGACCGGCGCGACCGTGGCGGGCAGCAAGAACTCCGACGGCGCGTACGTCGGCAGCGCCGAGGTGACCGTCAGCGCCGCCGACGAGGGCGGCTCCGGGGTGGCCGGCATCGAGTACTCCCTCGACGCCGGGCCCTACCTGGCGTACACCGAGCCGGTGGTCGTCGACCGGGTGGGCCGGCACACCGTGGCCTACCGGGCGACCGACCAGGCGGGCAACACGTCCGAGCCGCTGACCGTGAGCTTCACGGTGGTGTCGGGACAGGTGCCGCCGCCGCCCTGCCCGGAGTACGACGAACGGCTCACGGTGATCGTCGGCACGGTCGACACGGGCGTGCCCAACCGGGTCACCAACAACCGGTGCCGGATCAACGAGCTGATCGAGGACGAGAAGGACTGGTCGTCGCAGCAGCTGTTCCTCAAGCACGTCCGCGAGGTCATGGACGCGCTGCTGGACGAGGGCGTCGTCGACCGGCGGGAGTACCGGGCGATCAACAAGGCCGCCCGCCAGTCGAAGATCGGCGTGCCCGGCCAGACCGAGGGCTACCGCGCGATCCTGGACGGCTCCCAGGAGTCCTTCGGCAAGTGGCAGCAGGTGGGCGGCGGTTCGTTCGCGCTGAACGAGGACGGCTCGATCACCTCCAGCACGAGCACACCGGGCATGGGCATGCTGTGGTTCCCGGAGCGCAAGTACGGGGACTTCTCGCTGAAGCTCCAGTGGCGGGATGACGCGCCCGGCACGGCCAACACCAACGGCGGCGTCTTCGTGCGCTTCCCGCAGGTCCACGACCACCCGGAGGAGTCCCGGCCGGAGTGGGTCGCCATCAAGTACGGGCACGAGGTGCAGGTGTTCGACAGCCCGACCGGCGACATGTACAAGTCGGGGTCGGTCTACGGCTTCGACCGGGTGGGCCTGGCCGGCGCCGGGGTGACGGAGAAGGGCACCTGGAACGACTACGAGATCCGCGTGGTCGACCAGCACTACTCCGTCTACCGCAACGGCGTGCTGATCAACGAGTTCGACAACACCGGCGGCCAGGACTTCTACCCGGCGCGCTCGGACGACCCGGGCACGGACGGGCGGCGGTACGCCTCCGGCTACATCGGGCTCCAGGTCCACGGCACCACGGACGTGGTCTCGTACCGGGACGTGAGGATCAAGGAGTTGTAGGTCAGCTCTTCTGAGGGCGCGGCTTCTTCGCGCGGCTCGGCTGTACCCGGCTGGGTTCCCCCGGCATCTTCGGATACTCGGGCGGGTACGGCAGATCACCGAGCCCGTGGTCGTGCTCGTCCTTCGTCGCCAGCTCCAGCAGGGCGTCGAGGGAGTGGGAACGGTCGTCCATGCCCGCGTGCACGTCGCCGAGTTCGGCGAAGCGCGCGGGCATGGTCGTGATGTCGAAGTCCTGCGGATGGGCGACGCCCACCTCCTCCCAGGTCAGCGGCGCGGACACCGGGGCGCCCGGGCGGGGGCGCACCGAGTAGGCGGAGGCGATGGTGCGGTCCCGGGCGGTCTGGTTGTAGTCGATGAAGATGCGCTCGCCGCGCTCCTCCTTCCACCACTTGATGGTGACCTGCTCGGGCATCCGGCGTTCCATCTCGCGGCCGACGGCGATGGCGGCGCGCCGCACCTGGGTGAAGGTCCAGCGCGGCTCGATCGGCACGAAGACGTGGATGCCGCGTCCGCCGGAGGTCTTGGGCCAGCCGCGCAGCCCGCCGAACTCCTCCAGTACGGCACGGAGTTCGTGGGCGGCGCGGGCGGCGTCGTCGTAGTCGGTGCCGGGCTGCGGGTCGAGGTCGATGCGCAGCTCGTCGGGGTGGTCGACGTCGTCGCGGCGCACCGGCCAGGGGTGGAAGGTGAGGGTGCCGTACTGGGCGGCCCACAGGACCGCCGCCTCCTCGGTGGGGCACATCTCGTCGGCGCTGCGACCGCTGGGGAAGGTGATGTGCGCGGTGGGGATCCAGTCGGGCATGCCCTTGGGGGCGCGCTTCTGGTAGAACCACTCGCCGGTGACGCCGTCCGGGTAGCGCTGGAGGGTGGTGGGCCGGTCGCGCAGGGCGCGCAGGATGCCGGGGGCGACGGCCTGGTAGTACCGGGCCACGTCGAGCTTGGTGTAGCCGTGCTCCGGGAAGAAGACCTTGCCCGGGCTGGACAGCCGCACGGTCCGTCCGCCCGCTTCCAGTTCCACCGCTTCCGCCATGCGAGCCACGGTAGGCGCACCGCGGGGACCTCGCACATCAGGCGACGGCTCACCCGGACCTTCATTCGAACCCGCGTTCCCGGGCGTCTCCGTGTGCCCGGAGCGGTCACCAGCACGCGCCCGGCTTGACCACCCAGGTCCACGACCCGCACGGATCGACCGCCATGTGCGGGTCGATGTCCTTCGGCGGGCCGTCGTTGACGCGTTTCTGCTTCAGGTACCTGGCGCGTATCTCCGCCGTCGGCAGTCGCTCCCATCCTTCGGGCAGGCGCAGACCCGCACGCGCGAGCTCCGCCCTCCACGCCTCGACCGTCTCCTGACGGCTGCGGGGCACCGGGCCCGGCGCCTCGGGTGAGCCGACCGTGACGCCCGGCGGACCGGTGAGGTCGCCCGTCGCGGCCACGATCGCGGTCACGCAGGCGCCGGTGACGGCGACGGCCGCGGTGACCACCACGGCCGCCCTGGCGGAACTCCCCGGCACGCGCGCCCTCCCTCCGTCACACCTCCTCCCACGGTCCCATGCCGCCACGCCACGCCGCCATCTCTACTCGTCCAGGCTGCCGTTGCTCATCCGGACCCGGCGGCCGGTGAAGCGCCGGGCGACCATGCGGTCGTGCGAGACCATCACCAGCGCGCCCCGGTAGTGGTGCAGGGCTTCCTCGAAGTCCTCCACCAGCGCGGGCGAGAGGTGGTTCGTCGGCTCGTCCAGCAGCAGCAGGTCCACCGGGTCCCGCAGCAGACGGGCCAGCGCCAGCCGGCGCAGCTGCCCCGTGGACAGGTCACCGACCGCCGTCGTCAGGTCGGACGGCCGGAACAGACCGAACCCGAGGAGGGCGCCGCGGTGTTCCTCGGCGACGCCGGGCAGCCCGGCGGCGAACGCGGCCAGCAGGGTCCGCCGCGGATCGGTGATCGCGGTCTCCTGGGGCAGCCAGCCGACGCGGTCCGGGCGCGTGCACGTGCCCCGGTCGGGGTCCAGGTCACCGGCGAGGACCCGCAGCAGCGTGCTCTTGCCGGCGCCGTTCGCCCCGGTGACCAGGACGCGCTCGCCGGGTTCCACCGTGAAGCCGGGTACGTCGAGCCGGTCGCCCACCGCGACCCGGTGGAGGTCGGCGACCGCCCCCTTGCGGTCGCTCTCGCCGCCCGCGACCCGGGCGTCGAAGCGCAGGGGCTCCGGCGGCCGCGGCACCGGGTTCTCCTCCAGTCTCCGTACCCGCTCCTTCGCCTGCCGGACGCGCGCGGAGATCTGCTTTTCCACGCTGCGCTGGTGGCGCTGGTTGTCGCGGTCGGCGTTGGCCCGGCGCCGGGGGCCGGCGGCCATGGTGTCGGCGGCACGGCGGGCCAGGGCGCGCTGCTCCGCCAACTCCCGTTGCCAGTCGGCGTGCTCCTGCTCCCAGCGACGCCGGGCGGCCGCCTTGGCCCGGAGGTATCCCGCGTACCCGCCGCCGTGCCGGTGGACGGTGCGGCGCTCGCCGTCCACCTCCCACAGGGCGGTGGCGACGCGTTCCAGGAAGACGCGGTCGTGGGAGACCGCCAGCACGCTGCCGCGGTGGGAGCGCAGGTGCTCCTCCAGCCACTGGACGGCCGGGACGTCGAGGTGGTTGGTGGGCTCGTCGAGCAGCAGCAGCTGTGGTGCGGCCGCCAGCAGACAGGCCAGGTTGAGGCGGGCCTGCTCGCCGCCGGAGAGGCTGCCCAGCCGCCGGCCGGGCGCGATGCGCTGAAGGCCCAGTCCGTGCATGGCGGCTTCGACGCGGGCGTCGGCCGCGTAGCCGTCCCGCGCCTCGAACGCCTCCAGCAGCTCCCCGTACGAGGCGAGCAGGCCGTCGAGTTCGCCGGGCCCGGCCTCCGCCAGCGCCTGCTCGGCCCGGCGCAGGGCGCGTTCCAGGGTGCGCAGGTCGGCGAGGGCGTGGTCGACGGCGTCCTGGACGGTGTCGTCCGGGGGGAGGTCGGGGGTCTGCGGCAGGTACCCGGCGCCGCCCGGGGCGTGGACGCGGATCCGGCCCGCGTCCGGCCGGTCGAGACCGGCCAGCAGGCGCAGCAGGGTCGACTTGCCGGTGCCGTTCTCGCCGATGACGCCGATGCGCTCGCCGAGCGCCACCGACTGGTGAACGCCGTCCAGCAGCGGCCGGCCTCCGGGCGCGCGGACGACGTCGTCCAGGACGACCTGGAAGGAGCCGGAGCCGGAGTCCGAGCCGGTACCGGACGAGGTGGTTGGGCAGGTGGTGGTGCCAGAAGTGGGCTGGGACATGCGTGATCCGCCATATCGGAAGGCGTGGACAGGTGACCGATACGGAGGGAGGGGTCATCGGCGCGCGACGGAGCGGCGTGGGTGAAGGCCGTGCTACAGCCGAACCCGGGGACCCTGACGGGCGGCCGGAATCACACCGCGTACGCGCGGTGGCATCGGCACCCGGTCTCCCGGGGCGGTATCAGATGTAGAAGTAGTAGAACCTGATCACCCCACAAGCCTAACAGGCGAGGGCCGCGGACCGCTCATACAGTCGGACCATGGATCTGCCCGTCATGCCGCCCGTGAAGCCGATGCTCGCCAAGTCCGTGGCGAAGATCCCGCCGGGCATGCACTACGAGGCCAAGTGGGACGGGTTCCGGTCGATCGTGTTCCGCGACGGCGCCGAGGTCGAGCTCGGGAGCCGTACGGGTAAGCCGTTGACCAGGTACTTCCCGGAGCTGGTGGAGGCGGTGCGGGAGCGGTTGCCCGAGCGGTGCGTGGTGGACGGGGAGATCGTGATCGCCCGGGAGGGGCATCTGGACTTCGACGCGCTCACCGAGCGGATCCATCCGGCGGACTCCCGGGTGCGCACGCTGGCCGAGCGGACGCCGGCCTCACTGGTGGTCTTCGACCTGCTGGCCCTGGACGACGAGTCGCTGCTCGACGTGGGGCTCGCCGACCGGCGGGCGGCGCTGGTGGGGGCACTGTCCGGGGTCACGGCCCCGGTGCACGTGGCACCGGCGACGGACGACATCGAGGTGGCGCGGAGGTGGTTCGAGCAGTATGAGGGGGCGGGGCTCGACGGCGTCGTCGCCAAGCCGCTCGATCTCCGCTACCGCCAGGACGAGCGGGCCATGTACAAGATCAAGCACGAGCGCACGGCGGACGTGGTGGTCGCCGGTTACCGTCTCCACAAGAGCGGCCCCGTCGTCGGCTCGCTTCTGCTCGGCCTCTACGACGACCGGGGCGTCCTCCAGCACGTGGGCGTGAGCGCGGCCTTCACCATGAAGCGGCGCGCGGAGCTGGTGGAGGAGCTGGCACCGCTGCGCATGGACGACGTCCGGGGCCATCCGTGGGCGGCCTGGGCCGAGGAGTCGGCGCACGAGTCGGCCCGGCTGCCGGGCGCCCCCAGCCGCTGGTCGGGGAAGAAGGACCTGTCCTGGGTGCCGCTGCGGCCGGAGCGGGTCGTCGAGGTGGCGTACGACCACATGGAGAACGGGGCGCGTTTCAGGCACACGGCCCGCTTCCGCCGGTGGCGCCCGGACCGGACGCCGGAGAGCTGCACCTACGCCCAGCTGGAGGAGCCGGTCCGCTACGACCTGGCGGAGATCCTCGGCGGCCCCTGAGGGCGCCCCGGGGGCCTCACGGCTTCAGCAGCACCTTGACCGCGCCGTCCTGCTTCTTCTGGAACATCTCGTACGCGTGCGGTGCGTCCGTCAGCGGCACCCGGTGGGTGGCGAAGTCGTCGACGCCGAGCGGGTCCTCGTCCGTCAGGTAGGGGATGATCTCGTCGCTCCAGCGGCGTACGTTCGCCTGTCCCATCCGCAGCTGGATCTGCTTGTCGAACAGGGTGAGCATCGGCATCGGGTCGGCCATGCCGCCGTAGACGCCGGACAGCGAGATCGTGCCGCCTCGGCGCACCAGTTCGATGGCGGTGTACAGGGCGGCGAGCCGGTCGACGCTGAACCGCTCCGCCAGCGGGCCGCCCACGGCCCGGGGCATCACCGCGGCGGTCGACTGGACCAGCTTGGCGACGACGCCGCCGTGCGCCTCGGTGCCGACCGCGTCGATCACGGCGTCGGGACCGCGGCCCTCGGTCTCGTCCTGGATCGCCGCGACCAGTTCCTTCTCGCTGTCGAAGGACCGCAGGTCGTACGTCTCCACGCCCCGCTCACGGGCCCGCCGCAGCCGCTCCGGCACGAGGTCCACGCCGAACACCCTTCCGACCCCCTTGGCCCGGGCGATCCGGCAGGCCATGTCGCCGATCGGGCCGAGGCCGAGCACGGCGACGCTGCCGCCCCGCGGGACGGCGGCGTACTCGACCGCCTGCCAGGCGGTGGGGAGGACGTCCGAGAGGTAGACGAAGCGGTCGTCGGCCGGACCCTCCGGAACCTTGATCGGGCCGTACTGGGCCTGCGGCACGCGCAGGTACTCGGCCTGGCCGCCGGGGACGGCGCCGTACAGGCGGGTGTAGCCGAACAGCGGGGCGCCCATGCCCTCGCCGGTGACCTGGGTGGTCTCGCACTGGGTCGGCAGTCCGGTGCCGCACATGAAGCAGTGCCCGCACGCGATCTGGAACGGCACCACGACCCGGTCGCCGGGCCGCAGGCCGGTCACCTCGGGGCCGACCTCCTCCACGATGCCCATGGGCTCGTGGCCCAGGATGTCGCCCGGTGTCATGAACGGCGTCAGCACCTCGTAGAGGTGCAGGTCGGAGCCGCACAGCCCGGAGGACGTGACGCGGATGACCGCGTCCGTCGGCTCCTGGACCTTCGGATCGGGTACGTCCTCCACCCGTACGTCCCGCTTGCCCTGCCACGTCACTGCCTTCATGGCCTCGCACTCCCTCCGTCGCCGTGCGCATCGCTGCTGCGTGGCGGCCGGGTACCCGAGGCGCCCTCCACCGAACCGCCGCCGGTTTCGTCCCAACAGCGGATTATGTGCCGCGTTCGGCGTGCCGTATCAGATTCGGTCAGGTATAGCGCTGAATGCTTCAAAAAGTACAAAATCAATGACATGGGATGGGTGGACGGGTGGTCGGAATGCGACGAAGGACGCACGCGTGGCGCGGCGGGGCGCTGCTGACCGCGGCGGTGGCGGTCTCGCTGGCGGCGGGCTGCGCGGCCGGGCCGGGGACGGTCGAGGAGGACGGACAGGCACCGCGCCCGAAACGCTCGCACAGTGCGGCGGGCAGCCCGGCCCCGGTGCTCGCCGTGAAGGTCGACAACGTGCCGGCGGCCCGTCCGCAGACGGGCCTGGAAGCCGCGGACGTGGTCTACGTGGAACCGGTGGAGGGCGGACTGAGCCGCCTGATGGCGGTCTACGCGACCGAACTTCCCGAGTCGGTCGGACCGGTGCGCAGTGCCCGCGAGTCCGACCTGGAACTGCTGCGCCAGTTCGACCGGCCGACGCTGGCGTTCTCCGGTGCGCAGCGGAGACTGCTGCCGCTCATCGACGAGGCGCCCCTGCGGGCCGAGCCCCCGGGGCGAGGAGAGGCGTCCGACGCCTACGTCCGCGACGACGACCGGCCCGCCCCGCACAATCTCTATCTGCGGCCGAGGCGGCTGCAGCCGTCACCCGCGGGCGCCGACGACCTGACCACGGGTTTCCGCTACGGAGCGGCCCCCGAGGGCGGCGAGGCGAAGTCCTCGCGCACGGTGCGCTACCCGTCGGCGTCCTTCACCTTCACCTGGTCCGAGAGCCGCGACCGCTGGCTGGTCTCCATGGACGGCGCCCCGGCCCGGACGGCCGACGGCGGGCGTCTCGCGCCGTCGACCGTCGTCGTGCAGCACGTGAACGTACGCGAGTCGGACTTCCACGACGTCCGGGGCAGCAACTCGCCGTACGTCGAGTCGGTGGGCTCCGGGCGGGCGGAGGTGCTGCGCGACGGGCGCGCGTACGGGGCGGCCTGGAAACGCGGCGCGGCCGCGGACGGAACGTCCTTCACCGCCGAGGACGGCACTCCGCTGGACTTCGCCGAGGGCCAGGTGTGGGTGGTGTTCGCCGATACGGCGAAGCGGCCCTGATCAGCTCGGTACCGCCGCGGGCTCCGCCGGGTTGCGGAGCCCTTCGGCGGCGTCCGCGACCCGCCGGATGAGGTCGAAGAACACGGCCTGCTCGTCGGCGGAGAGCGGGGCCAGGAAGACCTGGTTCATCCGGGCCGTGCGCACCGCGAGCTTGCGGTGGACGCGCAGGCCGTCGTCGGTCAGGCGCAGCAGGAAGCGGCGGCCGTCCTGCGGGTCGCGGACCTTGTCCAGCAGTCCGCGGCGGCCGAGCCGGCTGATCACCTCGGCGATGGTGGACCGGTCCAGCCCCACCCTTTCCCCCACGGTTCGCTGGTCCAGGCGGTCCGGCTCGCTGACGAGCGCGTTGAGGACCGCGAACTGCGGCGAGGTGATCTCCTCCGAGACCATCGTGTTCCACAGCAGGTAGTGCGCCTGCTGCAGCCGCCGGGCCAGGTGCCCGGGATGGGTGGTCAGGTCGACCGCGGCCATGTGCGCTCCTGTGGTCATTTTCGTCGGTGCACTGACGATACATCGGACGGGCGGAGACTGCCCGATGCCACATCAGGCGATCCACCAGGCTTTTTGAGAGGTCTTGACGCCCCGGCCGTCCGGTGGCAGCGTGTGGGAAACCTCGCTGAAATACTCAGTGCCCTGATTAATTCGCCGATCGGTCCGCGATCCGGGGCGCTTGGAAGAGATGGGGCTTCTCGGATGGACAAGGTGGTGGCCACAGCCGCCGAGGCGGTGGCCGACGTGCCGGAGGGCGCGTCGCTCGCGGTGGGCGGCTTCGGGCTGAGCGGTGTGCCGAACGTACTGATCCAGGCGCTGTACGAGCGTGGGACCGGCGGCTTGTCGGTGGTCTCCAACAACTGCGGGGCGATGGACTCGGGGCTGGCGGTGCTGCTGGCCGCGGGGCGGATCGCCCGGGTGACCGGGTCCTACATCGGGGCGAACAAGGAGTTCGCGCGGCAGTACCTGGGCGGTGAGCTGGAGGTGGAGCTGATCCCGCAGGGCACGCTGGCCGAGCGGCTGCGGGCCGGCGGGGCGGGGATTCCCGCCTTCTACACACCGGCGGGGGTGGGCACGCAGGTCGCCGAGGGCGGGCTGCCGTGGCGCTACGACGGCTCCGGCGGGGTCGCGCTGGCGTCGCCGCCGAAGGAGGTCCGCGAGTTCGACGGGACGGAGTACGTGCTGGAGCGCGGGATCCGCACCGACTTCGCGCTGGTGCGGGCGGCGAAGGGGGACCGGCACGGGAACCTGGTGTTCGCCAAGTCGTCCCGGAACTTCAACCCGCCGGCGGCGATGGCCGGGCGGGTGACGGTCGCCGAGGTGGAGGAGCTGGTCGAGCCCGGGGAGATCGACCCGGACGCGGTGCACCTGCCGGGGATCTTCGTGCAGCGGGTGGTGGCGCTCACGGCCGAACAGGCCGCGGACAAGAGGATCGAGCGGCGGACGGTGAGTTCCTGATGGCCTGGACGCGTGAACAGATGGCCGCGCGAGCGGCCCGGGAACTGCGGGACGGACAGTACGTCAACCTCGGCATCGGTCTGCCGACGCTCATCCCGAACCACCTCCCGCAGGGCGTGGAGGTGACCCTGGAGTCCGAGAACGGAATCCTGGGCACCGGCCGGTACCCGACCGAGGCCGAGGTGGACCCCGACCTGATCAACGCCGGCAAGGAGACGGTGACGGTCCTGCCGGGCGCCTCCTTCTTCGACTCGGCGCTGTCCTTCGGCATGATCCGCGGCGGGCACATCGACGTCGCCGTGCTGGGGGCCATGCAGGTCTCGGCCGCCGGCGACCTGGCGAACTGGGCCGTCCCGGGCAAGATGATCACGGGGATCGGCGGCGCGATGGACCTCGTCCACGGTGCCCGCACCGTGATCGTGGTGATGACCCACACCGCCAAGGACGGCTCGCCCAAGATCGTGCGGGAGTGCACGCTGCCGCTCACGGGCAAGGCGTGTGTGAACCGGGTCATCACCGACCTCGGTGTCCTCGACGTCGGCGACGACGGCCTGGTCCTGGTCGAGACCGCACCGGGCGTGGGCGTCGACGAGATCGTCGCCGGGACCGACGCCGAACTCGTCGTCGCGGAGGACCTGACATGAAGGACGTCTACATCGTCGACGCGGTACGCACCCCGTTCGGCAAGTACAACGGCTCCCTGGCGGGCGTACGCCCCGACGACCTGGCCGCACACGCGATCCGTGAACTCCTCGCCCGCACCCCCGGCCTGGACCCCTCCCGGATCGAGGACGTGTACCTCGGCAACGCCAACGGCGCCGGTGAGGAGAACCGCAACGTCGCCCGCATGGCGGGACTGCTGGCCGGCCTGCCCACCACCGTCCCCGGCGTGACCGTGAACCGGCTGTGCGCCTCCGGTCTCGAAGCGGTGATCCAGGCCGCCCGTGCCATCGCCGTCGGCGACGCCCACATCGCCCTCGCGGGCGGCGTGGAGTCGATGACCCGGGCGCCGTACGTGCTGCCCAAGTCGGACCGGCCCTTCCCCGCCGGGCACACCGAGCTGTACTCCACCACCCTGGGCTGGCGCATGGTCAACCCGCGGATGGACCCGCAGTGGACCATCCCGCTCGGGGAGTCGGCGGAGCTGATCGCCGACAAGCACGAGATCTCCCGCGAGCAGCAGGACGAGTACGCCCTCGCCTCCCACCACAAGGCGGCGCGGGCACAGGCGGACGGCCTCTTCGACACCGAGCTCGCGCCCGTACCCGTGCCGCGGCGCAAGGGCGACCCCGTCGACTTCGCCGCCGACGAGTGCGTACGCCCGACCGCCTCCCTGGAGGCGATGGCCAAGCTCAGGCCGTCCTTCCGCACCACCGACGGGACCGTGACCGCCGGGAACGCCTCGCCGCTCAACGACGGCGCGGCGGCCCTCCTCCTCGTCGACGAGGAGGGTCTGAAGGCCACCGGCCGCGAGCCGCTCGCCCGCGTCCGGGCCACCGGTGTCTCGGCGACCGACCCGCACTACTTCGGCCTCGCCCCCGTCGAAGCCGTGAACCGCGCCCTCGCCAAGGCCGGCCGGACCTTCGCCGACCTCGACGTCCTCGAGCTCAACGAGGCCTTCGCCGCCCAGGTGCTGGGCTGTGTCGCCGAGTGGCCCGAGTTCGACCCCGCGATCCTCAACCCCCGGGGCGGCGCCATCGCGCTGGGCCACCCGCTGGGCGCCTCCGGTGCCCGCCTCGCCGGCACCGTCGCCCACCAGCTCGCCCGCAAGGGCGGCGGCACCGGCGTCGCCACCCTCTGCATCGGCGTCGGCCAGGGCCTCGCCCTCGTCCTCGACCGCTAGTCACGTCACCCACGGGAAACCCCATGACTCTCACCCAGCACGACATCGACGCGGAGATCGCGGCCGAGCACGCCGCGTACGAGAAGCGGGTCGCCGACGGCGCGCCCGTCGAGCACCACCCGCGCCGCGACTACGCCCCGTACCGCTCCTCGGTACTCCGCCACCCGAAGCAGCCGCCGATCGCCATCGACGTCACCAAGGACCCGGAACTGGTCGAGCTGTCCTCCCCCGCCTTCGGGGAGCGGGACATCACCGGGATCGACAACGACCTGACCCGGCAGCACAACGGAGAGCCGGTCGGCGAGCGCATCACCGTCTCCGGCCGCCTCCTCGACCGGAACGGCAGGCCCGTGCGCGGCCAGCTCGTCGAGATCTGGCAGGCGAACTCGGCCGGCCGCTACGCCCACCAGCGCGAGCAGCACGACGCCCCGCTGGACCCGAACTTCACCGGCGTGGGCCGCACCCTCTCCGACGACGACGGCTTCTACCGCTTCACCACCGTCCAGCCGGGCCCGTACCCGTGGCGCAACCACGTCAACGCCTGGCGCCCGGCCCACATCCACTTCTCGGTGTTCGGCTCGGCGTTCACGCAGCGGCTCGTGACGCAGATGTACTTCCCGAACGACCCGCTCTTCCCGTACGACCCGATCCTGCAGTCCGTGACGGACGACGCCGCCCGGCAGCGGCTCGTCGCGACGTACGACCACAGCCTGTCCGTGCCCGAGTTCTCGCTCGGCTACCACTGGGACATCGTGCTCGACGGCCCGAACGCCACCTGGATCGAAGAAGGACGCTGACCCGCCATGACGAAGATCGACACCAGCGGCCCGGAGAACGTGCTGCCCACGCCGTCGCACACGGTCGGCCCGTTCTACGGGTACGCGCTGCCCTTCCGCGGCGGCGAGGACATCGCGCCCGTCGGCCACCCGGACACGGTCACCGTGCACGGGTACGTGTACGACGGCGCGGGCGACCCGCTGCCGGACGCGCTCCTGGAGGTGTGGGGGCCCGACCCGGACGGCAACCTGCCGACGGCCGACGGCTCGATGCGGCGCGACCCCGCCTCCGGCGGGTTTCTCGGCCGCAACGGCGTGGAGTTCACCGGCTTCGGCCGCATCCAGACCGACGCGAACGGCCACTGGTACGTGCGTACGCTGCGGCCCGGGGCGCGCGGGCGGAGCGCGCCGTACGTCGGCGTGTGCGTGTTCGCGCGCGGGCTGCTCGTGCACCTGTTCACCCGGATCTACCTGCCGGGCGACGAGGCGGTGCTCGCCGCGGACCCACTGCTGTCCCGGGTGGACGCGGAGCGCCGCGACACGCTGATCGCCGCGGACGAGGGCGACGGGACGTACCGTTTCGACATCCGCCTTCAGGGCGAGGGCGAGACGGTCTTCCTGGAGTTCCAGTGACATCAGCTCCCGAAGCTCTCGGCACGGGGGGCCTGCTCGCCCCCGGCTGGGCGGGCTCACCGGCCGCCGACGCCACCGACGACCACGCCTATCTGCGTGCGCTGCTCGACGCGGAGGCGGCGCTGACCCGCGCTCAGGCCGGGCTGGGCCTCGCCCCCGCCGAGGCGGCGGCCGCGGTGACCGACGCGGCGGACCCGGCCCGTTTCGACGTGCGCTCCCTGGCCGGACGCGCCCGCGGCGGCGGCAACCCGGTGATCCCGCTGGTGGCCGACCTGACGGAGGCGGTCGGCGAGGAGTACGGGCCGTACGTGCACCGGGGTGCGACCAGCCAGGACATCCTGGACACGGCGACGATGCTGGTCGCCGCCCGCACCCTGGACCTGCTGCTGCCCGACCTCGGCCGTACGGAGCGGGCGCTGGCGCGGCTGGCCGCCGAGCACCGGGACACGGCGATGCCGGGCCGGACGCTCACCCAGCACGCCGTGCCGACGACCTTCGGACTGAAGGCGGCCGGCTGGCGCACGCTGGTGCTCGACGCGCGGGACCGGATCGCCGCCGTACGCGACGCGCTGCCCGCCCAACTCGGCGGCGCGGCCGGCACCCTGGCCGCCTTCGGGGCGTACGGCGCGGCGGACCCGGCCGGGCTGCCGTCGGCGTACGCCCGTGAACTCGGGCTGCGGGCGCCCGTGCTGCCCTGGCACACGCTGCGCACCCCGGTCGCCGACCTGGCCGGCTGCCTCGCCTTCGCCGCCGGCGCGCTCGGGAAGATCGCCGCGGACGTGCTCGTCCTCTCCCGTACCGAGACCGCCGAGGTCGCCGAGGGCAGCGGCGGCGGCTCGTCGGCGATGCCGCACAAGGCCAATCCCGTACGGTCCACGCTGATCGCGGCGGCGGCCCGGCGCGCGCCGCAGCTCGCGGCCACGCTGTACGGCTCGCTGACCGCCGAGGACGAGCGGCCGGCCGGGGCCTGGCACGCCGAGTGGGAGCCGCTGCGGGACCTGCTGCGGCTGACCGGCGGCGCGGCCCGTGACGCCGCGGAGCTGGCCGAGGGGCTCCAGGTCCGCCCGGACGCGATGCGCGCGCACCTCGGCCTCACCCACGGGCTGATCGTGTCCGAGCGGCTCTCCGCCGAACTGGCGCCGGTGCTCGGGCAGGCCCGTGCCAAGGCGCTGCTCACCGAGCTGGCCCGGCGGACGTACACCGAGGACCGCGGTCTTGGCGAACTGCTCGCCGAGGTGCCGGAGTTGTCCGGCATCGATCTCGGCTCCCTGACCGACCCCGCCCGTTACACCGGCTCCGCCGGAGCCCTGACCGACCGTGCTCTGGAGCGACGTTGACCATGCTCAACCACCTGTCCGAAGGCCCCGCCTCCGCTCCCCCGCTGCTGCTCGGGCCCTCGCTGGGCACCTCGTACGCGCTGTGGGACGAGGTGGCGCCCGAGCTGTCCATCGCACACCGGGTGATCCGCTGGGATCTGCCGGGGCACGGAGGTTCGGCGGCGGAGCTCATCGGGCCGGGCGCCACCGTCGGCGACCTCGCCGGCCTGGTCCTCGCGCTCGCCGACTCGCTCGGGGTGGAACGGTTCGCCTACGCGGGCGTGTCACTGGGCGGCGCGGTGGGACTGCATCTGGCCGTGCACCACCCGGAGCGGGTGTCGTCGCTGGCCGTCGTCTGCTCGTCGGCGCACTTCAACGGTGCGCGGGCGTGGGAGGAGCGGGCCGCGACGGTGCGCGCGGAGGGGCTGGCGAAGCTCGCTCGGAGCGCGGACGACCGGTGGTTCACGCCCGGGTTCACCGTGCCGGCGCTGGTGCGGGACCACCGGGACGCCGATCCGGGGGCGTACGCCGCCTGCTGTGACGCGCTGGCCGCCTTCGACCTGCGGGACCGGCTCGGCGAGATCACGGCGCCGACGCTGCTGATCGCGGGCCGCGAGGACCCGGCGACACCGCCCGCGCATCTGCGGGAGATCGCCGACGCGGTGCCGGGCGCGACGCTGACCGAACTGCCGGGGGCCTCGCACCTGGCGCCGGCGGAGCGTCCCGAGGCGGTGCTGACCGCGCTGCGGGCGCACTTCGACGGCGGCGCCGGGCGGGGCATGGCGGTGCGGCGCGAGGTGCTCGGCGACGCGCACGTGGACCGGGCGCAGGGGCGGCAGACCCCGTTCACGGCCCGGTTCCAGGACTTCATCTCGCGCTACGCCTGGGGTGAGATCTGGACCGACGAGACCCTCTCGCGCCGCGAGCGCAGCATGGTCACGATGACGGCGCTGGTCGCCCTCGGCCACTACGAGGAGCTGGCCATGCACGTACGGGCGGCGCGGCGCAACGGGCTGACGCCGGACGAGATCGGCGCGGTGCTGCTGCAGACGGCGGTGTACTGCGGGGTGCCCGCCGCGAACTCGGCGTTCGCGACGGCCCAGCGGGTGCTGGCCGAGGAGGACGGCGCCGGCGGCTGAGCCGCCGGCGTCCCCGTGGGCCGATACCGGCCCCTCGGCTCACGGGCCCGCCGCCAGTGCCTCGCGGGCCCTCGCCACCAGCCCGTCCGCGCCGCACGAGTCCGCCAGCGCCAGGCCGCGGCGCAGCTCGGCCGCCGAGCGGGCGGCGATGCCGTACTCCACGCGGGCGGCGGCGTGCTCGTACTGGCAGGGTGACGCCTCGAGATAGGTGACGGCCTGGGCGGCGAGCCGGACCGCGCGCTGACCGGTCTCCAGCGCGGCGGCGCAGCGCAGGGCCTCGCCTATGGCGGTGTCCGTGCCGAAGCGCTCGGCCTGGCGGCGGGCGTCGGAGGCCAGTCGGGCGGCGCGGGCGGGGTCTTCCGCGGCGAGGGCCCGGGCGAGCTCGGTCGCCCAGGGGGCCACCACCGGGTTGTCCCGCCCGCGAGCGGCCGCCGCCTTCTCGGCGGCCTCCAGTTCGTTGATGCCTTCCTTGGTGCGGCCGGTGGCGAGCAGCAGCCGCCCGCGTACGGAACGGGGCTCGGGCAGCACGATCGTGGCCGGGTACGGCGGGTCGAAGCCGTACTGGTCGGCGACGGACCGGGCCTCCTCGACATGGCCGCGGGCGAGCAGCGTGTCGATCAGGTTGCAGACCGCGGACCAGTACATCGGCAGGCCACGGCCGACGCGTTCCGCGACGCGCAGTGATTCGCGCAGGGTCGCCTCGGCCTCCTTGAGGCGGCCCCGCCTGCGATGGCCGAGCCCGACGTAGGTGTACGCGAGGGCGAGGTGGCCGCCGCTCCAGCCGGCGGTCTCGTAGGCGCGCAGGGCCTCGGTGAACAGTGCCTCGGCGCGGTCGAGCCGGTCGGTGTAGGCGTAGCAGTTGGCCAGCATCATCGGCAGTTCCAGGCCCCACTCGTTGTCGGTCCAGCCGAGGCCGGGAGCGAGGCGGCCGTTGACGAGGGTGCGGTCGCACAGCTCGACGACCTCCTCGGCGTTCTCGCCGTGGGTCATCGCGTCGAATCCGCGCAGGATGAGCAGGGCGCGCTCGGTGTCGTCGCGGCCGGTGCAGGTCCGGGCGAGTTCGGCGAGGTGCGCGGAACGGCCGGGTGACGGCGTCTCGCCGGGGTGGATGCCCTCCCACATGTACTGGACGGCCCGCATTCGCAGCCGGGCGGACGGGTCCGGGTTCCGGGCGGCCTCCGCCTCGACGGTGCGGACGGCCTCCTCCAGCTGGTTGTTGTGGAGCAGGGCCTCGGAGAGCCGGAACACGGCGTTGACGCGTTGGTCGCCGTCGAGGCCGGGCATGGCGAGGGCGGTGCGCAGGTGGCCGATGGTGGTGGCGGGCGCGGTGAGGAGGGTGGCGCAGCCCAGTTCGTAGAGGACGCGCGCGTGGACGTCGGGCAGCGGCGGTTCCCGCAGGGCGCGTTCGAGGCAGAGGCGGGCCGCGTCGGGCGCGCCGACGGCGAGGTGCTCGCGGGCGGCGTCGCGCAACTGGCCGACGACCTCCGGGTCGTCGTCGGGATGCACCCGGAGCAGGTGGCGGGAGGCGGCCGCGGCGCCGAGCCGGGAGTCGGTGACCAGCTGGGCCGCTATGCCGTGCATCGCCGTGCGCAGCGCGTCGGGGATGGAGTTGTAGACGGCGGTGGCGATCAGCGGGTGGACGAACTCCAGGTCGCCCGCGTCCGGTTGCCCGGCGGCGGGGTCGGGTGCGGAGAGGATGCGTGCGCCGCGCAGCAACTCGGCGCAGCGGGCGGCCTCGTCGCGGTCGAGGGTGGCGAGCCGGGCCACCATGTCGACGGTGATGCCGCTGCCGAGGATGGCGGCGGCCCAGGCGAACCGGGTCGATTCGACGCCGAGTTGCTCCAGTCGGGCGACGAGGCCGCCGCCCCGGGCGGAGCGGTTCAGGGCGCGCAGTTCGGAGGCCTCCGCCTCGACCGGTTCCAGTTCGCTGTCCTGGACCTTGGCGAGGAGTTCCACGGTCTCGTAGGGGTTGCCCCCGGTGACGGCCCACACCTCGCGGCAGAACGCGGCGTCGGCGTGGTCGCCCAGCGTGGAGCGGGTGAGGCCGGCCGTCGCGTCGGGGGTGAGGGCGTTCAGCGGGGCGAGGAGGCGGCCAACGGCGGCGGCCGCGTCCAGGTGGCGGGCGCTGTCGCCGCTGACGTCGCCGGGGCGGCGGGCGATCACGACCAGCACGGAGATCTCGTCGAGCCGTTCGGCGAACGCGGCGAGCCAGCGCAGGGTCTCCTGGTCGGCCCAGTGGGCGTCGTCGATCAGCAGGACCAGCGGCCACTCCCGGCGGGCGAGCCGGCGCACGGCGGCGACCAGTCCCTCGCACACGCCCTGCGGGTCGGCCTGCCGCTCCCCGGGGTCCGCGATACCGAGGGCGGGGCCCGCGATGTCGTACCAGTCGCCGAGGTACTCGCGCGCCTCCTCCGGGAGCATGGACACCAGGGCGGGCTGGAGCAGTTGGCGTACGACGTTGAAGGGGACGGACCTGAGGGTCTCGCCGCCGCGCGCCGACCAGACGGTGCAGCCCCGGGCCTCCGCGATCCGACGGGTCTCGGCGAGCAGCGCGGTCTTGCCGAGTCCGGCCTCGCCCCGGGCCTCCAGGAGGCTGCCGGGAGACGTGCGGTCCGCGCACAGTGTGTCGACCGCCTGTGTGAGGGTGGCGACTTCCTCGTCGCGCTCCCAAAGGGCGGCCGAGGCGGCGGACCTCCGCCGTACCTCCGTCATCCCGCTACCTCCCCGAGTCGCCCGAATGACGTACAGACCTCGAGCCTAGCCGTCCGATCGCGCGCGTGGTGGGGTGTCGGGGCGGCAGTTGCCGTGACGGGTGACATGCGGTAAAGCGCGGACGACGCGCCGGGCCCGTCATCAGCGGCGGCACCGGGCGACGTCCGTCAACTCGTCGTGAACGGCGCCGGCACGGCGGGCGGCCCGGCGAGCCGGCGCGGGGTCTCTCATCACGCTTTCACCGACGCCTCATACGGTGGGCACATGACGCAGGTGACTCCCCCCGGGTGGTACCCGGACCCCGGACAGAAGAATGACGGTCCCACCACCGAACGCTGGTGGGACGGCAAGGCGTGGACGGACCAGGTCCGCCCCGCGGGGCCGGCCGCCGCGTGGGCGCCTCCTGCGCAGCCGCCCGCGCAACCGCCCGTACAGCCGCCGGCGCACGACGGCGTGCCCGCGTACGGTGCCGGGCCCGCGCCGTACCCCGTGCACCCGGGCTATCCGGGGCTGCCCGTCCAGCCGCCGTCCGCCCGGCGGCACCGGCTGCGCACCGGCATAGCCGTCGCCGCCGCCGTGGCCGTGCTGGCCGGGATCGGTGTCGGCGTGTACGTGCTGGCCGACGACGGTTCGGGCGGCGACAGCGTGTCCTCGCAGGCGGACCGGCGCGGCCCCGGCGGCCAGAACGACCCCTTCGGCGACTCGGGCGGCGGCGAGGGCGGCGAGCCGTCCGCTCCCGGCTCCCCCGACGGGTCCGAACCGCCCACGATCGACAGCGGATCGGTGACGGACCCGGTCAGCGGGATCAGCCTGCCCATTCCGGACGGCTGGTCCGGACAGCGGTTGTCCGTGGGCGCGACGGTGACGTCGGACGACAGCTACCCGTGCCCGGGCGACACCTCCAAGACGTGCACCAAGGGCGGCGCCTACTCGGCTCCCGCGGTGGTGCTGGGCACGAAGGGCGCCACCGCCGAGGAGGTCGCGAAGGCCGACATCGAGGCGAACGCCGAGGAGTCCTACGGCGGCGAGTCCTACGGCGGGATCACCTCCCACGAGGAACTGGCGTCCGAGGCGGTCACGGTCGCCGGGCAGAAGGGCTACCTGGTCCGCTGGAAGGCGGTCACCGGCGAGGGTGCCGACGGCTACGTCGAATCGCTCGCCTTCCCGGCGCCCGCCGACCCCGAGCGCATCGTCGTCGTCCGGTTCGGCGTCGACGTCGGGGAGAACCAGTCCGTCATCGACGAGATCACCAAGGGCATCGAGGCGGACTCCTCCGGAGGCGGCGGCAACGGGCAGGACGTCTGACCGCCCCCGGACAGCAGTCGGCCGGGTGGGGCGCCCTTCCGCTCAGAGGGTGCCCCACCCGGCCGGTGGTGCGCGCCGCCCCCGTCCCCACGGTGCGGCGCGGGCAGGCCGCCGTCCAGTCATCCCACGGACGGCGGCCTGAGTCTCAGGGGAGGCCGAGCGCCGGCAGCACGACGGCCTCCACGAACCGGACGAGGTACGCGGCGTCGGCCTGTTCGCCCTCGACCACGGGCCGCATCCGCAGCATGCCGAACATCTGCGCGGGCACGTACTCCAGGGCCGGGTGGCCGGCGGGCACCTCTCCCCGGGCGACGCCGCGGTCGAGGATCTCCCTCAGCGCCGCGATCTCCGGCTCGACGAGCGCCTCGCGCAGCGCGCACTGGAGCTCCGGGTCCTGCATGACCGCGTGGCCGAGCGCCTGGAGCAGCCCGGTGTCCCTGGCCGCTCCCTCACCCGCGGCGCGGGCCGCCTGGCGCAGGTCCTCGGCGAGCGACCCGGTGTCGATGCCGACGAAGCGCACCCGGCGGTGGGAACGCAGCGCCGCGGCCACGAACTGCGGCTTGGTCTTCCACTGCCGGTAGAGCGTGGACTTGCTGCACCGGGTGCTGGCGGCGATGCCGTCCATGGTGACGGCGTCATAGCCGCAGGACCGGATCTGTTCGAGCACGGCGTCGAAGAACTCCTGCTCACGCTCCGGCGTGATCTTGGAGCGGCGCGAGGCGCCGGCCGTGTCCGGTCGGTCCGCGGCCTGCGACGTCATCGGCTCTGCTCCTCACTCGGTTCCAGCGGCGGTACAGCGGCGCTCCAGCGGCCTGTACTCCAGTGTGTCGTATGTCTATCGATACGTCAGTGTACCGGTACACCAGCGTATCGGTACACTGGCGTATCGGAACGAGGTCGTATCGATGAGAACCGTCACACGCCCCCGTACCCGTGAGCCACACGCACCACCGTCAGCGAAGGGGCCGGGGGATGAACGCCCGCAGCGATCCTGCAGAAGCGGCACCGGACGCACACCCGCGCCCGCCGATCGTCCGTGAGGTCCTGCTCGTGGCCGGGCTCTTCCTCGTGTACAAGTTCGGCCGGCAGCTGGCGACCGGCCACACCGCCGAGGCCTTCCGCAACGCCCGCCACGTGTGGGACTGGGAACGCGCGCTACGGCTGCCCGATGAGGGCACGGTGCAGTCCCTGCTCCTGCACGGCGACACCCTGATACACGCGGCGAACACCTACTACGCCACGGTCCACTTCCCGGCCACCGCGGCCTTCCTGGTCTGGCTCTACCTGCGGCGGCCCGCCCATTACGTCTGGGCCCGCCGGGCACTGGCCGCGCTGACCGCCGCCGCGCTCGTGCTGCACCTCCTCTTCCCGCTCGCCCCGCCGCGGATGCTGGGCACCACCGGTCTGATCGACACGGCCCGGGTGTTCGGCCCCTCGGTGTACGGCCCGCCGGGCACCGACCAGTTGTCGAACCAGTTCGCGGCGATGCCCTCGCTGCACTTCGGCTGGGCCCTGATGCTGGCGGTCGGTCTGATCGTCGCGACGCGGTCGCGCCTGCGGTGGCTGTGGCTGCTGCATCCGCTGGTGACGCTGCTGGTGATCGTGGGCACCGCGAACCACTACTGGCTCGACGTGCTCGTGGCCGCGGCCCTGCTCGGTCTCGCGCTCGCGGTGATCCGCGTGCCGCGGCGGCCCCGGTGCGCCGTGTCGCACCGCCGGCCGGAGTTCCGGCCCGGGACTGCGGCGGAACGGCACGAGCTGGTGGGGGCGGGCCGATGAGCGCCGCTCTGCTCGCCGTCCTGCTGTCCCTGGTCTCCGCCTGCGCCTACGCCGCCGCGGCCGTCGCCCAGGAGCGCCTGGCCTCCCGCAGCACCGGCACGGGCGCCCTGCGGATGCTGGCCACCGGCGCCTGGTGGTGGTCGGTCGCGCTCAACGCCGCGGCCGCGCTCCTGCATGTCGTGGCCCTCAAGTACGGCCCCCTGACCGTGGTGCAGCCACTCGGTGCGCTCACCCTGGTCGCGGCGGTGCCCCTGGGGGCGCGGCTGGCGGGCCGGCGGGTGAGCGCGGTCGAGTGGAGAGGCACCGGGCTGACGCTGCTCGGGCTGGGCGCGCTGCTGCTCACCGCGTCCGGTCCCGCGCCCGACGACGTGCTGAGCGTGTCCGAGGCGCTGGTGGTCTCCGGCGCGACGGCGGCGCTGATCGGCATGCTGTCGCGGCCCGGCGCCCGGCCGGGGCTGCGGCACGCGACGGCGTCCGGCATCGCCTCCGGAGTCGCCTCGGCGCTCACCCAGACCGTGACGGTCGCCGTCACGGACCGCTCGGGCCCGCTGCTCAGCGCGCAGGTGATCGGGGTGGCGGTGCTGGTGGCGGCCTTCGCGGCGGGCGGGCTGCTGCTGTCGCAGACGGCGTACCGGGGTGGTCTCGGCGCCCCGCTGGCGGTGGTGACGCTGGCCAACCCGCTGGCCGCCGCGGTGATCGGGTTGTCCCTGCTCGGTGAGCGGCTGCGGGGCGGCGCGGGCGGGGTACTGCTCGCGCTGACCGGTGCGGCGCTGGCCGCCTGGGGCGTGGTCCAGCTGAGCCGGGCGACGCCCGGGCGGCCCGCTGACACCGGGCCGATGGCCGCCGTACCGGTACTGGAGCCGGATGCGGCGGGACGGGAACCGGCCGGCCGACGGACGGCGACGGGGCAGGCGGCGGCGCATCAGGAACCTGCGGGAACGGCAGCGGCGGGACAGGTGGCGGCGGGGCCGAGGCAGGCGGGACCGGTGCTGGTGCCCCGGCAGCCGGAGCCGGGGCACCTGACGCGGCTGTAGGGCCGCCCGGCGGACATGCCACGGACGCGGGGCCCGGACGCGCGGCCCGGCATGCCCGCCCCGGTCTGGCGGGCGCCGCTCCCGTTCCGGTGGCGGGGGGTGGCGCGGAAGTGGAAGTCGCCGGTACCCGGAGGGTGACCCACGGGCGGAGACAAGACATGTCGCCCGGACGGGACGGCATCCTTACGCTGACCGGAGCGGTAGCGCGCGGTGCCCGCAGGCTGCGGGGCCGTGGCAGAGCGGTCCATTGCGATCGACGTGGGCGAGGCCCGCGCACGCCGACTGACGGGACCGGGCGGGCCCCGCCCCTCTCCTGTCCGCGGTTCGAATCCCGCCGGCCCCGCCGCCGAGCTCATCCGCGCCACCTCCCGTCGCGCAGGGCCGCCTCGGCGCCCCCGGCGAGGTGGACGGCGGTGGCGAGCCACTGGGCCGCGTCCCCTCCGGTGGCGGAACTCAGCGGCGGCGCTTGCGCGGTCGCGGCACCTCCAGTTCCTCCAGTCGCGGCCCGTCCCCGTCCTGGACCCGCTGCCAGGCCTCGCGGTACAGACCGGCGACGGGCCGGGTGGGCACGACGACACCCAGTACGGGGCTCTCGCCGTCGCGCAGGTCGTACATCGGCAGCTTCCACCGCTCCAGCGGCAGGTGCGGATTGCCGAGCCGGGTCCAGCCGCCGGGCAGGAACAGCGAACGTCCGGCCTTGGAGCGGTTGCCCTCGAGCACGAGGTCGGTGGCCGCGAGTTCGGCGCGGGCGGCGCGGAGCCGGGCCGTTCCCCCTCGCTGCCCGCCCCAGCCGGTCCAGCGCGCGGTGTTGCGGTCGGTGGGGTCCGGCATGGCGAGCAGCATCAGGTAGAGGACGGCGGCGTCCTCGCCGACGCCGTACCGCTCGGCGACCTCGGCGACCAGGTCGGGCACGGACCGGGCGGGGTCCTGCGGCCACCACAGCCCGTCCGCGTCGCGCTCGCCCGCCACCGGGTTGCCGGGGTCGGCGAGCAGTTCGGCGAAGCGCCGGTCGTGGACCATGCTCAGCGCGGTCTCCTGGGCGTTCGGTCGTTCACCCGTGAACAGCGCCGTCAGGTGGGGGTCGTTGCCGGCCGCGTCCAGCAGCGCGGGCCGGATGGCGGGGACGGGTCCGGGCCCCCCGGTGCCCAGCACGACGGCGCCGTAGCGCACGAAGTCCTCGCCGGTCTCCGTGGGATCTCCGGCGGCCCGCCGGAACGGCTCCCACTCGGTCCGCCGGTCGAGAGCGATCAGCAGGCCCGGATGGGCCAGCCGGTCGCGCAGCGCGCTCAGTACGCCGGGCAGGGTGGCGCGGACCGGGTCGCCGGACGGGAGCCGGTGGGCGAGCCACGCGGCGAGGGCCACCGAACCCTTGAGGACGTTGTTGTCGAAGCCGGGTGTCTTCTCGGCGGACTGGACGCAGTAGGGGCCGAGCCGCCAGGTCAGGTCCCGTGTCAGGCGGGGCTCGGTGGCCATGTCGACGAAGCCGTGCAGGGCTGCGGGCGGTGCCCATCCCGGGGACACCACGGTGCGGGCCGCGTCGTGCAGCACCTCCTCGCGGACGGGTGTGCGCCGGCCCAGCCGCTCGTTCCAGACCTCGGCCGCGCGGGCGGCGTCGGGGCCGTCCGTCCACAGCCGCGTCGGCTCGGCGGGCAGGAGCGCCGCCACGACGGCCTGCCGGGCGCCCGCGTCGAGGGAGCGCAACTCGTCCTTGGCCACGCGCGCGTCGGCCGCCTTCACTCCGATCGCCTTGAGCGTCGCGGAGGGCACCGCCTCGCGCTTGTCGTCGACCATGGGCATACCCGCGACCACCAGCCGGGCCATGGTCGGGGTGACACCGGTGAGTCGCGCGAACTCCTCGGCAGCCGCCGGGAACCAGGGCGCCGGGCCGCGCTCGGCGAGCTCGGCGCGGAACGCCGCCGCCCAGCCGGGAGCTCGCGTCCGCTCCGGCACGAACGGCCCCGCGGCGACCAGGGTGTAGGGCGCGGGTACCTCGAACCGGCCGGACGGATCATGGAAGACCGCTCCGTAGCGATGGCCCGTGGGGTCGTCCTCCAAGTCCCATTCGCCGAGGAAGTCGAACGCGCGGTGGGGAAAGAGCAGGAACGCACCGCCGTCGAGGGGGAGCACGGTCTCGTTCGTGCCGCCCCGCACGGCGTGGGGCCCCTCGAACAGGCTCCTGTCCAGCCGCAGCCGGACGCGGCGCCAGTGGCCCGGGTCCAGGTCCGTGAGTTCCTGCGCGTCGAACTCCGCGAGGTACGCGTCCAGTGCCTGCCGGTGCTCCTCCAGGACGGGCACCGAACCGGCTCGCAGGGCGAGTATCGCGGGCAGCTCGGGCAGGGCCGAGGCGTCGATCTTCTCCAGCGACTTCTGCCCGGTCAGCTCTTGGTGGATCCGGCCCGCGGGCGCCGGCTCGGCCGTGCTCCGCATGGACCGGCCCAGCAGGCGCGGCAGGTCGTAGAGGTAGTGGTCGCTGGCCCAGTAATGGGGGCGCCAGCCCCGGCCGGTCAGACCGACGCCGTTCACCGCCGCCTCGAGCAGCTCGTCTCCCACCTCGGGCCGCGGCTCCTGCGGGACGACTCCGGCGATCGCGGAGTCGAGCCGGGCCAGCGCCGCGTCCAGGGTGCGCTGCTGCTCGGCCGCGAACCGCACCACCCCGGTGATGCCCGCGCGCAGCGCCTCGTGGCCGACCTCCGGCAGGAGCGTGCGGACCAGGTCGGACACCGTGTCCCGGCGGTCCGTCCCGGCCCGTTCCTTCCCCGGCTCGTCGTCCTTCTCGGCGTCCAGCGCGGCCACGGCCCCTGCCAGGAGTGCCGCCGCGGTGTCCTCGCCGACCTGACGCAGCGCGGCGGATCCCTGCGGGTCGCGCGGCTGGAGGAGGTGCCAGTAGCGCAGGTGCGGAAGCAGGGCCGTACCCGCGTGGAAGGGGCCCGCCTTGTAGCCGCTCCCGCTCTCGGCGACCAGCACGCCGTCGGTGTCGAACAGTTGGACCGTGCGGGACCTGGAGATCACGGTCAACGGCCGGTCGGCGCCGGGGAAGACCAGCGCGTGCTCGGGGTCCGCGCCCACCGCGGGCGGCACGACGACCGCGCGTCCGGCCAGGTCCTCGCCCCGCCGCGAGCCGTCGGGGAGGGTCACCACACGCCAGCCGAGCACGCCGTCCACCGGGGCGCACACCGGGCCCGGTACGGCGGACGGGGCGGGCAGCAGCCAGGCGTTCCCGAGGGTGCTTCCCTCCGGGGCGGTGTTCAGCGCCCCCTCGATCCACTCCGGTGCGCCGGGTTCGCCCAGGGTGTCGCCGACCGGGTCGTACGCGCGCCAGGTGTACCGCTCCTTCTCCCCGTCCTCCTTGGCCCACACCCAGTACGCCGTGCCGTCGCTGATCACCCGCCGCGTTTCCGGTACGAAGGCGTCCCCTCGGCGCAGCACCCCGAGACCGGTGACCCGGCCGCCCCCGGGGAGGGGCGGGGACGCGGGGGCCATGCCCCCGTCGACCCCGCCGCTCCCGTCCACCTCGCAGGGCCACCAGGAGTGGTGGTGACCCTCCACCGTCATGTGCGGCGAGTCCGAGCCGGCGGTGTCGAGCCAGTACCCCTGCCATTCGGAGGCGGAGTACGAGCGCCACCAGACGAACAGCCCGCCGTCGACGTACTGGCAGGTGAACGACCAGAGCCGGTCCGAACCGTCCGGGAGGCTCGGCTCGCATGCGAGAACCGTGCCCTCCGCCCCGATCACCCGTACCTCGTCGCCCGACATGACGATGAGGTACGGCCAGCCGTCGATGACCCTGATCCCCCGGTTCTTCTCCCGCGAGGCGGCGGATCGCAGGGCTTCCTCCCAGGCGGGCCAGCCCAGCTCGTCGAGGACCCCGGTGCGCAGGGTGCGGGCCAGCGCGGGTGCGACGCCGGTGGCCAGGGCTTCCCGCACCTCGTCGGCGGCGACGGCCAGCGCCTCTCCCGGCAGCCAGGACAGCGTGCGCAGCGGGCCCGAGTAGCCGAGGAACTCGGCCAGTTCGCCGGTGAGGTACTTGCGGGCGGCCTCTGCCACCCATGGGGCGAGCATCGGACGCCCGCCGGGGGACGCGGCCAGGTTGACGACGGTCTCCTCGCTGTTGCCCCAGTGCCCGTCGGGACAGCCGCGCCGGAACGCCGGACGGAAACGGGCGTCGGCTGCCAGCGCCAGGAGGTCCCGACGGTGCTCGCGGGCCGCCCACGTACTCAGCGCGAGCCGCTGGCCGTCGCCGGGTTCCGCCACCGGTATGTCCAGGGACAGCAGCTGGTCGAGCAGGTCCACATCGCCGACCGGCGGCTCGAAGGTGTCTCCCTGCGCCCGGAGTTCGGCGCGCAGCGCGCCGGCCATGCGGTCGACGAGCGGGTACAGCTCCGGCGGTGCGGCGCGATGGCCGTCGGCACCGCACAGCGCGACGACCCTGCGCGTCCATCCGACCGTGCCGTCGGGGGACCGGGCCTCGGCGGGCAGCGTGGTGTCGCACAGCCCGGCGGTGGCTCCGGCGTCCTCCAGCAGGGCCAGCCACTGGGGCAGCTCGTCCCGCTCCCACTCCGTCGGCAGCAACCCGAGCAGGGTGCCGCGGACGGCGGGCTCCCGCCGGGCCAGTTCCAGCAGGGCGGCCCGGTGGGCCTTCCACCAGCCGGGCGGTGCCTTGACCGTGCCGGGCAGCGGCAGCATCTCGCGGAGGTAGGCCATCTCCTCGGCGAGCGCGTTCCTGCCCGCGACCGCCTTCGCCAGTCGGCGCAGGTCGGCCGCGCCCGGACTGGACGGCGGCACGCCGTGCGCGGCGAGCCGGACGAAGAGCCCGCGCAGGTGCCGGAAGGCCGTCTCGGCCGGTACCCGGGACGACAGCCCCTTGGCGTAGCTGGAGAGGATCTTCGTCGGCACGGCACGGGCCAGGGCGAACTCGAGGAACACCGCGTCCATGCGCGCCTCGTCGAACGGCAGCGCGTGTGCCGTCTCGGCCTTGCGGGCGTTGACGAACATCTGGGTCGCGTAGGCCGTCTGGTCGACCCCCAGGAACACCCGGCCGGCCTGCTCGTAGAAGGTCGGCAGGAAGTGCGGTACGGAGCCCGCGAGCCGTTCGCCGATCGACTCGTAGGTGGCGCGGGCCTTCTTCGCCCGGGATCTCACCGTCCGCGCGACCTTGTTCATCTCCTCGACCAGGGACATCGCCAGGTGTCCGTCCGAGGGGTGGCGGGCCAGCACCCATTCGGGGAAGCCCATGGCCCGGTGCTGCCCGACACCGACCTCCACCGGCTCGCCCTCGGGCTCGAGTCCGAGGAAGCCGGTGTCCGGGTCCCCGGTCCCGTCCTCGGCGATCAGGCGCACCACGGTCCGGCCGTCCAGACCCGGATGCCGGTAGGCCCGGGCGAACACGGGCACGGCCCGGTCGCCTCCTCCGGTGGTGCCCGGCGGCAGTACCGCACCGGCGCGCAGCAGCTCCTCCACCTCTGCAGTCGCCCCGTCCCGTGTCGTACCGTCGCTCATGCTCGCGTGCCTTTCGTGGGTGTGCGTACCGCTGCCGTTCACTCGGCGCCGTCCGTGGTCACGGTGCGGCCGGCGTGCAGCGCCGCGGCCATGCGCATGCCCTCGGACCAGGCCACGGGACCGACCTCGGTCAGCGGCAGGCACCGGTGCCCGTCCTCGTCGCTCCAGGTCAGGCTGCCGGTCCAGGCCTTCTCCTCGGTGTAGGGATCGCTCATGCCGACCGTGGCGGTGAAGACGCGCCCGGCGTCCCGGATCCTGTCGACGACGCTGCTGCCGGAGATCCTGTAGCCGAGGGACGTGGCACGGGAGGAGAGGTGGAACCACGAGCGGTACTCGGCGTTGGCGAACTCGGTGACCCCGCGGGCCCCGCCGTCGGTCCCGTAGGCGGGTTTGCTCCAGGTGGCCCGGTGAATCTGTTCGACACCCTGGACCACCCCCAACTTCGCCGCGAACAGGCGGAGTCCTTCGAGATCGGGGAGGAGGACCGGGTGGGGCATGGTCACCGTCCGGGCCGCCAGGCGAACGGTCTCGCCGTCCAGGTTCACCACCCGCAGTTCACCCGAGTCGTCCGCGTCGCGCAGGAAGCCGACCTCTTGGGGGGTGGCACCGACGATGACGATGTCGCGGAGCGCCGCCTGCCATGCCTCGTCGGGCCAGACCCGGGCCAGCAGGCCGGTCGGCACCGGCAGCGAGGACACCATCCAGTTGGTGACCTGCGCCGCGCACTCGGCCGCGTGCCGGTCCAGCCACGCGGCGAAGCGCTGGAGTTCGACGACTTCGGGGCGGTCCCGGATCTCCGCCGGCAGGGTTCCCTCCTGCTTGCCCTCCCGCCCGGCCGGGGCCCCTCCCGGCGTGGGCCGGGCCACCACCCGTCCATCCACCAGCGCGACTTCGTAGGTGCCGCCCGCTGCCAGCCAACCCATAGGTTCTTCGCCTCTCCCACCGCTCGGAACACGGCACAGCGCCCGAGGCGGCCCCAATCGGCCTGCCCCGCTGTAACGTTGGCGAAAGACTAGGGGCACCCACCGACAGTCCCCGTGGAACCCCTTCCGTGAGGCGGAAGGAGCGTTGCCCGCCCGCGACGTCCTCGCCGACGATGCCACCACCCACGACGGACGGGAGCCGCAACCATGCCGCACATGACCGCCTTCGCCAGGAACCAGTGGTACGTCGCCGCCTACAGCCAAGAGGTCGGCCGCGAACCGCTGGGACGCACGGTCCTCGGTGAGCCGCTCGTCCTCTACCGCACCGAGGAGGACGGGACGCCGGTCGTCCTGCACGACCGCTGCGTGCACCGCCGCTACCCGCTGTCCGAGGCGCCGACGCGGCTCGACGGCGACCGGATCGTGTGCGGGTACCACGGGTTCACGTACGACACGACCGGCACCTGCGTGTACGTGCCGGGCCAGAAACGCGTCCCGCGCACCGCCCGCGTCGCCTCCTATCCGGTGGCGGAGCGGGACTCCCTGGTGTGGGTGTGGATCGGCGACCCGGCACTGGCCAACGCCGGGGCCGTGCCGCGGGCCCGGCACCTGGACTCCCCCGGCTGGGTCACGGTCCGGGGCATGGAGCCGATCGACGCCGACTACGGGCTGCTGGTCGACAACCTCCTCGACCTCTCCCACGAGACGTATCTGCACGGCGGTTACATCGGCACGCCCGAGGTCGCCGAGACGCCGATCACCACGGAGGTCGACGAGGGCGCCGGCATCGTCCGGGTGAGCCGGCACATGGACGACGCCGAGTGCCCGCCGTTCTACGCCAGGTCGACCGGCATCAGCGGACGCATCGACCGGTGGCAGGACATCGAGTACCACGCGCCCTGTCTGTACCTGCTGCACAGCCGGGTCGCCCCCACCGGTGCGGTGCCCGAGGCGGACGGCAGCGATCCGAACGGCTTCCACACCGAGATCACGTACGCCATCACACCGTCCGGCGAGGGCAGGGTGTACGACTTCTGGGCGGTCTCGCGGGACTGGGCGACGGACGACGCCGAGGTCACCGAGTTCCTGCGGGAGAACAACCGCACGGTCGTCATGCAGGACGTCGACGCGCTCAACCTGCTCCAGCGCACGCTCGGCTCCGAGCGCACCGGCTACCAGGAGCTGAGCATCAACATCGACACCGGCGGCCTGGCCGCTCGCCGCATCCTCGCCCGGCTGGCCGAGGAGGGCGACAAGCCCGTGGAACGGGCGGCCCGGTGAGCGGGCGCACCGGCGAGGTCTACCGCGTCGACTGGCTGCCGGGCACCGACGTCCTGCACGGCACCTGCCACTGCGGCGCCGAGCACACCGCCGAGGACCCCGTCGCCATGTGGGACTGGATGCTCGCCCACCCACAAGGACACCCGCAAGGACCCCCGCCAGGACCCCCGCAGGGCCTCCCGCAGCGAACGCACCGGGGAGACCGCTCGTGAACCCGTACGAAGCCGAACTCGTCGTCGACCGCCGGGAGACCGCGGCCGACGGCGTGCTCGCCCTCACCCTGCGCCATCCGCTGGGCGAACCGCTGCCCGCCTGGGAGCCCGGCGCCCACATCGACGTCGTCCTCGGCCCGGGCCTGGAACGGCAGTACTCGCTGTGCGGCGACCCGGCCGACCGGCAGGTGTGGCGGATCGCCGTCCTCCGCGAGGCCGAGGGCCGGGGAGGGTCCGCCTACGTGCACGCCGAGTTGAGGCCCGGCGGCAAGGTCCGGGTACGGGGGCCCCGCAACCGCTTCCCGCTGGAGCCGGCCTCCCGGTACCGCTTCGTCGCGGGCGGCATCGGCGTCACCCCGATCCTGCCGATGCTGGCAGCCGCCGAGGCGGCGGGCGCCGAGTGGACCCTGCTGTACGGCGGACGGACCCGGAACTCCATGGCGTTCACCGGGGAGCTGGAGCGGTACGGCGACCGGGTCACGATCGCCCCCGAGGACGAGTCGGGACTGCTGGACCTCGCCTCCGTGCTCGACGACGTCCCCGAGGGCACCCTCGTCTACTGCTGCGGACCCGCGCCGCTGCTGGACGCGGTCGAGGCGCGCTGCCCGGCGGGGGTGCTGCGCCTGGAGCGGTTCCGCCCGAAGGAGGCGGCGGCGAGCGGCCCGGAGGCGGAGTTCGAGGTCGTGCTCGCGCGCAGCGGCCGCACGGTCGCCGTACCACCCGGCGTCTCGGTCCTGGACGCCGTCCGCACGGCCGGCGTCGAGGTGCTCTACTCGTGCACGGAAGGCACCTGCGGCACCTGCGAGACCGACGTCGTCGAGGGCGAACCGGATCACCGGGACTCGGTGCTCACCGACGAGGAGCGGGCCGCGGGGGAGACCATGCTCATCTGCGTGTCCCGCTGCCGTGGCCGGCGGCTCGTCCTGGACCTGTGATCCCGGGGCCGGGATCCTGAGGTCCGCGTCGATCCGGGCGGCGGTGGCGAGGAGGTGCGGCAGCAGGTCCCGGCGCACGGACTCCAGGGAGTTGCGGCCGGCGTGCACCGCGATGTTCACGCCGGCCACCACCTCGCCGTCGCGGCCAGCCCCGCACCGCGCGGCGACGGACCTGAGGCCGAGCTCCAGGACGCGCGGGGTGAGGCGGAAGAGCCGGCCGTCGGTGTGGACGTAGCCGAGGCCGGCCAGGATGAATAGGAAACGGCGGGCCGCGGCGCGGGGCGGCCCGCAGGCGCTGGCGACCTCGCTCAGGGTCGGCGCCGGGTGCTCGGCGCCGGAGACCCGGATGACGGCGGGGCCCCGTTCGAAGGGCCTCACGAAGTGCGGTGCGCGGGCTGCATAGGGCATCTGGCCTCCGGCAAGAGCCTCACGGCAGGACGTACGGTACGAACGACCGTACGCGGTGCGCGCACGCTACGAGTGCGCGTCCCACGCTGTCGACGACTCGCGGTTGAATCCTCAACGGCCCATCTCGGCAGGGGCATTGACCCGGACTCCGCACGGGCCCTACGTTCCCGCTGAACACGTTCCCGCTGAACACGTTCTCGCTGAGCACATCCGTACTGTCTGCGCACAGCCTGTCGGAGTACCTGGTCCGGTCCCACAGGGGGAGTTCATGCGTCGTCTGTTCGTCGGCCTCACGGCCGTCTCCGTCCTGGCCGCCGCGACGGCGTGCGGCTCGTCCGGTTCCGGCGGGCCGGACGGCGCCAGTTCGTCCGGTGGCACCACCACCGTCGAGGTGGGACTCATCCCCATCGTCGATGTCGCACCCCTCTACCTGGGTCGGAAGAAGGGGTTCTTCGAGGAGCGCGGGCTGGAACTGTCCTTCTCCAGCGCGCAGGGCGGCGCGGCGATCGTGCCCGGAGTGGTCAGCGGCCAGTTCGAGTTCGGCTTCAGCAACATGACCTCCCTCATGATCGCCCAGTCCAACGACGTGCCCGTCAAGGCGGTGGCCAACGGCATCGCCTCGACCGGCGTGGTGGGCGAGGACTTCGAGGCGCTCACCGTCAGGGGCGACAGCCCGATCAAGTCGGCGAAGGAGCTGGAGGGCAAGAAGGTCGCCATCAACACCCTGAAGAACATCAACGAGACCGCGGTGCGCGCCTCGGTCGGCGCCGCGGGCGGCGACCCCGACAAGGTGGACTTCGTCGAGCTGGCCTTCGACCAGATGCCGGCCGCGCTCGACGGCGGCCGGATCGACGCGGCGATGGTGGTGGAACCGGCGCTGGCCACGGTCAAGAGCCAGGGCGGCCGGGAGATCGCCTCCCCCATGGTCGACATCGCACCGAAACTGACGGTCGCCATGTACTTCACCTCCACCCGGTACGCGCGGGAGAACCCGGAGGTGGTGAAGAAGTTCCAGGAGGCCACCGCCGAGTCCCTCGCGTACGCCGACGCGCACCCCGACGAGGTCCGCGAGACCGTCACCACGTACACCAAGATCCCGGCGGATGTACTGGCGAAGGTGACCCTGCCGAAGTGGCCGGCCGAGCCGGACCGCTCCTCCCTCACGGCGCTGGCGAAACTCGGTTACGCGGACGGCCTGTTCGAGCGGTTCCCCGACCTGGACGCGCTGCTGCCGTGAAGGGGACGAACGCCGCGCTGGGCGCGGCCGGCCTCGCGGCCTTCCTCGCCCTGGGCGAGGCGGTACCCCGCCTCGGCCTGGTCGAGGAGGAGTACTTCCCGCCGACCAGCCGCATCGCCGGCGCGCTCGCCACGGAGGTGGCGGACGGCGCCTTCTGGGCGGCGCTCGGCGACACCCTCACCGGCTGGGTGCTGGGCCTCGCCCTCGCGGTCGGCGCCGGGATCGTCGTGGGGCTACTCCTCGCGGTGGTGCCGTATCTGCGCGAGGCGACGGCGTCCACGATCGAGTTCCTGCGCCCGATCCCGTCGGTCGCGCTGATCCCCCTGGCGGTGCTGCTGTACGGCACGGAGTTGGGGTCGGTGCTGCTCCTGGTCGTCTACGCCGCCTTCTGGCAGGTACTGATCCAGGTGCTGTACGGCGTCCAGGACGTCGACCCGGTCGCCGAGGAGACGGCGCGGTCGTACGGTCTGGGCACCTGGGCGCGCATCCGGCACGTGCTGTGGCCGACCGCGCTGCCGTACGTCATGACGGGCGTGCGACTGGCGGCGGCCGTCGCGCTGATCCTGGCCATCACCGCCGAACTCGTCATCGGGGCACCGGGGCTGGGCGCGCGGATCGCCGTCGCGCAGACCTCGCAGGCCGTGCCCGAGATGTACGCGCTGATCGTCGTCTCGGGTCTGCTCGGGCTGCTGATCAACGTCGGGGCCCGGTCGGTGGAACGGCGGGCGCTGGCCTGGCACCAGTCGGTGCGCGGGGAGGTGGCGGTGTGAGGCGGGCGCTGCTGCGACTGGTGTTCGTGCTCGCGCTGCCCGTCGCGCTGGTGGCCGTCTGGTGGGCGGCGTCGGCCGGCAGCGAGGACGTGTACTGGCCGCCGCTCGGCACGATCCTGGAGACCTTCCCGGAGGTGTGGACCGGCGAGCGGTGGCGCGCAGACGTGCTGCCCAGCGTGCTCAGGCTCGCGGCCGGCTACGCGCTCGCGGCCGTCGCCGGTGTCGCGCTCGGCACGCTCGTCGGCTCCTACCGGCGGGTGCGTGCGGTGTGCGAGCCGGTGCTGGAGTTCCTGCGGGCGGTGCCACCGCCGGTGCTCGTACCGGTGATCATGCTGTTCGCGGGCATCGGCGACACGATGAAGATCGCCGTCATCGCCGCCGGCTGTGTGTGGCCGGTACTGCTCAACACGGTCGAGGGGGTCCGGGCGGTCGACGCGGTGACGGCCGAGACGGCCCGCTCCTACGGCATCACGGGCGTGGCGTGGCTGCGGCACGTGGTACTGCGCTCGGCGAGCCCGCAGATCTTCGCGGGTCTGCGCCAGGCGCTGTCGGTCGGCATCATCCTGATGGTGATCAGCGAGATGTTCGCCGCCAGCAACGGGCTCGGTTTCACCATCGTGCAGTTCCAGCGCTCCTTCGCCATCCCCGGCATGTGGACCGGCATCCTGCTGCTCGGTCTGCTCGGCTTCGTGCTCTCGGTCCTCTTCCAGCTGGTCGAGCGGCGGGTGCTCGGCTGGTACCACGGCCTGCGCGCCGCCGCCCGGCGGTCCGGGTGAAGCTCCTGAAAGGGCGGTCCATGCTCGACGTACGCGGCCTGAAGAAGGTGTACGAGGGGTCGGGGCGGCGCGTGGAGGCGGTGCGCGACCTGACCTTCACCGTGGCGGCCGGGGAACTGGTCTGTCTGGTCGGCCCGTCGGGCTGCGGCAAGACGACGTTGCTGAAGTGCGTGGGGGGACTGCTCGCCCCGACGGCCGGTGAGGTGTTCCTGGCCGGCCGGAGGGTGGACGGGCCGCCGCCCGGGATGGCGTTCGTCTTCCAGGAGTACGGGCGCAGCCTGTTCCCCTGGATGCGGGTCGGCGAGAACGTCGAACTCCCCCTGCGGCAGAAGGGCCTGAGCAGGCCCCGGCGCCGGGAGCTGGTCGCGGACTCCCTCGCCTCCGTCGGCCTCGCGGACGCCGCCGGGGCCTACCCGTGGCAGCTGTCCGGCGGCATGCAGCAGCGGGTGGCCATCGCGCGGGCCCTGGCGTACGAGCCCGAGGTGCTGCTGATGGACGAGCCGTTCGCGGCGGTCGACGCGCAGACCCGTGCCGACCTGGAGGACCTGGTACGGCGGTTGTGGCGGGAGCGCGGGATCACCGTCCTGTTCGTCACCCACGACATCGACGAGGCCGTCTACCTGGGCGAACGAGTGGTCGTGCTGTCCGCCTCCCCCACCGTCGTGCGAGAGCGGCTCGAGGTCGGGCTGCCGGACGAACGGGACCAGGCGCACACGCGGGCGGACCCGCGCTTCGCCGAGCTGCGCACCCACGTGTACCAGCAGATCCAGGCGGCGAAACGCGAGGCGGGGGTGGCGAAGGCGGACTCGCCTCCCCCGCGCTGACCCATCCGCCGGGCGGCCACGATCACGTCGAGCCCCCCGGCGGGTGGCGTACCTGGGAACCGGGCCGACGGGACCGGGCCGGCGGGGCCGGGCCGGCGGGGCCGGGCCGACGGGGCCGGGCCGACGAGAGCGGGCCGACGAGAGCCGGGCCGACGGCCGTTCGGCGGTGGGTCACTCGGGGGCGGGGACCACTCTCAGGTGGGCGGCGGTGCGGCGCGCGGGGCGGTACGGGGTGCGGCGCCGCTCGCGCAGGACCAGCGTCAGACGGGTGTAGCCCAGCTCCTCCAGCGTCCGGGAGGTTTCGATCACGATCCGGCAGTCGGTGTCGCCCCAGCGCGGGTCGGGGTGGTGCAGTGGCCGTACGGCACCGTCGTGTTCGACGGCCTCCGCGCCGACGGCCCGGATCCAGTGCGGCAGGCCCTGGCGGTAGGCGGCCTCCATGATCGGGTCCTGCGCGATGTCACGCCGGACGGCCTGCAGGCCGGGATCGTGGCCGTACCGCTCCAGGGCGGCGGCGAAGTGCGCCAGCATCGGCAGGCACCAGCTCGACTCGTGCTCCCCGAGGACCGCGGACGCGTCCGGGTGAAAG
The DNA here is from genome assembly GCF_049975785.1 of Streptomyces sp. WG7. NCBI lineage: Bacteria > Bacillati > Actinomycetota > Actinomycetes > Kitasatosporales > Streptomycetaceae > Streptomyces > Streptomyces sp. WG7. The sequence continues at coordinate 72,614 of NZ_JBNGGE010000003.1, forward strand.
AGGACGAACCTGAGGAAGTTGTCGCCCGGCATGGCCGTCGGATGCGGTCCGGCCCCCCGGAAGAGTGTCCGGAAGGCACCGTTGCTGAGCACCACGTCCCAGCGGCGGTCGACGACGAGGGACGGAAAAGGAACGCCCTCCAGAAGCGCGGTGTAGTCCTGGAGGTACGCCTGGGCCCCGGAGGTCGCGGGGGCGGGCGGCGGCGCCGGCCGCTGCCCTCCTGCCTGAAATGCCATCGGGAGGTCACCCCTCTTGCCTATGCGGCCTTCTCGCGGCGTCCCGATCCTGGTGCCCCGACAGAGGCGTGTCAACTATCGTGGCATTTCGTGCCTGTTGACGGCTGAAACTGGCCACAGTTGTGGCGAGACCTGGATGTGAGTTCGAGCGGCACGCTACTCTCCCGGAAGTTCACGGCAACCGCTTGTGAGAAGCCTGTGAGGCCTGTGAAAGACGTAGAAGAGCTGTCGGCGGCGGGGGGCTTCGAGGGTCCGCTCGCCGTGCCGACAACCGCGCTGCCCGCCGTCGTCGCCCGCGTCACCGCTCTCGCGGACCGGCTCGGCGTGCCGCACGCCGAGGTCTTCGACGTCGGCCGCCTGTCCGCGGCCTCCGGCGTGCCCGAGCGCGTGCTGGGGGCCCTGCTGGCCGGCCGGCCGGCGGGTGAACCCGATGTGCAGGCCCGGTTCGTGCAGCGCCTGGACCTGCTGCGCCGCACTCGGGTGAAGCCGAACGGCCGCAAATACACCCAGCAGGAGATCGCCGACGGCGCCGGCATGTCCCGGCAGCAGGCGGGCGCCCTCATCAACGGCGACCGGCGGCCCACCATGGAGCACTGCGACGCCATCCAGCGCTTCTTCCGGGTGCACGCCGGGTTCCTCACCGCCGAGGACCCCGAGGCGCTCGCGGGCGCCCTGCAGCACACCGAGCAGGAACTGCTGCAGCAGCTCGCCGACCGGGAGCGGGAGGCGGCAGCCGCCGACGGCGACCCGCTGGAGCGGCTGTTGCAGGACCACGGCGTGCGTGGCATCGCCTGGCGGGCCGCTCAACTGCCCACCGACCAGCACCGCGACAAGGTCGCCGAGTGGCTGGACATGCTCCTGGAGAGCGTCAAGCGGCCCGAGTCGTGAGCCTGGGGAGAGACGTGGGCATCGGTAAGGAGATGCGCCGCCTGTGCGGCGAGTTGGTCGAGGAGCTGACGCTTCCCGCCCCGGCGCGGCCCGTCGAACTGTACGCCGCGCTGTGCGAGGCGATGAGCAGACGGCGGGGCCGGCCGGTACTGTTCCGGATGGCCGCCTTCCCGCCCGGGACGGCCAGCGGCCTGTGGCTCGACATGGCCGACCAGGACCTGGTCGTCGTCGAGGAACGCACCGCGCCCGACCACCAGTTGGTGATCCTGGGGCACGAGCTGTGGCACATGAAGGCCGGGCACCGCGGCCACCACGTCGAGGGCACCGCGGTCGCGGCCCGGCTCCTCGCCGGAGACGGCCCGGACCGGGACGAGGAAGCGCTGCGCGCGACCGTACGCACCGTCGCCGCGCGTTCCCGCTTCGACCTCGCCGACGAGAAGGAGGCAGAGGCCTTCGGACTGCTGCTGGCCAGCAAGTGCCGGACGTGGCTGGCCGGTTCGTCACTGCGCGGGCCGGTGCAGCGGGATCACCTGGCCGGGCGGATCGGGGCGTCGCTGGGCTACCTGGGCTGATGGCTCGATCGGCTCGTGCCGGGCGGCGGGCGGGCGCGGCTCGGGGGAATTGTCAGTGGTGGGCGGCAAGCTGGGTGTGTGCCCCCGCCGTGCGGGGACGCGTGACCGCTGACGTCGTTGTGGGGAGAGCCGACCGATGACCATCGCCGTACTGACCGACCACGAGCGCACCGCCGTTCAGGCCTACCTGCGGCTCCTGCACACCGTGCGGGCCGGATTCGACACCGCGCCGGGACCGGCCGACGCCGCTCGTCCGCCCGTCGTGCCGCCCTCCGTCCTGGCCGAGGCGGAACAGGCGCTGGCGGCCGCGGGGCTGGCGGGGAACGAGGAGGCGTTCTTCCGGCTGGTGCGGAGCTGGGGCCCCCGGGCGTGACGCGGCGCCGCCCCGCGGTTCACGCGCCGCACGGGGGGATGGGCAGAGGGCCCGCGCGCCGGGCGTGAGGCCGGGCAGACGGTCCACCCGCCACGCGCAGGGCCGGGCAGACGGTCCACGCGCCACACGCAGGGCCGGGCAGACGGTCCACGCGCCACACGCAGGGCCGAGCAGACGGTCCACGCGCCGCGCGTGAGGCCGGGCAGGCACTGCTTCGCCCTGCGCCCGCCGGCGTTCCGCCCCCTCGCCCGGACCGGCGGGCGGGCGTGCGCCCGCGGCCGGGCCGGTGGACAAGGCAGCAGGCAGCGGGGCAGGGGGCGGAAGGACGCAAGGCGCGCGCACAGGGAGCTCGGGCCGCGGGGATGCCCGAAGGCACTGGCTCAGGCGCAGGCACAGGCTCAGGTGTGCGGGACCGTGACCGCCGTGGCGACCAGGCCCTGCCGGGCGGTCCAACGGCCGTCGAAGTGGGTCAGGCGCCGGCCCCCCACGGTCGGTCCCGGCACCAGGAGGGCGGCACGCAGGGAGCCGCGGCGCGGGTCGACGGGGTCCACGGAGATCTCGATGTCGGCCTCCGTGAAGTCCAGCCACTGCCCCGTGAGGGGGAACCACGCCTTGTAGACCGACTCCTTGGCGCTGAACAGCAGCCGGTCCCAGTGGATACCGGGACGCTCCTCGGCCAGCCGTCGCAGCCGCTCCACCTCGGCCGGCAGCGACACGCTGGGCAGGACACCGTCCGGCAGCGGCCCGTCCGGTTCCGCGTCGATGCCGAGGGAGGCGAGGTCGGCGACACGGACCAGGGCGGCGGCGCAGTAGCCGTCGCAGTGGGTCATGCTGCCGGTCAGGCCGTGCGGCCAGCGCGGCGCCCCGCGTTCGCCGGTCAGCACGGGCTGCGGGGGCACGCCGAGTTTCTCCATGGCCCGGCGGGCGCAGGACCGGACGACGGTGAACTCCCGGCGGCGCTTGGCGACCGCCCGCGCCACGAGCGCCTCCTCCTCGGGGTAGAGCGGCAGGTGTCCGGTGTCGTCGTGGCCGTGGGCCTCCACGGTGACGACCGTGTCCGGCAGCAGTTCCTCGATCACCGGGCCACCTCCTCACGCGACGCCGACGGCAGGATGCGGCGCAGCCGTCCCGGTGGCCCCGTCCGCTTGCGCCATTCGCGGGGGTAGCCCACCGACACCTCCTCGAAGCGGACGCCCTCGTGCCAGGTGGTCCGCGGGATGTGCAGATGCCCGTAGACCATGGTGTCGACCCGGAACCTGCGGTGCCAGTCGGCGGTCAGGCGGGTGCCGCACCACATGGCGAACTCGGGGTGCCACAGGACGTCCGTGGGATGCCGGTCCAGCGGGTAGTGGTTGACGAGCACCGTCGGCAGTTCGGCGGGGATCTCGGCGAGTCTGCGCTCGGTCTCGGTGACCCGCGCCCGGCACCATGCCTCGCGGCTGGGGTGCGGGTCGGGGTGCAGCAGGAACTCGTCGCTGCACACGACGCCGGTGCCGTGGGCGTACTCCAGCCCCTCGGCCTTGGTCGCGCATCCGGCTGGCAGGAACGAGTAGTCGTAGAGCAGGAACAGCGGTGCGACGGCCACCGGGCCGCCGACTCCGTCCCATACGGGGTACGGGTCCTCGGGTGTCGTCACGCCCAGTTCGCGGCACATCTCGACGAGGTACTCGTAGCGGGCGACCCCGCGGAGGGTGACGGAGTCGCTCGGGTGGGTCCACAGTTCGTGGTTGCCGGGGGCCCAGACGACCCGGCGGAAGCGACCGGCGAGGGTGCCGAGGGCCCAGCGGATGTCGGCGACCGTCTCCGCCACGTCTCCGGCCACCAGGAGCCAGTCGTCGTCGGAGCCGGGACGCATCTCCTCGACCAGGGCACGGTTCTCCGCGTAGCCGATGTGCAAGTCGCTGATGGCCCACAACTGGCCCGGGCCACCGACCGTCGACGTCATCCCCCACCCCTTCCAGACACGCGTTCGACGCCACGAGATCACATCCCGCCCTCCGGTCACAAGGGCGACTCGCCCCGCCGGACCGGACCACCCGACCGCCCTGCGGCGGCGCCGGCGCTGCCGTGCCGCTCAGGGCACGGCGCAGGCCCGGCACAGGCTCGGCGCACGTCGCCGGGCGATGCCCGCGCGGGTCCCCGACGCGGCCCGTGCGGGGGCCGCCGTCCCCAACCGCGACCGGCCGCCGGCCGCACCCTTGCCGCCGGCCCTACCGCAGGTACCCCAGGCCGGCATGGACCGCCGTGTAGCCGTCGACCAGGCGGTGGGCGACGTTGACCGAGTCGACGAGGGGGTGCAGGGCGAAGGCGCGTACCGCCGCCGTACGGGAGCCGGAATCGGCCGCCGCCAGGACCTCGCGCTCGACCGCCTTGACCGCGCAGACCAGGCCGGTGGCGTGCCCCGGCAGCGGGTCCACGGCCACCGGACGGGCGCCGTTCGCGTCGACCAGGCACGGCACCTCGATCACGGCGTCGGGGTCGAGGACCGACAGCGTGCCGCGGTTGCGGACGTTGAGGATCAGGGTGGTGCGCTCGTCGCGGGCGACGGCCCGCATCAGCGCCAGGGCCACCTTCTCGTAGCCGCCGGACAGGTCGTCGGCCTCGCGCTCGCCCGCGCCCGCCGTCTCCCGGTTCTCGGCCATGTAGGTGGCCTCGCGTTCGGCGCGGGTGCGGTCCCAGGTGGCCAGCGCGGGGGCGTCGGGGCGGCGCATCTCGTCGTAGAAGCGGGCCTGCTGGTCGCGCAGGAAGGCGCCGCGGGTCCGGTCCGCCTCCTGGTAGGCGCGGACGGTCTCCCGGTTGAAGTAGTAGTAGTGCAGGTATTCGTTGGGGATCGCGCCCAGGGAGCGCAGCCATTCGGGGCCGAAGAGCCGGCCCTCCTCGAAGGAGCCGAGCAGCGCCGGGTCGCCGAGCAGCCGCGGGAGTTCGTCGCGGCCGGCGACGCGCAGGCCGCGGACCCAGCCGAGGTGGTTGAGGCCGACGTAGTCGATGAAGGCCCGGGCCGGGTCGGCGCCCAGCACGCGGGCGATGCGGCGGCCGAGGCCGACCGGGGAGTCGCAGATGCCGATGACCCGGTCGCCGAGGCGCCGGGACATGGCCTCGGTGACCAGACCGGCGGGGTTGGTGAAGTTGATGACCCAGGCGTCCGGGGCCAGCCGGGCCACGCGCCGTGCGATGTCGACGGCGACCGGAACGGTCCGCAGTCCGTACGCGATGCCGCCCGCGCCGACCGTCTCCTGCCCGAGAACGCCCTCGGCGAGCGCCACCCGTTCGTCGTCGGCCCTGCCTTCCAGGCCGCCGACGCGGATCGCGGAGAACACGAAGTCGGCGCCGCGCAGCGCCTCGTCCAGGTCGGTGGTGGCGGTCACCTCGGGAGCGTCCGGCATCCCGGCGGCCTGCTCGGCCAGCACCCGGGTCACCGCCGACAGCCGGGCCGCGTCCAGGTCGTGCAGCACGACATGCGTCACGCGTCCCTCGGCACGGTCGCCGAGGAGCGCCCCGTACACGAGCGGCACCCGGAACCCGCCGCCGCCCAGAATCGTCAGCCTCACGCCCACGCCCTTCCGTCGCCCGGCCAGTCTTCCGTCCGCGCCGATCATGGCACGCCCGGCCCCGCCGACACCGGCCCCGAGTCCGGCCCCGCGGCTGACGCCGACGCCGACGCCGGGCGAACGGGCGAACGGGCGGCGCTTCCCGAACGCCTTCGCTTCGCGGTGGGCAGCACGGGCGGCCGGCAGTCGTGGCGCACCGTCCCGGCGGACATCGGCGCGGTGTACGGGCACGCACGACGTGTACCTGACCTTCACCAGCGGCCGGCCCGCCGCCTTCCTGAACGCGAACCGGTTCGGCTTCGTCCGGCGCCGCACTGGTTCGGCTTCGGCCGCTGACCAGCCGGAGCTCACGCCCGGAAGCGCCGCAGCAAGCCGGTCCGGGGCCGCCTGTCGGTCCCGGACCGGCCCTCGTGGCGCACGACCACCCGATCGGCCGGGAACGACTCCAGACCGTGCACCTTGCCGGCGTCCACGAGGGTGATGTCGATCTTCGCCCTCGGCACGTCGCGCAGCGGGGACAGGTCGACGGGCGCCTGGTAGCTCTGGCAGGTCAGTCGCAGGGTCAGGGAGGTCAGCGCGGGGTGCGCCGCCGCGAACTCCGGGACTCCGGCGTCCGTCAGGACCCCGTCCACGGTGAGGCTGGTGATCCGGGGCAGCGGCACCGTGGGGAGCGGGACGCCGTGCGGCGAGGACAGGGTGAGAGACCTCAGCTGTGCGGCTCCGGTCAGGAAGCCCAGGTCCGCTCCGGCCGGCAGCCGGTGCAGGGTGAGCTCCTCCGCCGGGCTCTCGGCCAGGACGGCCAGCTCCTCGATGACATCGCAGGACTCGACGACGAGCCGGCGCAGTCCGTCGAGCGGTGCCAGGGAGGGCACTGAGAACGACACGGCGCTGGACAGCGCGACCGACAGGGAGTGGACCCGCAGGGGGACCAGGGACTCGACGAGGCCGGCGGTCAGCAACTGGCCCCGCACGGACAGGTGGGGCACCCGGTCGAGCACGTCGAGGCAGGCGACCTGCTCCGGGGCGGACAGGTGCAGTGTCAGGTCGTCCATCGGCAGGCCGGCCAGTACGTCCTCGGCGAACGACCGTGCGTCGAAGTACGGCCAGGAGGCCGCCACCTCCTGGCGGACGATACGGTCGGGCACGCCCTGGAACCGGGCCATCTGGTCCAGCGCCGCCGCACCGCCGATCCGGGCGATGGTCATCACCGTGGCCCGCGCCTGCTCCGGTCCCAGGCCCTCGGGACGCGGCAGCAGGTCGAGGACGATGTCACCGGCGGTGGCGAGCTGTTCGGCGTCCGCCGGAGAGGCGGGGGGAATCAGCTCACCGGCCCGCAGGAGCACCGCGGCGCGGACGGCCGGGTCGAGGGTGGTGGCGTGCTCGAGGCACGCGGCGGCGAGCAGGTGGTAGCGACGGCGCAGTTTCGGGTCGGCGCTCTGGTCGCCCAGTGCGACCAGCTTGCGCAGCAGGTAGGCGCGTTCACTGTCGCGGGCGTGGCCGACGGCGAGCCGGACGACGTCGTCCCACTGGTCGTCACGGCCGGACTCCGCGAGGAGGTCGAGGTCCTCGGCCTCGACGGCGGCCTTGGCCCCGAGGTAGTCCTGGAACGTGCGGTGGATGAAGTCCACCATGCCCGCCGAGGGTTCCCGCAGCAGCCCGCTGCGCAGCAGCAGGTAGCGGAAGACGTCCTGGGCCCGGTCGGGTGGCGCCAGGTGCGGCATGGCGGGGAGCTTCTCGCGGATGATGCGGACCGCGGTGCTCTGGGCCGCCTCGGAACGCCCGTTGCGGATCAGCCAGTACGCGACCCGCTGGAGGAGCTGGACCTGGGCCTCCTCCGTGGGTGCCAGGCCGGGGGGCGCGGGGATCTCGCGCTCCTTGTCACGGCGCACCAGCAGCATGGTGAGCGCGGCGGCGTACAACTCCATGCGGCGTTCGGGGAGGTGGGTCAGCCGGTCGCGGTGCAGAGCGCAGATGAGCGCGCACATCAGCGGATTGGTGGCCAGCCGGTACAGGTCGTGCTTCTGCCGCAGGCTGGCGCGCAGGGCTTCGCGGCAGCGTTCGACCGCCTGTCGTTCCTCGGGTTCGCCGACCGTGGTGAGGACGGCGTCGTGCCAGCGGTGGACGAACCGGTCGACGTCCTGGCGGGTCATCGGCAGCAGGTTGAACTCGGCGAAGTCGACCTCTTCCAGCCAGTGGGTGTCCACGGCGGAGGGCCGGGTGGTGACGAGGAAGAAGTTCCTCGGGTAGAGCTCGATCAGGTCGAGCAACCACCGGCGCACGCCGGGGCGTTCGCTTTCGGAGATCTCGTCCACGCCGTCGATGAGCACCATGCCGCGGCCGCTGTGCAGGACCCGGTCGGCCCAGTGCTCGGGCTGGAGCCCGTGCAGCATGTTGCCCACGGCGTGGAGGAACCGCTCGGGGCCCGGCATCCCCGGAGTCTGGGCGAGCGCGCGCAGTGGCAGCACGAACGGCACCCGGCCGCGGAGCTCCGCCAGTTCGTCGGGGAAGGAGTTCTGCGCGGCCGAGACGGCCAGCCACTGCAGCAGCGTGGTCTTGCCCGATCCGGCCATGCCCCGCAGCATCGCCCGGTTGCATCCGGTGAACGCCTCTTCGACACGTCGGCGGTTGGCCGACGGCGAACCGCCGTCACGCTGCGATGCCAGTTCCAGGTTGAGGTAGGCGGTGTCCAGGGGCCAGTTGGCCTGTCCGGGATCGCTCAGGTCGAGGCCGAAGATGTTGAGTTTGCCGTACTTGCGTTCCAGGTGGGCGAGATAGCGTGTCTCGAACTCCTCGTCCGCGCTGCCGGGGCGGGGGATGCGGTCCACCAGCGCGTCCAGCAGGCGCAGTGTCTCGTCGAGCATGCGGGTCTGGGCCACCTGGGCGCGGGCGACGAAGGTCGAGCGCTGGGTGAAGAAGTGCAGGATGTGCAGGCAGCTCAGGTCGAGCAGGCTGTCGTACAGAGCGGTGGCGTCGGCGGAAAGGTCCCTTGTGGCGTCCCCACGGGCGGCCGTCAGGCGTCGCGCCAGCTCGACCCGGCCGAGCCGGACCGCCTGTACGTCGTCCATCTCCAGCTCGCCGAGGGCGCTGAGGGTCGCCGCGAGGGCGTCGGCGAGCGCTTCGCGTTCGTCGGACTTCACCGGGGGTTCGTGCGGGTTGGCGTCGATGGCCGCCTTCACCAGCTCCCGCGCGATCTTCCACATGTCCAGGTTGCTCAGTCCGCGCTTCTCCCCGCCCCACCCGATGAGCCGCGACACGCGTACCGGCTTGTCCACGAGGCCCGCGCCCGGCCCCTCCTGGACGAAGAGTCTGGCGATGATCGGCCGCGCCACCGCCGAGGCGATGCGCGCGGTCGTACCGATGCTGGCCGGATCCATCAGACCCCCCGAACCGACGTACCAGTGACAAGCGCTCCTAGAGCATAGGGAGTCGGGAGGGGCGGGTGCAGGTGTCCGGTGATCTCAGCGCAGCTCCGCCCGGAACACCGCCGGTGTCTGGTCCGTGTGCTGATGGAAGAACTTGGAGAAGTTCGCCGCGTCCGGGAAGCCGACCGCCGCACCGACCCGGCCGATCGGCATGTCGGTGTGGGCGAGGAGACGCTTGGCCTCCAGGACGACGCGTTTGTCGATGAACCCTTTGGGTGTCTCGCCGGTGGCGGCGCGCACCGCGCGGACGAGGGTGCGGCGGGAGTAGCCGAGCGCGTCGGCGTAGGCGCTGACGCTGTGGTTGGTGGCGAAGTCCCGTTCGACCGCGTCCCGGAAGAGGGTGAAGGTGGTGTCGCCCGGCGCGGCCGCCTGCCCCTGCCGTGCCGCCTCGGCGGAGCTGACGGCGAGATGCGCGAGACGCAGCAGGAACGCGGACAGCGTGTGGCGCAGTACGGCGGTGTGCAGGCTGAGGGGCAGGGTGGTGGCGTCCTCGTACTCGCGGCGGAGCTGGTCGAGCGCGGCCGTCAGCCTGGCGAGCCGCGCCTCGTCGGGGTGGAGCAGGGGCGGCAGGTCGTAGCGGTAGAGGCCGGTGGCCTCGACGGTGGCGCGGGGCAGGAAGCCGGGCTGCATGGTGAGCACCGTTCCGCGGTACTCGCTGCGCGGCGAGAAGCGGTGGACCTGTCCGGGCCGGATCCACAGCAGATCGCCGGCCGTCGCCTCGTACTCGGCGAAGTCGATCATGTGGCGGACCGGGCCGCCGGTGAAGAGCATGACGACGTGGAAGTCGATGCGGTGCACGCGGTGCAGCGGCGCCTGCGCGTGCCAGGTGCGGCCGGCGCCCATGGGGCCGACCTGCATGCCGACGCCGAGGAGGCTGAGATCGACCGGGAAGGGGAAGGTTCTGATCCCGTCGCCGTACCCGCTGCCGCCGTCACCGCCGCCGCTGCCGTCTTGATGGTTTTCGTCCGCCATGTCCTTCTCGTGCCGTCCCGCCCGTACGTCCCGCGCCGGGGCGTGTCCCAGTTTCACCACAGGCTGGCACATCAGGACCTTCACTCTCAAAAGTCAGACTTTTAAGTTTGAACACGTCAAGCCCGTTTCTCCGCTCCGATCGAGGACTTCTTGAAGATGAGCACGCACACAATGGACAGCGCGGACCGCTTCGAATGGACCGAACTCGACCGGCGTGCCGTCGACACCGCCCGAATCCTCGCGGCCGATGCCGTGCAGAAGGCCGGCAACGGCCACCCCGGCACGGCGATGGCCCTCGCCCCGGCGGCGTACACGATCTTTCAGAAGGTGATGCGGCACGACCCCGCCGATCCGGAGTGGACCGGCCGTGACCGCTTCGTCCTCTCCCCCGGTCACACCTCGCTGACGCTGTACACCCAGCTCTACCTCGCCGGGTACGAGCTGGAGCTGGACGACCTGAAGGCCTTCCGGACGCACGGCTCGAAGACGCCCGGCCACCCCGAGTACGGCCACACCGCCGGCGTGGAGACCACCACCGGCCCGCTCGGCCAGGGCGTCGCCAACGCGGTCGGCATGGCGATGGCGGCCCGCTACGAACGCGGCCTGTTCGACCCCGAGGCCCCCGAGGCCCCCGACTCCTCCGAGTCCTCCGGAACCTCCCAGCGCCCCGGGGACGAGTCCCCCTTCGACCACACCGTCTGGGCGATCGTCTCCGACGGCGACCTCCAGGAGGGCGTCTCCGCCGAGGCCTCGTCGCTGGCCGGCCACCAGAAGCTCGGCAACCTCGTCTTCCTCTACGACGACAACCACATCTCCATCGAGGGCGACACCGCGACCGCGTTCTCCGAGGACGTGCTGAAGCGGTACGAGGCCTACGGCTGGCACGTGCAGCGCGTCGAGCCCGCCGAGAACGGCGACGTCGACGTGCACGCGCTGTACGCGGCGCTGACGGCGGCGAAGGCGGAGACCGGCCGCCCCTCCATCATCGCCATGCGCACGATCATCGCCTGGCCCGCCCCGCACGCGCAGAACACCGAGGCCTCCCACGGCTCCGCGCTCGGCGAGGACGAGGTCGCCGCTACCAAGCGCGTCCTCGGCTTCGACCCCGAGCGGTCCTTCGAGGTCGACGACGAGGTCCTCGCCCACACCCGCAAGGCCCTGGACCGGGGCGCCCGGGCGCACGCCGCCTGGGACAAGCGGATCGCCAAGTGGCGCGGCGATCGGCCGGAACGCGCCGGGCTGTTCGACCGCGTGGTCGCCGGCCGGCTGCCCGAGGGCTGGGAGGACACCCTGCCGGTGTTCGAGACCGGCAAGGCCGTCGCCACCCGCGCCGCCTCCGGCAAGGTCCTCCAGGCCCTCGGCCCGGTGCTGCCCGAGCTGTGGGGCGGCTCCGCCGACCTGGCCGGCTCGAACAACACGACCATCGACAAGACCAGCTCCTTCCTCCCCGAGGGCAACCCGCTGCCGGAGGCCGACCCGTACGGCCGCACCGTCCACTTCGGGATCCGTGAGTTCTCGATGGCCGCGGAGATGAACGGCATCGCCCTGCACGGCAACACCCGCGTCTACGGCGGCACGTTCCTCGTCTTCTCCGACTACATGCGCAACGCCGTGCGCATGTCGGCGCTGATGCAGCTGCCGGTGACGTACGTGTGGACCCACGACTCCATCGGCCTCGGTGAGGACGGACCGACCCACCAGCCCGTCGAGCACCTCGCCGCCCTGCGCGCGATCCCCGGCCTGAACGTCGTCCGCCCGGCCGACGCCAACGAGACCGCGACCGCCTGGGCCGAGATCCTCAGGCGCCACTCGACCGGCCCGGCCCCGCACGGACTCGTCCTCACCCGTCAGGGCGTACCGACGTACGAGCCGAACCCGGACGCGGCGCGCGGCGGCTACGTCCTCGCCGACGCCTCCACCGGCGCACCGGACGTGGTCCTGATCGCCACCGGCTCCGAGGTGCAGCTCGCCGTGGCCGCGCGGGAGGCGCTGGAGGCGGAGGGCACGCCCGCGCGCGTGGTGTCGATGCCGTCCGTGGAGTGGTTCGAGGAGCAGCCGCGCGAGTACCGCGAGAGCGTGCTGCCGCCGTCCGTCAAGGCCCGGGTGGCCGTGGAGGCCGGTATCGGCCTGACCTGGCACCGGTTCGTGGGGGACGCGGGCCGCATCGTCTCCCTGGAGCACTTCGGCGCCTCCGCCGACGCCAAGACCCTGTTCACCGAGTTCGGCTTCACCGCCGAGCACGTCGCCGCCGCCGCCCGGGAATCCCTGGCCGCCGCCCGCGGCTGAGCCGACCGGAACCACCGGTCCGACCGCAGAAAGAGAAGATGATCACTGTGACCGAAGCAACCGCGACCGCGGGAGCACTGCGACGCCTGTCCGACCAGGGCGTCTCCATCTGGCTGGACGACCTGTCGCGGCGGCGGATCGAGTCCGGCAACCTCGCCGAGCTGATCGGGACGAAGCACGTCGTCGGCGTCACCACCAACCCCTCGATCTTCCAGGCCGCCATCGGCTCCGGCGAGGGCTACGAGGAGCAGCTCGCCGACCTCGCGACCCGGGGCGTCACCGTCGACGAGGCGGTCCGCATGATGACCACCGCCGACGTCCGCGCCGCCGCCGACGTGCTGCGCGAGGTGTACGACGCCACCGGCGGCCGGGACGGCCGGGTCTCCATCGAGGTCGACCCGCGTCTCGCCCACGACACGCGGGCCACCATCGCCGAGGCGCGTCAGCTGGCCTGGCTGGTCGACCGCCCCAACGTGATGATCAAGATCCCGGCGACGAAGGCCGGTCTCCCGGCGATCACCGAGGTCGTCGGCGCCGGCATCAGCGTCAACGTCACGCTGATCTTCTCCCTGGAGCGCTACCGCGAGGTCATGGACGCCTACCTCGCCGGCCTGGAGAAGGCGCAGGCGGCCGGGCACGACCTGGCCGGCATCCACTCCGTGGCCTCCTTCTTCGTCTCCCGCGTCGACAGCGAGATCGACAAGCGCCTGACGCTGCTGGGCACGGACGAGGCCCTCGCCCTGAAGGGGAAGGCGGCGCTGGCCAACGCGCGACTGGCCTACGCGGCGTACGAAGAGGTGTTCGGATCCGTCGGCGGTCCGACGCGGCCGGGTGACCGGTTCACCGCCCTGGCGGGCGCCCGCGCCAACGCCCAGCGCCCCCTGTGGGCGTCGACCGGGGTGAAGGACCCGGCATTCCGGGACACCCTGTATGTGGAGGAGCTGGTCGCTCCCGGCACCGTGAACACGATGCCGGAGGCAACCCTGGACGCCGCCGCCGATCACGGTGACGTACGGGGCGACACGGTCACCGGTGGTTACGCCCAGGCCCGGGCCGACCTCGCGGCCGTGGAGCGGCTCGGCATCTCGTACGACGAGGTGGTGCAGCAGCTGGAGCAGGAGGGCGTGGCCAAGTTCGAGGCGGCCTGGCAGGACCTGCTCGACGCCGTGACGAAGTCCCTCGACAGCAAGGGAGTTGACGGGGAATGAGCGAGGACCTTCCCGCTACGACGGTCCACGAGACCAAGGCGACGAAGGAGGCCAAGGAGGCGAGGACGGCCCGGGACGCCGCGGGACCGCGGCTCGCCGAGGAGGCCGAGGAGTCCCGCGCCGCCGGGACGCCGAAGGCGTCCAAGGCGCCGCGGACGGCCGGGTCCGCCCGGACCGCCGAGAAGTCCCGGGCGGCCGAGACCGCCGAGGGGGCGAAGGGGGCGGGCGCCGGCGAGCAGGCCGTCGCGCCCGTCGCACCCCTCGACTGGAGCAACCCCCTGCGCGATCCCCAGGACCGCCGCCTCCCCCGCATCGCGGGCCCGTCCGGACTGGTCATCTTCGGTGTCACCGGTGACCTGTCCCGCCGCAAGCTGATGCCGGCCGTCTACGACCTGGCCAACCGCGGCCTGCTGCCGCCGGGCTTCTCCCTGGTCGGCTTCGCCCGCCGGGACTGGGAGAACCAGGACTTCGCCGAGGTCGTGCACGACGCCGTCAAGGAGCACGCGCGCACGCCGTTCCGCGAGGAGGTGTGGCAGCAGCTCGCCGAGGGCATGCGCTTCATCCCCGGCGCCTTCGACGACGACGACGCCTTCGAGCAGCTGCGCAAGTCCGTCGAGGAGCTGGACGCCTCCCGCGGCACCAGCGGCAACTACGCCTTCTACCTCTCGGTGCCGCCGAAGTTCTTCCCGAAGGTCGTCCAGCAGCTCAAGAAGCACGGGCTGACCGACGCCCCGGACGGCTCCTGGCGCCGCGCGGTGATCGAGAAGCCGTTCGGGCACGACCTGGGCAGCGCCCGTGAGCTGAACGCGCTGGTGCACGAGGTCTTCGATCCGGAGCAGGTCTTCCGCATCGACCACTACCTGGGCAAGGAGACCGTCCAGAACATCCTGGCGCTGCGCTTCGCCAACCAGATGTACGAGCCGATCTGGAACCGGTCCTATGTGGACCACGTGCAGATCACCATGGCCGAGGACATCGGCATCGGCGGCCGGGCCGGCTACTACGACGGCATCGGCGCCGCCCGCGACGTCATCCAGAACCACCTGCTCCAGCTGCTCGCGCTGACCGCGATGGAGGAGCCCGCCTCCTTCGACGCCGCGTCGCTGCTCACCGAGAAGCTGAAGGTGCTGCGGGCGGTGCGGCTGCCGGACGAACTCGGCGAGCACACCGTGCGCGGGCAGTACGCGGGCGGCTGGCAGGGCGGCGCGCAGGTCCCCGGCTACCTGGAGGAGGAGGGCATCGACCCGGCCTCCGCCACCGACACCTACGCGGCGATCAAGCTGGGCATCGACAACCGCCGCTGGGCGGGCGTCCCCTTCTACCTGCGCACCGGCAAGCGGCTCGGCCGCCGGGTCACCGAGATCGCGGTCGTCTTCCAGCGCGCCCCGCACTCCCCCTTCGACTCCACCGCGACGGAGGAGCTCGGCGAGAACGCGATCGTCATCCGCGTCCAGCCCGACGAGGGCATGACGGTGCGGTTCGGCTCCAAGGTGCCGGGCACGTCGATGGAGATCCGGGACGTGTCCATGGACTTCGCGTACGGCGAGTCCTTCACGGAGTCCAGCCCGGAGGCGTACGAACGGCTGATCCTGGACGTCCTGCTGGGCGACGCCAACCTGTTCCCCCGTCACCAGGAAGTGGAGGAGTCCTGGCGGATCCTCGACCCGATCGAGGAGTACTGGGCCACGCACGAGCGGCCCGCGCAGTACGCCTCGGGCAGCTGGGGACCGCGGGAAGCCGACGAGATGCTCGCACGAGACGGACGGAGCTGGCGCAGGCCATGAGGATCGACCTGACCGACACCACGGCAAGCAAGGTCAACAAGGCGCTGGTGCAGGGCCGCCGCGCCATCGGCACCCCGGCCGTGGGCATGGTCCTGACGATGGTGATCGTCACGGACGAGGAGAACGCCTACGACGCGATCAAGGCGGCCGAGGAGGCCTCGCACGAGCACCCCTCGCGCACCCTGGTCGTCATCAAGCGGCACGCCCGCAACCTGCGCGACCGCACCCGCTCGCACCTCGACGCCGAGGTGCGGGTGGGCTCCGAGGCCGGCACCGGCGAGACCGTCGTGCTGCGCATGTACGGCGAGGTGTCCGAGCACGCCGACTCGGTCGTGCTGCCGCTGCTGCTGCCGGACGCCCCGGTCGTCGTGTGGTGGCCGGTGGAGGCGCCGGACAACCCCGCGCAGGACCCGCTGGGCGCGCTGGCGCAGCGCAGGATCACCGACCTGTACGCGGTCGAGCGGCCGATGGAGGTCCTGGAGCGCCGGGTCCGCTCCTACGCGCCCGGCGACACCGACCTCGCCTGGACCCGGCTGACGCTGTGGCGCTCCATGCTGGCCGCGGCACTCGACCAGGCCCGGGTGCCGGTGACCTCGGCGACCGTGGAGGCCGAGGCCGACAACCCGGCCGCCGAGCTGCTGGCCCGCTGGCTGGAGGCCCGGCTGCACGTCCGGGTCGACCGGGTGATCACCGACGGACCGGTCGTCACGGCCGTCCGCCTGGGCACCGCGAACGGCGAGATCGTCATCGACCGGCCGGAGGGACCGCTCGCCACGATGACCCTGCCCGGCCAGCCCCCGCGCTCCCTCGCACTGAAGGTGCGCCCCACCTCCGAACTCATCGCCGAGGAGCTCAGGCGCCTCGACGCGGACGAGATGTACGCCGTCGCCCTGCGCGGCGAGGCCGGCAAGGAGACCCCTGTCCATGTCTGACCCCATGTCCGACTCCCCGAAGCTCACCCGGCGCCCGGAGTGGACCGCGCTGGCGGACCACCGCGAGGACGCGCTGCGACGACCGGACCTGCGCGAGCTGTTCGCCGCCGACCCCGGGCGGGCGGAACGGTACGTCGTGCGCGTCGGCGACCTGCGCATCGACTACTCCAAGAACCTGGTCACCGACGAGACCCTGAACCTGCTGCGGGAACTGGCCTCGGCCACCGGCGTGTCCGACCTGCGCGACGCCATGTTCCGCGGCGAGCGGATCAACATCACCGAAGACCGGGCGGTGTTGCACACCGCGCTGCGCGCCCCGCGGGACGCGGTGATCGAGGTCGACGGCGAGAACGTCGTGCCCAAGGTGCACGCCGTGCTCGACAGGATGACCGCCTTCGCGGACCGGGTCCGCTCCGGCGAGTGGACCGGATACACCGGCAAGCGCATCCGCAACATCGTCAACATCGGCATCGGCGGCTCCGACCTCGGTCCGGCGATGGCGTACGACGCGCTGCGCGCCTTCACCGACCGCTCGCTCACGTTCCGGTTCGTGTCCAACGTGGACGGCGCCGACCTGCACGAGGCGGTCCGGGACCTGGACCCGGCCGAGACGCTGTTCATCGTGGCGTCCAAGACGTTCACCACGATCGAGACGATCACGAACGCGACGTCGGCGCGGTCCTGGCTGCTGGCCGGGCTGGACGGCGACGAGAAGGCCGTCGCCCGGCACTTCGTCGCGCTGTCGACGAACGCCGAGAAGGTCGCCGGCTTCGGCATCGACACGGCCAACATGTTCGAGTTCTGGGACTGGGTCGGCGGCCGCTATTCCTACGACTCGGCGATCGGGCTCTCCCTGATGATCGCCATCGGCCCGGACCGCTTCCGCGAGATGCTCGACGGCTTCCGCATCGTCGACGAGCACTTCCGCAACGCCGAGGCCCCGGCCAACGCCCCGCTGATCCTGGGCCTGCTGGGCGTCTGGTACGGCAACTTCATGGGCGCCCAGTCGCACGCGGTGCTGCCGTACAGCCACTACCTGTCGAAGTTCACGGCCTACCTCCAGCAGCTCGACATGGAGTCCAACGGCAAGTCGGTGGACCGCGACGGGCGTCCGGTGGAGTGGGAGACCGGGCCGGTGGTCTGGGGCACGCCCGGCACCAACGGGCAGCACGCCTACTACCAGCTGATCCACCAGGGGACCAAGCTCGTCCCGGCCGACCTGATCGGCTTCGCCCGGCCCGTCGCCGAGCTGAGCGACGAGCTGAAGGCGCAGCACGACCTGCTGATGGCCAACCTGTTCGCCCAGGGACAGGCGCTGGCCTTCGGCAAGACCTCCGACGAGGTCCGCGCGGAGGGCGTGCCCGAGGAGCAGGTGCCGCACCGCACCTTCCAGGGCAACCACCCGACCACCACGATCCTGGCCGGTGAACTGACCCCCTCCGTCCTCGGCCAGCTGATCGCGCTGTACGAGCACAAGGTGTTCGTCCAGGGCGCGGTGTGGAACATCGACTCCTTCGACCAGTGGGGCGTCGAGCTCGGCAAGGTCCTCGCCAAGCGCGTCGAGCCCGCCCTGACCGAGGGCGCCGACGTGCCCGGCCTCGACCCGTCCACGGCCGCGCTGGTGGCCGCCTACCGTGAACTGAAGGAAGTGCACTGACATGCAGATCGGTCTTGTGGGTCTCGGCAAGATGGGCGGCAACATGCGCGAGCGTCTGCGCAACGCCGGCCACACCGTCGTCGGCTACGACACCAATCCCGAGCTGGCCGACGTCAACAGCCTCGTCGACCTCGTCGAGCAGCTGGAGCGGCCGCGCGCGGTCTGGGTGATGGTGCCGGCCGGCGCCGCCACCCAGGGCGTCATCGACCAGCTGGCGACCCTGCTCAGGCACGGTGACACCGTCATCGACGGCGGCAACTCCCGCTGGACGGACGACGAGAAGCACGCCGAGGAGCTGGCCCGGCACGGCATCAACTTCGTCGACGCCGGTGTCTCGGGCGGCGTGTGGGGCCTGAAGAACGGCTACGCGCTGATGGTCGGCGGTGAGAAGGAGGTCGTCGACGACCTCAAGCCGATCTTCGACGCGCTCAAGCCCGAGGGCCCCTACGGCTACGTCCACGCGGGCAAGGTGGGCGCCGGGCACTTCTCCAAGATGGTCCACAACGGCATCGAGTACGCCATGATGCAGGCCTACGCCGAGGGCTGGGAGCTGCTGGAGAAGGTCGACTCCGTGGACAACGTCCGCGAGGTCTTCCGCTCCTGGCAGGAGGGCACCGTCATCCGCTCCTGGCTCCTCGACCTGGCCGTCAACGCCCTCGACGAGGACCATCACCTGGACAACCTGCGCGGTTACGCCCAGGACTCCGGCGAGGGACGCTGGACCGTCGAGGCGGCCATCGACAACGCCGTGCCGCTGCCCGCGATCACGGCCTCCCTGTTCGCGCGGTTCGCGTCCCGGCAGGACGACTCGCCGCAGATGAAGATGATCGCCGCGCTGCGCAACCAGTTCGGCGGGCACGCGGTGGAGTCGGCCAAGAAGTAGCACGGCGTGGCAGTAACACGTTGACGCGACCGGCCGGTTCGGGTCAGAGTCCCCGCGATGGAGATCAACGACCTGACACCGGCCGAGGCGCGCGTCTGGCGGGCCTTCGCCACGGGAACCGCCGTGGACTTCCGCGCCGCGGACGACGAGGACCCGGCCGACGGCGGCACATGGGGCCCCGAACGGAGCGTACGGGGGAGCGTGTTGAGGGCGCTGCTCCTGGACGGTCCCCAGGAGGACGGCGAGGTGGCGGCGCTCAGTCTGGCGGGGGCGCGCGTCACCGGCCCGCTGGAGTTGCAGTACGCGACGGTGGACCACCCCGTGCGGCTGCGGCACTGCCACGTCGACGAGGTGCCGAGGCTGTACGCGGGGCGGCTGCGCGAGGTGAACCTGAGCGAGTCCGTGCTGCCCGGGCTGATCGCGCACGCCGTCCGGGTCGAGGGGGTGCTGCGGCTGACCCGCGCACGGTTCGGCGGGATGGTGCGGCTCGGCGGGGCGGAGGTCACCGGGAGCCTCTACCTGGAGAGCACGGAGATCCACGCGCCGGACGCCGAGGGGCCGGTGCTCCAGCTGAACCAGGCGGTCCTCGGTGCCGACCTGTGGGCGCCCGGGCTGCGCGCCCGGGGCGAGGTGCGGCTCACCGGCGCACGGGTGGCCGGGGCGGTCAACCTCACCGACTCGGTGCTGGATCATCCCGGCGGCACCGCCCTGCAGGCCGAGACGCTCGCGGCCGAGGCCGACGTGGTGATGCGGCACGCCGAGGTGCGGGGCCGGCTGGAGCTGCGCGGCGCGCGCATACCCGGCCGTCTCGACCTCTCGCACGCGCGCCTGGCCAATCCCGGGGGGACCGCGCTGCGCGCGAGTAGTTCCGTGATCGGCGAACTGTGGCTGCGCCAGGGCCCGAGGCCGGAGGGCGCCCTGAACCTGCGCCGCGCCCAGGTGGACGTGCTGTTCGTCGAACCGGAGGCGGTACCGGGCTGGGTCCAGCTGAACGACCTCACCTACACGTCGCTCATCCCGCACGAGCCCGCCACAAGACGGCTGCCGATGCTGGAGAAGGGCGACAGCTACCTGCCCTTCACCTACGAGCAGTTGACCGCCGCCTACCGCCGGATCGGCGACGACGACGCGGCCCGGCTGGTCCAGCTCGCCAAGCAGCGGCGGCGCCGTCGCACTCTGCCCTGGTACGGCCGGCTGTGGGGGCACCTCCAGGACGTCACGGTCGGGTACGGCTTCCGTCCGCTGCGCGCGGGTGGCTGGCTGCTGTCACTCCTCGCGGTCGGCTCCGTCGCGTACGGGCTGCGCCACCCGCCGCCCCTCAAGCCCGCGGAGTCCCCCGACTTCGATCCGGTGTTCTACACCCTGGACCTGCTGCTGCCGGTCATCTCCTTCGGCCAGGAGAACGCCTTCGCCCCGAAGGGCGGGTACCAGACGCTGTCCTACGTGCTGATCGTCACGGGCTGGATCCTGGCGACCACCGTGATCACCGGCCTGACCCGCACGGTCAGCCGCCAGTGAACCCCCGCACCGCGTGCTGCGCGGCCAGCCGGACCGGCGCGTTGGCCGCGCCGTAGCCGCGGTAGCCGCCGTCGCGCTGGACGAGTTCGAAGAAGACCCGGCCGACGGTGTGCGTGTAGCAGTGCCGGAAGGTGCCGTGGGCGTCGCGGTCGTAGAGGATGCCCAGCTCCCGGTACGTCTCCAGCTCGCCGTCGGCGAACTCGAAGCGGGCGGCGAGGTCGTCGTAGTAGTTGGCGGGGATCGGCAGCGGCGCGCCGCCGGCGGCCCGGAAGCGGCGGGCGGCGGCGACCACGTCGTCCGTGGCCAGGGCGATGTGCTGGGCGTGCGCGGTGTCGTCGGTGGGTGCCGCGCCGACGGTCAGGACGATACGGACCCCGCCGTCCTCGGTGGTGACGGCGCGGCTGCGCAGCAGGCCGTAGGGGTCGGCGACGTCCACGCTCTCCTGCGGGCGCAGCCCGAGGACGCTGCGGTGGAAGAGCGCCGCCTCGTCGAACTGGTGCCAGGGCTGGGTGAGGGAGAGGTGGTCGACGCGCCAGCCCGGCTCGGCGTCGGCAGGGGCACCCGTGTCCTCGAAGTCCGCCCGCCAGTCGGGCAGTCCGGGGCGTGCGGTGGCACAGAGGAACAGCTCCGTGCCGTCGGGTGCGGCGACCGCCTCCAGCGGGGCGTCCCCGGGGGCGCGGCGGCGCGGCAGCACCGGAGCGAGCAGTGCCTCGGCGCGGCGCGCCGCCCCGGCGGGGTCGGGCGACTCCAGGCCGACGGCGGCGAGCCGGGTGCCGTCGCGGCGTTCGGCCGGCCCGGTGTTGACCAGGACGCGGGCGTCGCCCCGCTGCCACAGGTCGACGGGTTTGCCGCGGTGCCGTGCGGTCCGGGCGAAGCCCAGCGCGCCGAGCACGGCCGAGACGGGGGCGGCGTCCGGCGTGACCAGTTCGGCGAAGGCGACCCCGGTGGGCGCGGCGGGTGCGGGCGGCGCGGCGAGGCCGACCGTCTCCTGGAGGAGCAGCAGGGAGCGCTGGGCGTCCACGGCCGTGGGGCCGGCCTCGGACTGCCGGAAGACGTCGTTGAAGACCTCCAGGGACAGCGGACCGTCGTAGCCGGCGCGCAGTACGTGCCGCAGCAGCCCCGCGACGTCGAAGCCGCCCTGGCCGGGGAAGCAGCGGTAGTGGCGGCTCCACTGGAGGACGTCCATCGCGAGCAGCGGGGCGTCGGCGAGCTGGAGGAAGAAGATCTTCTCCCCGGGGATGTCCTCGATGCCCTGGGGGTCACTGCCCCGCGAGAGGATGTGGAAGCTGTCCAGGCAGGTGCCGAGCGCGGGGTGCCCGGCGCTCTTCACCACGCGCCAGGCGTGGTCGTACGTGCTGATGTGACGGCCCCAGGCGAGCGCCTCGTAGGCGACGCGGACGCCGTGGTCCTGGGCCAGGCCGGCGAGCCGGTTCAGCTGCTCGGCGGCGAGGGCGTCGTCGTCCACGGCGTGCGGGGAGACGCTGGAGCAGACCAGGACGGTGTCCGCGCCGAGTCTGCGCATCAGCTCGAACTTGTGCCGGGCGCGGCGCAGCGCGCGGGCGAACTCCTCCTCGGGCAGGGCCTCCATGTCCCGCATGGGCTGGTAGAGGTCGACGGTGAGCCCGAGGTCGGCGCAGTGGGCGCGGACCTCCTCGGGGGTCAGGGGGCTGGCCAGCAGGTCGTTCTCGAAGATCTCCACGCCGTCGAAGCCGGCCAGGGAGGCCGCCGTGAGCTTCTCGGTGAGGGATCCGCTGAGGGAGACGGTGGCGATGGACGTCCGCACGTGGCTGCCTCTTTCCTACTGCTGGGCCCCGAGGGCGCCCGCCAGGTCGGTGATGTCGGCGAGCATCCGCGCGGCGTCGGGTTCCCGCCCGGTGAACAGCCGGAACGCGTCCGCGGCCTGGAAGACCGCCATGCCCCCGCCGTCCAGCGTGGCGCAGCCCAGTGCGCGGGCGGTGCGCAGCAGCTCGGTCTCCAGGGGGCGGTAGACGACCTCGGCGACCCACAGCCCGGGGTGGAGCTCGGCGGCGGGCAGGGGCAGCCCGGGGTGGGCGGCCATGCCGGTGGGGGTGGCGTGCACGAGGCCGTCGGCCGTGGTCAGCAGCCCGGGCAGCCGGTCGGATGCGGCGTGGGCGGCGCGGCCGTCCCCGAAGTGCCGGTTCAGCTGGGCGGCGAGTGCGGCGGCCCGCTCGGGCAGCGCGTCGACGACGGTGATCCGCCCGGCGCCCAGGGTGAGCGTGGCGTGCGCGACGGCCGCGCCCGCGCCGCCGGCGCCGAGCTGCACGATCCGCTCCAGCGGCGCGTCGGGCAGTCCGCGGGCGAAGGAGGCGGCGAAGCCGGTGACGTCGGTGTTGTGCCCGGTTGCCCGGCCGGCGCCGTCGAAGACGACGGTGTTGACCGCGCCGAGCGCCTCCGCCTGCGGGGCGAGGGCATCCAGGTGCTCGATGACGAGCTGCTTGCACGGGTGCGTGATGTTCAGGCCGTCGAAGCCCAGGTCCCGGGCCGCGCGCAGTAGGTCGCCCACCGCCTCGGGCGGGACACCGAGGGTGTCGATGTCGATCAGCCGGTACAGGTAGCGCAGACCCTGCCGGTCGGCCTCCCGCTCGTGCAGTGCCGGGCTGAGCGACGGGCCGATGCCGGAACCGATCAGTCCGACGAGATACGAGTCCTTGGCCACCGGGGACGACCTCCTGCGCGGCTCGGGCTTTCCCGCCCGAGCGACCAATGTACGAACCAGTACGTTAGTCATAGCAGGAGGGCGGGGCGTGTGGGAAGGCGGAGGCTCCTAGAATCACCGGCACGCCCCCGGCCCGCAGTCTCGCCCCTCAGCCACGCCCCACAGCCACGCGCCCCTCAGCCTCCTCCCGCAGCCGAAGGAACCCGATGACCAGCCTCGACGAACCGGCACGATCCGGCGCGCGCACCCGCGACGCCGCCCGCACCCGGGCGGAGATCCTCGACGTGGCGACGCGGGAGTTCGCCCGGGCCGGCTACGACGGGGCCCGCGTCGACGAGATCGCCGCCCGCACCCGCACCACGAAGCGGATGATCTACTACTACTTCGGCGGCAAGGAGCAGCTGTTCACGGCCGTGCTGGAGCGGGCGTACGGCGTGATCCGGGAGGCCGAGCAGCAGCTCGACGTCGAGCACCTGGACCCGGTGGCGGCCATCAGGCGCCTCGCGGAGGTGACCTTCGACCACCATGAGCGGCACCCCGACTTCATCCGCCTGGTCAGCATCGAGAACATCCACGGCGCCGAGCACATCGCGTCCTCGGAGATGCTGGCCAGCATCGGCTCCCCGGCACTCGACGTGATCCGCCGGATCCTGGCGGACGGGCGGCGGTCCGGCCTGTTCACGGCCGACGTCGACGCCGTCGACCTGCACGCGATGATCAGCTCCTTCTGCTTCTTCCGGGTCGCCAACCGGCACACCTTCGGCGCCCTGTTCGGCCGCGACCTGGTCGCCCCGGACCAGCGCGAGCACTACCGGACCATGCTCGGCGACATGGTGATCGCCTACCTGACGGCGGAGCGCGCGGCCGACTGACCACCGCGGCGGCGGGGCGCCGGGACCTCTTGACACACGGGAAACGTGCGCGCAACATCCCTTCCCAACCGCGACTAACTACCCAGTGGGTTAATTAGCCGATCGGCACTTCTCCCCTCCGCTCACTCCGCCCGCCGTGGAGCCCCCCGAAGGAGCAACGCCGTGTCCGTCCCCGCCCCCGCGTCCCATGACGCCGCCCCGCCCGGCCAGCCGAAGAAGGCCGCGACCGCCGCCTGGATCGGCAGCGCTCTGGAGTACTACGACTTCTTCATCTACGGCAGCGCCGCCGCGCTGATCTTCCCCGAGGTCTTCTTCGACGAGTCCGACCCGGCCACCGCGACCCTGCTGTCGCTGGCCACGTTCGGTGTCGCGTACGCCGCCCGCCCGGTCGGCGCGTTCTTCCTCGGGCACGTCGGCGACCGCATGGGCCGCAAGAAGATCATGGTGTTCACGCTGATGCTGATGGGCGTGTCGACGTTCCTCATCGGCTGCCTGCCCACCCGCGACCAGGTCGGCACCCTCGCCCCGGTCCTGCTGGTGCTGTGCCGTGTCCTGCAGGGCATATCGGCGGCCGACGAGCAGGCCAGCGCCAACTCCATGACGCTCGAGCACGCGCCATCGCACAAACGGGGCTTCTTCACCAGCTTCACCCTCAGCGGCACCCAGGGCGGGCAACTGCTCGCCACCCTGGTCTTCCTCCCCGTCGCCGCGCTCCCCGAGGAACACCTGCTGTCCTGGGGCTGGCGCGTGCCGTTCTGGCTGAGCGTCGTGGTCGCCGTCGTCGGCTACGTCATCCGCCGCAAGCTGGACGAGACCCCGGCCTTCACGCAGCAGACCGCCACGGAGGGCGTCGTGAAGATGCCGCTGGCCGTGCTGGCGCGCGACCACTGGGCGGACGTGCTGCGGGTGGTCGCGGGCGCGCTCATCGCCTCGGTCAGCACCATCTTCACGGTCTGGGCGCTGGCGTACGCCACCAGTGACTCGGTCGGCATGTCCCGTACCGCCATGCTGTGGGTGGGCGCCCTCGCCAACGTCGTCGCGCTCGCCGCGATCCCGCTGTGGGCGACGCTGTCCGACCGCATCGGGCGGCGTCCGGTGTTCCTGATCGGCGCGGCCGGCAGCGCGGTGACGATGTTCCTGTACCTGTGGGCGATCTCGACCGGCTCCTACCCGTTGACGTTCCTCACGGGCATCGTCGCCTTCGGCGTCGTCTACAGCGCCGCGAACGGCGTGTGGCCCGCCTTCTACGGAGAGATGTTCTCCACCCGGGTCCGGCTGTCCGGCGTGGCGATCGGTACGCAGATCGGCTTCGCGGTGGCCGGGTTCGCGGTGACCTTCGCCGCGCGGATCGCCGGTCCGGACGGCGACGACTGGTTCGCCGTGGCCCTGTTCACGACGGCACTGTGCGTCCCGCCGGTGATCGCCGCGCTCTCGGCCCGCGAGACCCACGAGGTCCCGACCCAGGAGCTGGGCGAGCACGCCCGGCGGGAGGCGGCCCGGCGCGAGACGGAGACGGTGACGGCCTGACGGCGCCGGGCGGTCCCCGGCCGCCCTCCCCGCGCACGCCGCCGCCCCGGACCAGGATTCCGCGGTGGCGGCGAGGGCGTGGCGGCGGAACTCCCCGGACCGGGGCGCGCGCCGGCACGTACGGCGGCCAACGAGGCCTGAAACGGCGCGGTCGCCGGCACGGTTCAGGACAGGTGCGCCACGGCGTCCAGGTGGGGCAGGTGGTGGTCGAGCCGCTCCCGCTTGGTCCGCAGGTAGGTGATGTTGCTCTCGCACGGCGGTATCAGCAGCGGCACCTGCTCTGCGACCTGGATGCCGTGCCGTACCAACGCCTCCCGTTTGCGGGGGTTGTTGGACATCAGCCGTACGGACCGCACCCCGAGGTCCTCCAGGACGCGGGCGGCGACGCCGTAGTCCCGGGCGTCGACCGGCAGGCCGAGGGCGAGGTTCGCCTCCACCGTGTCCAGGCCCTCCGCCTGCAGCGCCATCGCGCGCAGTTTGCCGAGCAGTCCGATGCCGCGCCCCTCGTGGCCGCGCAGGTACACGACGACGCCGCTGCCCGCGGCGGCCACCGCCCGCAGCGCGGAGGCGAGTTGGTCGCCGCACTCGCAGTGCCGCGAGCCGAGGGCGTCGCCGGTCAGGCACTCCGAGTGCAGTCGGGTGAGCACGCCTTCGGCGCCCGGGTCGCCGTGGACGAGCGCCACCTGCTCCTCGCCACGCTCGTGGTCGAAATAGCCGAACGCCCGGAATTCCCCGTACACGGTGGGCAGGGGTGTGACCACGACGCGTTCCACGTCCGTGCGCCGTGACCGCTGCGACACTTTCTTGCCGATTACACCGATTTTTTCTGTCATGATTCTCGCGTTCCTCAACAGATTGCTCAACAGATTGCCCAGCAGACGGCTCAGCGGATTGCCGGGCGGAGACGAAAGGCCGTGCGGGAATGGACGTTTCACTGGTACCGGCGGACACGAGCGCGGACGTGCGCGAACGGGGCTCCGGGGCGCCGCGGCAGGTCGCGGTGCTGCCGGTGGGGAGTTTCGAGCAGCACGGCCCGTATCTGCCGCTGGCGACCGACACGCTCGTCGCCTGCGCCGTCGCACGGGGGATCGCCGCCGCGTACCCGGTGCACCTGCTCCCGCCGGTGACCATCGGCTGCTCGCACGAACACGCGGACTGGCCGGGGACCGTCAGCATCTCCTCCGTGACCCTGCATGCGGTGATACGGGACATAGCCGACTCGCTGCGCCGCTCGGGCGTCGACGCCCTGGTGGTGGTCAACGGGCACGGCGGAAACTACGTACTGGGGAACGTCGTCCAGGAGTCCACCGCCCGCGGCGAGCGGATGGCGCTGTTCCCCGCCGCGGAGGACTGGGAAGCGGCGCGGGAACGTGCGGGGGTGACCACTTCGCTGCTCACCGACATGCACGCGGGGGAAATCGAGACCTCCATTCTTCTGCATACGCACCCCGAATACGTCAGGCCCGGTTACGAGGCCGCCGATTTCGTCGCGGACGACCGGCGTCATCTGCTCTCCCTCGGTATGTCCGGCTATACCGAATCCGGTGTCATCGGGCGTCCTTCACTGGGTTCGGCGGAAAAGGGGAAGGAACTGCTGGCCGGCCTCGCGGATTCCTTCGGGATGTGTTTCGCGCTGCTGACGGCGGTGGCGGGCACGGTGTCGGACGGTGAGCCCGGGTAGTGGCGTCGGGCGGCCCCCGCGCGCGGCGCGGCCCGGAGCCGACGGCTCGGAGCCGCCGGCTCGGAGCCGCCAGCTCGCGGCCCCGCGTGCCGGCGGGCGACGAGCACGACGGCACCGGGCAGGCTCGCCGCGAAGCAGAGCACCCCGTAGACCACGGCCACGCCCAGCCCGATGCCCGCTCCCAGCCCGGCCGCGCCGAACGCCCAGGCGGTGACGCCCTCCCGGGGCCCCCATCCGCCGACGTTCAGCGGCAGCCCCATGGCGAGCAGCGCCAGCACGGCCAGCGGCGTCAGTACGGCGACGGAGGCGCCGCTGCCCGCCACTCGTGCGGCGAGGACGAACATCGCGAGGTGCCCGGCCAGTACGACGACGGACGACACGAGGACCCCCGGCAGGCTGCGCCGGGACAGCAGCCCTTCGCGTGCCTCGGCGAGCGTCGTCCGCAGGGCCCCGGGTTTCCGCTGCGGTCCGGGGTCCGGACGCGCGGGCGCCCGGTTCACGCGCAGAGCGAGGACGACGGCGAGCGCGCCGAGTACGGCCATCCCCGCGAACGGTGCGATGCTCCGGGTCGCGGCCCGCACGGGGGACGGCACCGTGAACAGCACCGCGACGCCGACGCCGACCAACACGATTTGTCCGGCGGCGCGTTCGAGGACGACGGCCCGCACACCGCGCCCCAGGTCACCGGCGCCGCGTCCGTGCCGTACCGCGCGGTGCACGTCGCCGAGGACGCCACCGGGGAGGGCGGCGTTGAGGAACAGGGCACGGTAGTAGTCGGCGACGGCCGGTCCGAGGGGCAGCCGGATGCGCAGCGCCCGGGCCACCAGGGCCCAACGCCAGGCGCTGGACACCGTGGTGACCAGCCCGATCCCGAGCGCCGCCAGCAACGCGGGCCCGTCGATCCGGCGCAGCCCGTCCAGGAGGACACCGGTCCCCGTCCGCCACAGGAGTACGGCGAGGACGGCGGTGCCGGCGAGGCTGCCCAGGTGGGCGCGGCGGGCGCGGCGGGCGCGGCGGGGAGGATGTCCGGGAAGGTCGCCGGCAGGGGGGCCGGCGGTTGCCGCGGTGTCCCGGCGTACGACCGCCGCCGGCAAGGCCCTCACCGGTACGGTCGGTGCGCTCACGAGGCCCTGCCCGCCGGCCGGCCCAACGCCAGCAGGTCGGTGTGGTGGACGACGACGCGCAACTCCCCCGCGGCGCGGGACGCGAGACGCTCGTCCAGGTAGCGGGGGGCCCGTTCCCGCAGCTCCGGGCGCTGTTCGACGGCCGCGCCGACCCAGCCCCGCAGCCACTGGTCGGTGAGCGCGGCCTCGCCCGGGCCCAGCCGCCAGGGGCTGGGGCGCGTCCGTACGGTGGCGCCGTGCGCGGCGAAGGCCGCCGTCGCCGCGGTGACCGCGTCCGGGCCGAGCAGGCCGGTGCGCCGCTGGTGGTCGTTGAACGCCTCGGCGATCTCGGCGTCCAGGGGGTGGGCGGGGGTCAGGTCGACGCGCCCGGCGACGGAGAGGGTCAGCAGCGCCGCGCAGCCGGCCGAGGCGCAGACGGCGGCGAGCGTGCCGACCTCCTCGGTGGTGAGGACGTCGAGGAGCGCGGACGCCGTCACCAGCGCGGCGCCGGTCAGCGCGTCCGGGGTGAGACGGGCGAGGTCGCCGCGCCGGGTCTCGACCGTGACGCGACTGCCGTCGGCGGCCGAGCGCGGGGCGGCGACGGCGGCGAAGTGCAGGAGGTACGGGTCCCGGTCGTGCAGCACCCAGTGCTGGGCGCCGTCGAGCAGCGGCGCGAGCCAGCGTCCCATCGAGCCGGTGCCGCAGCCCACGTCGTGCACGACCAGTCCGTCCGCCCGCCCGGGCAGGCCGGCGAGGCGGATCCGCAGCGGGTCGAGCAGGCCGCGCGCCCGCGCGGCGGCGTCGGCGGGCTCGCGCAGCCGCAGCCACTCGGGCGCGTAGCGCGGAGGTTCGCCGGAATGCCCCGGGGCGGCCGGCGCCGTCGTCTCCCTCATGCCGTCCTCCGGGGTTCGCCGGGCAGCCGGTGCAGTACCGCGGCCAGGCTCCGTGCCGTGGTCGCCCAGCCGTTCAGGGCGGCGCGGCGACCGCGTGCCGCGGCCTTGAGCCGGCGTCGTACGTCCGCTTCGCCGAACCAGCCGCGCAGTTCGGCGGCGAGGGCGGCGGGGTCCTCCGGCGGCACGAGGATGCCGGGCACCCCGCCGTCGGGAGCGCGCCCGACCGCCTCCGGAACGCCGCCGACATCCGTGGCCAGCACGGGGATGCCGCGCGCGAAGGCCTCCGTCACCGCCATGCCGTACGTCTCGGCGTACGAGGTGAGGACCATCAGGTCGGCGGTGGAGTAGGCGGCGTCCAGCTCCGCGCCGGCCCGCGGGCCCGCGAGCACCAGCCGCTCCTCCAGACCGTGCCGCGC
The DNA here is from genome assembly GCF_049975785.1 of Streptomyces sp. WG7. NCBI lineage: Bacteria > Bacillati > Actinomycetota > Actinomycetes > Kitasatosporales > Streptomycetaceae > Streptomyces > Streptomyces sp. WG7. The sequence continues at coordinate 102,062 of NZ_JBNGGE010000003.1, forward strand.
GATCAGTGCCCGCAGCCGGTCGACGTACTCCGGGTCGTGACCGAGCCCGCCCACGCACACGCAGCTCCACTGCGGGTCGGTGACGGTCGCCAGGGCCTCCACCAGCCGGTGCTGGCCCTTGCGGGGGGTGACGGCGGCGACGCACAGCAGCCGGGAGACGCCGTCGGTGCCGGGCGCGAGGGGCGCGATGTCGGCGCCGGGGACGGCGACGTGGACGCGGCCCGGGTCGAGTCCGTGGTGGGAGACGAGGCGGCGGACCGCCCAGTCGCTGGTGGCGACGACGGCGGGGACGGCGCGCAGTACCGCGCGTTCGCGGGCGTCCAGTCCGGCGGCCACGGCGCGGTCGAGGCCGGTCTCGTCGCCGAGCGGGAGGTGGACGAGGACGGCCATGCGCAGCCGCTCGGTCTCCGGTACGACGATCTCCGGGACACCGCAGGCGACCAGCCCGTCGAGGAGGACGACGGCACCGTCCGGCAACCGGCGCAGTACGCGGGCGAGTTCCGCGCGGGCGCCGTCGTCCGGCCGGGGCCAGTCACCGGCCACCGGCAGCCCCCGCACCCGCCAGCCGAAGCCGGGCAGGTCGAGCCGCACACGCCGGTCGTAGGCATTGCCGCCGCTCGGCGCGGCCGGGTCGTCGACTCCGCCCGGCATGACGAAGTGCACCGAGCGCAGGGCCATGGGGATGATCCCCCCGCTCCTCGGGGACGAAGTCACCGCGGACATCTGCCCGGACGCCTGTACGGACAAATGCCCGGGCGTCGGCCCGGCCGTCGGCCCGGACGCCGGAGCGGGCACCTGCCCGGGCGTCGGCCCGGACGCCCGCGCGGACGTCCGCCCAGGGACGCAGGTGGGCCGAGGCCACCCGGCCGCCGTGCCGGTGGACGTGCCGGTGGACGTGCCGGTCACAGCGCACGCTCGTAACTCGCCCAGGCGACGTGCGACTCGTGCAGGGTGACGGTGAGACCGGCCAGCCCCCGGGCCCCTTCCCCGAGCGCGCCTTTGTGCACGCGCTCGGCGAGCCGGTCGGCGACGACCTTCGCCAGGAACTCGGTGGAGGTGTTGACGCCGGCGAAGTCGGGTTCGTTGTCGAGGTTGCGGTAGTTCAACTCGCCGACGACGGCACCGAGTTCCCGGGTGGCCAGCCCGATGTCGACGACGATGTCGTCCTCGTCCAGCTGCTCGCGCCGGAAGGTGGCGTCCACGAGGAACGTCGCTCCGTGCAGGCGCTGCGCGGGCCCGAAGACGTCGCCGCGGAAGCTGTGGGCGATCATGATGTGATCGCGGACGGTGATGCTGAACAACGGACGACCCTCCAGGTGTGGCACGTCTGATCCCCCGCCGATCGCTGCGCGGGGGTGCCGTCTATTACGGCCCGGTGCCTTCCCTTGTTCAGCGGCCCGCACGTCTCTTCTCAGGGTCCGGCGCCGATGCCGCCCCGGAGGGGACGGCTGGTCAGCGGTCAGTCACCGCGGCCCTCGTCGGCGTACCGGATCCGGTGGCACAGGGCGGGGATCTCACCGGCGGCCAACCCTCGGAGCACGTCCGGCAGTTCGGTGAACGCGGACTCGCCGGTGACGAGCGCGTCGAGCGCCGGGTCGGCGAGCAGGTCGAGGGCGAGGGCGAGCCGGTCGGCGTACGTGCGGGTGGCGCCGCGCGCCGGGGAGACGGTGCCGACCTGGCTGCTGCGCAGGGTCAGGCGCCGGGAGTGGAAGGCCTCGCCGAGGGGGAGGGCGACGCGCCGGTCGCCGTACCAGCTCAGTTCGAGGACGGTGCCCTCGGGCCGCAGGAGCTCCAGTGACCGGGCGAGGCCCGCCTCCGTCGCGCTGGCGTGGACGACGAGGTCGAGGTCACCGAGGGCGTCGGCGGGCGACGCGAAGCCGACGCCGAGCGCCTCGGCGACCCCGGCACGGGCCGGGTCGGCGTCGACCAGCTGGACGCGGACGCCGGGGAATCGGGCCAGCAGTGCGGCCACCGAGCAGCCGACCATGCCGCCGCCGACCACGGCGATCCGGTCGCCGACCAGGGGCGCCGCGTCCCACAGGGCGTTGACGGCGGTCTCGACGGTGCCGGCGAGCACGGCCCGCCCGGCGGGGACCTGTGGGGGCACCGGGGTGACGGCGGCGGCCGGGACGACGTACCGGGTCTGGTGCGGGTAGAGGCAGAAGACGGTACGGCCGACGAGGTTCCCCGGCCCCTCCTCCACCACTCCGACGTTGAGGTAGCCGTACTTCACCGGCCCCGGGAAGTCGCCCTCCTGGAACGGCGCGCGCATGGCCGCGTACTGGTTCTCGGGCACCCGGCCGCGGAGGACGAGCGTCTCCGTGCCCCGGCTGACCCCGCTGTAGAGCGTCCGCACGAGCACCTCGTCCGCCCCGGGCTCGGGCAGCCGTACCTCGCGGATCACGCCCCGGCCCGGCGCGTCGAGCCAGAACGCGTGTGCGGTGCCTGTCATCGGATGTCCTCCTGAACGATCGGGAAGCCGCTCACGTACCGAGGGACGCACGAGCCGCGCACAAGGTAGCGGCGCTGATCGACTCTGTCACTCGGCCGGAGGGTGTTCGGTGGCCCTGAACAACACGTACGACGCGTACGACGCGAGGCCCGTTCAGCAGGAGACGGCGGTGGGGGCGGGCGCGCAGATCCTGCTCCTGTCGCTGCTCGGCACCGCGATCGGCATGGGCACGGCCGGCTGGCTGACCGGGCTCGCGTTCGCGTTCGCCACCTGGGCGGTGCTCTCCCGGGCCCTGCACCGCTCCCGGCTGCCGTCGTTCGGCCCCGCCAACCGGGTCACCCTCGGCCGGGCCGTCCTGGTCGGCGGGGTCACGGCGCTGGTCGCGGACTCCTTCCGCGGCGCACCGCCCGTCTCCCTCCTCGTCGGCCTGACGGCCGTGGCCCTGATCCTGGACGGCGTGGACGGCAAGGTCGCCCGCCGCACCGGCACGTCCTCGCCACTGGGCGCCCGGTTCGACATGGAGGTCGACGCGTTCCTGATCCTGGTGCTCAGCGTGTACGTCGCGTTGGACCTGGGCCCGTGGGTCCTGCTGATCGGCGGCATGCGCTACGTGTTCGTCGCCGCCGCCCGCCTGTGGCCGTGGCTGACCGCCCCGCTGCCGCCGAGCACCGCCCGCAAGACGGTGGCCGCGCTGCAGGGCGTGTTGCTGCTGCTGGCGAGCGCGTCCCTGCTGCCGCGGACGGCGAACGCCGGGGTGGTGCTGGCGGCGCTGGGGCTGCTGGCCTGGTCGTTCGGGCGGGACGTGCGGTGGCTGTGGCGGCGGACGCCGCGGGAGAAGGACGCCCCGGACACGGTGGCGCCGGATCTCCTCGCTCAGAGGTGAGGCGGCCTTGCCGGCGGCGTGGACCGCCGGCGCGGGGGCGGGCGTGCAGGCCGACGCGCTCCACGGCCGGGGACGGTCTCCGGAGACCGCTGGACACTGGATCACGGGCGAGGGAGCGCCCGCGTACCGGCGTGCCGAAGGGCTCAGTGGCGCCGGGGCAGCAACCCCACCGCCGCCAGTGGTACGGCGGCCAGGACGAGCCACGGCACGGCGGCCGGGAGCCCGCTGTCCAGCAGCAGGCCGGTCGCGGAGCTGCCGGCCAGCACGATGAGCCCGGAGACCGAGGACAGCGCCCCCGTGTACAGCCCGAGCCGCCCCTCCTCGGCGAGGTCCGGCACCCAGGCGCGGGCGACGGGCGCGACCAGCATCTGCCCGAGGGTGAGCAGGACGACGAACCCGGCGGCCGGCACCAGCCCGCCCGTCCCCGTCCACCCGGCGGGCCGCGCCAGCGCGACGACGGCGAAGCCGGCCGCGATCAGCGCCAGCCCCGCCACCATCGACCGGCGTGGCGCCAGCCGCGCCCCCGCCCACCGGGTCACCGGCAGCTGCGCGGTCACCACCAGCAGCGAGGACAGCGCGAACATCCAGGCCAGCGGCGCCTGTGAACCGGCGGCCCGCTCCACCTCGGCGGGCAGCGCCAGGTAGAGCTGGTTGTAGGCGAGCAGATAGGCGCCGTACGCGCAGCACAGCGCGAGGAAGCGCCGGTTGCGCAGCAGCAGCCGCGCCCCGCCCTTGACCCGCACCTGGGCCCGCCCGGGTATGCGCTGCGGCAGCAGCCACGCGTGCCCGGCGAGGACGAGCACGAAGACGCCGGCCCCGGCCAGGCACGCGGTACGGAAGTCGACGGCCAGCAGCAGGGCACCCAGCAGCGGCCCGACGAACGCCCCCGCCTGCCCGGCGACGGTGAACAGCGCGAGCACCCTGGTCCGGTCCCCGCCGCCCTCCTCCTCCCAGACGACGGCCTGCCGGGCGACCTCGGACTCGACGGCCGGCGAGAAGAGCGCGGCGGCGAACCCGATCAGCAGCACCGCCCCGACGACCGCCCAGGTCCGTTCGGCGAACCCGAGCCACGCGAACCCGGCGATCCGCAGCACGCATCCGGCGAGCACGACGGGCCGGATGCCGTACCGGTCGGCCAGCGCCCCGCCGACCACGAACAGCCCCTGCTGGCTGAAGGTGCGCAGCCCGAGCACGAACCCGACCAGCCACCCCGCCATGCCGATGGCCCCGCCGAGATGCTCGGAGAGGAAGGGCAGGACGGCGAAGAAGCCGATGTTGAAGGCGAGTTGGGTGAGGATGAGCAGCCGGAGCAGCGGGGAGAGCGGGGCGCCGCGGCCGGCCGCCCCCACGCGCCGGCCGGTGGAGGTGGAGATCATCGGAGTGCGGTCGGTTCCTTCTGGGCGGCGGGCTGTCGGCTGACGACGGATTCCGTACGACGAGCTCGCCACCGAGGGGGACGCAGGCCGCCCGCGGCGGTGACGGCCAGCGCGCCGAGCAGGGCGAGGACGGCGGCGGGGGCGAGGACGGCCCAGGGGGCGCGCTCGGCGTAGGGCTGGTTCTCGGCGAGGAGCAGACCCCACTCGGGGGACGGCGGCTGGGCGCCCAGGCCGAGGAAGCCGAGCGAGGCGAGCGCGAGGGCGACACCGGGCAGCCGCAGCAGGGCGTGGCGCAGGACGGGCGGCAGGACGGCGGGCAGCAGTTCGCGCCGCAGCAGGTACCAGCGCCCGGCACCCAGGCCCCGGGTGGCCGTGATGTGCAGGGTGGCGCGTTCCTGGCGCAGCAGCGCCGAGGTGTGGGCGGCGAGCGGCGCCCAGGCCACGGCCCCCACGGCGAGCGCGGGTGTGGCCGCCCCGCTGCCCGCGACGGCGGTGACGAGGAGGGCGGCGAGTACGGGCGGTACGGCGTTGACGGTGTCGACGAGCGGCGCGGACACCCGGGGTACGAGCCCGAGGAGTACGCCCGCGAGCAGCGCGGCGGCGCTGATGGCGGAGGCGAGGAGCAGGGTGTCCAAGGCGCCGTGACCGACGCGGGCGAGCAGGTCGCGGCCGAGGGCGTCGGTGCCGAAGGGGTGCTCGAGGGAGGGGGCCCGCAACCGCTCCCCCGTGGCGAGGGCGAGCGGATCACGGGTCAGGCCGAGCCCGATGACGGCGAGCAGGACGGCCCCGTAGAGGAGGGGCAGCAGCCCGCCGGCGGGCGGGGCGGGCCGGTGCAGGGAGGACAGGGCGCCGTCGCGCAGGGCGGGCCCGGTGAGCAGGTGGGCGGCGACGCGGGTGGCACCGGTGGCGAGCGCGGCGAGCAGGACGAGGGCGAGGGTACCGGCCTGGAGGACGGGCAGGTCCTGGGCGAGGGCGGCCTGGAGGGTGGTGCGGCCCAGGCCGGGGATGTCGAAGACCTGCTCGACGGCGACGGCCCCGCCGGTGAGGCCGACGACGAACAGCCCGAGGTTGGGCAGCAGCGCGGGCACGCACCGCCGCAGCGCCTGCCGTGCGATGCGCCGCCCGGTCAGTCCCCGGGCGGCGGCGGCCAGTGCCCACGGCTCACCGAACGCGCCGGGCAGCAGGTCGTCGAGCAGCCGCCCGAGCACGGCCCCGGCGGGCAGCCCGAGGGCGAGTGCGGGCAGGATCGTCCACTGGAGCCCGTACCACCCCAGCGCGGGCAGCCAGCCCAGCTGCACCCCGACGACGGTGGCGAGCACGGACGCGACGAGGAACTCGGGCAGTGAGGCGATCACGGCGGACGCGGTGCCGCCCCGCCGGCGCCCGCCGAGCCGCCGCCGGGCGCCCAGCCGCAGGGTGCGGGCGCAGATGAGTCCGGCGGTGACGGCGGCGACGAGGAGCGCGGCGGTCATGAGCAGCAGGGAGGCCCCGAGCGCCTGGAGCACGTCGGGCAGGACGTCGCCCCCGGAGATCCACGACTGCCCCGCGTCACCGCGCGGCAGCCCGCCGAGCCACCGCGTGAGCACGTGCAGCGGGCCCCCGTCGAGTCCGAGCTGCTCCCGGACGTCCGCGAGCACCTCGGGCGTGGGCTCGCGCTCGGCCGAGCGTGCCTTGAGGACGGTGTACGCCGGATCGGTCCGCGTGAGCCACGGCAGCAGCCCGATCCCGCACACGAGGCCCGCCGCGAGGACGACCCGCCACACCGCGGTGGCCACCTGCTGCCGCACGGCTCAGCGCCGCGTGCCGGTGCCGACGAGGGTGCGCTCGTACGGGTCGAGGATCACGCCCTGTACGGAGTCGGCGACGCCGGTGATGATCCGCTGGTGCACGAGCGGCACGACGGCGTCGCTGCCGAGGATGCGGGCCTCGGCGGCCATGGCGGCGTCCTGCCGCTTCGCGGTGTCGGCGATCTTCTCCGCCTCGGCCACGGCAGCGTCGACGTCCTTGTCGCACAGCTGGGCGATGTTGAAGCCGCCGTCGCAGGTGTAGTCGCTGGCGAGGACGGCGACGGGGTCGCCGGTGTCGAGGAGGGTGTTCCGGGCCAGCACGAACGCGTCGAACTTCCCCTCCAGCGCGTCGCCCTCCAGCCGCGAGTACTCGCGGACGGTGAGCTTCACCTTGAAGCCGGCCTTCTCCAGCTGCTGCTTGACCACCTGGGCGACCTCGGGCAGCTCGGGCCGGTTGTCGTAGGTGGCGAGGTCGATGGTGTCCCCGCCGGGCTTCGCGGCCGCCGCGCGTCCGACGGGCGCGGTCCGCTTCCCCTCGGCCCAGGTCACGGCGGGCCCGTAGATGCCGGCACTGGGGTCGGCGTACCCCTCGTACACGTCCTTGGCGAACACCGGGGTGTCGACGGCTGCGCGGGCGGCGGCCCGCAGCCCGGCGTCCTCGAAGGGCCCGGACGAGGCGTTGAGGAGCAGGCTGGTCGTGCGGGTGGTGGCGGTGTCGCGCCGGGTGTCCTTGTCGAGGGTCGCCGCCTGGGAGACGGGGACGGCCTCGGCGATGTCGAGCTCGCCGGTCCGCAGCGCGTTGGCGCGGGCGGTGCCGTCGGCGATGAAGCGGGCGTCGATGCCGGAGGCCTGGGCGCGGCCGCCCCAGTACTCGTCGAACCGGTCGAGGGAGGCTGAGGTGGCGCCGTTGACCTTGGTCAGCTCGAAGGGTCCGGTGGCGGTGCCGACGGGGTCGACGCGGTTCTTGTCGGCGTAGGCCTTGGCGGACAGCACGGCGAGGCTGGGGCTGGAGAGCCGCAGCGGCAGCACGGGATCGGGCGCGGAGGTCGTGATCCGCACCGTCCGTTCCCCTCCGGCCTCGGCGGTGAGGGTGACGCCGGCCAGGGCGGCGGGCGCGGGCTCGGCGTCGGTGGCGTGGGTGAGGGAGTCGGCGACGGCGGCCGGGGTGACGTCGGTGCCGTCCTGGAAGGTGGCGTCGCGGAGGGTGAACTCCCAGGTCTTCTCGCCGTCCCGCCGCCAGGACTCGGCGAGCGCGGGGGCGGCGGAGCCGTTGGCGTCGAGGGCGGTGAGGCCCTCGGTGACGGCGAGGCGGCTGAGGAGGGTGGCGTCGGCGCCGTAGGGGGAGAGGTTCTCGGCGGGCGGGAAGGCGAGGGCCACGCGGAGGCGGGAGCCGTCGGCGTCGTCGCCGGAGCCGGAGCCGGAGTCGTCGCCGCCCGAGGCAAAGCAACTGGATATCAGCGGTATGAGCAGGAGAGGGGCGAGCAGCCGGGAGCGGCGGTGGGAGCGCATGGTCCTCGGATCGATCGGGTGTGCGGGAGCGGGTCGGGCGAAGGCGGCGGCGAGCAGGAGCCTACATGGCAACCGTTTCCATTACCTTGCCGCCCCTGGTTCCGCGGCCCCTGGTTCCGCCACCTCTGGCCCCACCGGCCCTCGCTCTGCCGGGCCTCGCTCCGCCGACCCTCGCTCCATCGGCACGTCGAAGTGCACGATCCCCTGCCCGCCGCCCGCGTCCTCACGCTCGTCGTGCACCACCTTGGCGAGCGACCGCCAGAACGGCTCGGCGCCGGTGACGGCCGGGTCGGTGTGCAGGTAGACGGCCCGGTATCCGCCGTCCGCGACGGCGAACGCGAGCAGTTCGTCGACGAGTCGCCGCGCCAGCCCGCGCCGACGGTGCTCGGGCCGGACGTACACGCGGCGCAGCTGCGCGGTCACGCCGGAGGGGTAGCGCTCGGCGACGTGGCGCGGGTTCGGCGGGTGTACGGGACCGCGGGAGTCGAGGGCGCCGGTGGCGACGACCTCGCCGGCCTCGTCGACCGCGACGAGGAGGGTGTGCCGCTCCGACGCGAGGTACGCGCCGGCCGGGTCGACGATGTCGCCGTGCCAGCGCGGGACGTAGCCCGTGCCGAAGTCGCGGTAGACGGTGTCGAGCATGACGGCTCGGGCACCGTCGAGGTCGGCGGGGGTGGCTGTCCTGAGGCTGTAGTCACTGCTGCGCACTTGCACATGGTACGCATTAACGGAATCCGCTGATCAACATGCCTCTCGGGTCGTCGCTCTCCCCCACCCCCGCCCTCCGACCGCTCCCTCAGCCGCGCATCAACTCGCCCCTGCCCACCTGGGCCAGCAGCGGAGGCTCCGACTCCCCTTCGTATCCGAGGTGGAGCTCGCGCCGGGCCCTGGTCGCCAGGACGTAGTACGTCATGCGCAGGGCGGCCGCGGAGGGGTCGCCGGCCGCGTCCGTGTGGGTGTCGGGGATCACGACCGTGTCGAAACCGAGCCCCTTGGCGCTGGCCCGGTGGACGATGACGATGCCCGGGCGGCCGAGGTCGAGGTTGCGGTACTGGCCGCCCTTCGCCTCGGACGTGTAGAGCTGGGGCTTCAGTCGTGGCGCTCGGCGGGTCAGGCTGCCGAGCAGCGAGAACTGGGTGTGCTTGGAACCCACGACGACGCCGATGGTGTCCTTCGGGTGCCGCTCCGCCAGCAGTGCCAGCAGGTCCGCGGCGCCGCGCTCGTGGAAGCGGTGCAGTCGCGGCGGCGGCCCCTGCCGGGCGGGCAGGGCCGGTGCGCCGGCGCCCGTGTGGAAGTGGGCGGCGAAGGACGCGATCTGCTCGGTGTTGCGGTGGTTGCCGTCGAGCTCGTGCCGGGCGCAGCGGCCGAGGTTCCGGGCGATCTCGGCGAGGGTGGAGTGGGTGTCGGTGAGGCGCTGGCACTCGTCCGCGTAGACCGTCGTACGGGCCCCGAGCATCCGGCAGAGCAGGTAGAACTCGGGCGGCAGGTCCTGGCCTTCGTCGACGACCAGGGTGAGGCCGGGGATAGGACCGGTGTCGGCGGCCCGCTCGTACAGCGCGTGCCAGTCGTACCAGCCGTCGTCGCTGCGCGGGGCCTTGCCTCCGTGCCACTCGGCGAGCCAGGCGTGGGCGGTCGTGACGCGTACGCCGCGGTCGGCGGTGCCCAGGGCGTGGACCGTCGCGGCCAGCGACTGGCGCAGCAGGTTGGAACGGGTGAGCACGGCGACCGGGGTGCCGGTGAGGGCGAGCATGAGGGCCCGCTGTGCCGCCAGCAGGCTCTTGCCGCTGCCCGGCGGGCCGCTGATCAGATGGTTGCCGTCGAAGGGCAGGGCGTCGAGGCCGGCCCGTTGTTCGGGGGTGAGGTCGAGGTAGGTGAGGGTCACGTCTCCTCCAGTGCGTCGGCGGCGGCCGCGCGTGCGGCGGTGACGATGGGCTCCAGGTATCCGGGTACGTGCTCGCCGCCGACGACGAGGGCGCGGTCCAGGAGGGTGTTGCCGGTTTCGCAGCTGGTCTCGGGCAGCAGGGCGCAGGCGTGGCAGGCCGCGCGGTTGAGGTTGCCGAAGCCCTGGCCGGTGTGCTCGGCGCAGAGCGGGTCGGCCGAGCACCAGGCGGCGGCCTCCGTCATGCGCAGGAGTGTTTCCGCAAGTCGCGGGGGCTCGCCCTGGCGGACCAGCCCGCCGAGGGTGCCTTCGGCGTCGCCTGCCGCGGTGTAGACGAGGATGCCGTACTGGTCCTGCTCGGGGCGGGCGTACACGCGCTCCCGCAGGCTCGCGGTGGTGTATCCGGACTCGAAGGAGAGCTGGCGGATCAGCAGGTGCGCGAGCGTGTGGAGGAGGACGAAGCGCGGCGCGAGTTCCGGGCCGGTCAGGGCCTCCAGGCGGTCCCGTTGGAAGGAGCGGGCGAGGTCGGTCCGCATGCCGGTGACCCGCTTCCGTACGTCCGCGTCCGCCTCCCAGCTCGCGAGTTCGGCCCGGTCCAGGGTGAGGAAGACACCCTCGCCGAACACCTCCACCGCCGGCAGCCACTTGAGGCGGCGGGCGGTGTCGGCCGGTACGGCGGTGGCGTCCGGGGAGACCCTGCTGAAGCCGGACAGGGCGCGCACCTCGCGGAGCCGGTCGGCGAGGACGATCCGGCCGAAACGGCGGCTGACGGCGGCCCACGGGTCGGTGGTCTCCCCCGCGAGTCCGAGGGTGGTCTCGCGCAGCGCGAAGTCCCGGGTCGCGGGCGGGACGGGCGCGGTGAAGGCGGCCCACTCCTCGCGGCTGAGGTCGGGGCGGGCGGGCGCGGCCTGCGCGTCGGACACCGGGGCGTCCGGGGAGGCGCCTGGCGGGGGCACGGGCTGCCCCGTCTCCTCGGCGAGCAGCGCGTCCATGAGGGCGTCGTCGGCGCCGGTGTCCTCCTGGATCATCGTCCGGAACACCCCCGCGCGCGGCGTGGCGGCCACCCGGCACAGCGACACCCACAGATCGTGTTCCCGCACCCTGGCCGCCAGGCCCTCGTCGCCGTGGTCCGCCGGTACGTCGGACTCGGGGATGTCGAGTGCCGAGTGGACGATCGGGTAGTACAGGTTGCCGGCCGTGCGCTGCACGATCTGTACGGGCCGGGGGCACTCCGTCCGCTCGTTCGCCCGCTGCCACGGGTTGCGGCCGGAGCAGCGCATGCCGTGCGTGCCGAGGATGTCGAGCAGGTCCCGGGACGCGCCGCAGCCCTTGGCGGTGCAGGTGACGGAGAGCGCCTCGAGGCCGGAGGCCCGCTCGGAGACGAGGAAGCGCAGTCTGTCGCGCTCCTCGCACCGTCGTCGTTCCCCGGCGTCGCGCCGCGAGTGGGCCCAGAACCACCAGTCGACGTCGCTGAGGTGCCCGGCCTGGCAGATCTGCACGAACCGCATGGGCGCCAGCGTCCGCGCCGGCGAGCAGGACGGGCAGCGCGGCGGCTGCCCGGGCTTCTCGTCGGCGATCCGCCAGCGTTTCATCCGGCGGCAGGAGCCGCAGAACAGCCAGGACGGGAAGCGGATGTACGGCGCTCCGGGCGCGTCGGGTACGTCGAAGCGGTCGTTCGCGGTCGCCGGTGCGGCGTAGAAACCGGTGACGCCCAGCCGGGAGGCGAGACGCGGGGACTCCAGCTTCTGCCTGCCCCTGGCCGGCCAGTCCCCGATGCCGGTGGCGACGAAGGACTCGCCCTGGATGTCGAAGACGGCTCCGACGCCGAACGGCACCACCGTCTGCGACTGGCGTACCCGCAGTGTGCGGCTCACAGGTCGGCTCCCTTCACCGTCACCTGGCATTCCCGGTCCACGTTGCGCATGGAGTTCGGTGTCTCCCACAGGCCGTAGTTCTGCTCGAAGCTCTTGATCAGGTTGGACTGGCCCTTGCCCTGGCTGCGGTAGTACAGCTCGCGGCCGTCCTTGCGGGCCTCGCGCGCCGCGTCCTCCCAGTCGGCGATCAGTCCCGCGATCTCCTTGCGGACGGCGTCACCGGCGGCCGGGTCGGCCGCCTCGGCCCGCGCGGCCAGCTCCTCGGCGAGGGCCTCCAGGTCGGGGAGGCGGTCCAGAACCTGCCCGGCCTGGTTCTCGGCGGCGAGCCCGAGCCGGTGCCGTACGAGGACGACCAGTGCGGCGTGCAGGGCGCGCCGCCGGGAGGGCACGGACCAGGGGGTGACGCTGGTCGGTTCGACGTGCCGGTACAGCGACCGGTGGTACACGTCGAAGGTCTCGTAGTGCGAACGGTCCCTGGGCCGGGTGGCGTTGAAGAAGGTCACGACGAGGCCGGGCACGGTGTGCCGGCCGACCCGGCTGGTGGCCTGGATGTACTCGGCGGTCGTCTTGGGCTGCCCCTGCATCAGCATCAGCGCGAGCCGCTTGACGTCGACCCCCACGGACAGCATGTTCGTGCAGGGCAGGAAGGACACCGACTGCGGGTCGTCCCAGTCCTTCTCCAGCCGGTCCAGCAGGACGGGCTGCTCGGCACGCGGGAGGTTGCTGGTCAGTTCCTGCACCTGGTTGTCCGCCAACGGCCGTACTCCGCTGCCCGTGTCGAGTCCGGCGAGCTGGGCGGGGATGTCGTCGGCGGCGGCCGTGACCGTGCGGCCGAGCTCGCGCAGGCTGTGGTGGTAGGCGACCAGGGTCCAGTAGGCGTCCCGGTGTTCCTCGGGCAGCTCCCACGCTCCCTGGAGCAGGGCGGCGGCGGTGGCGACGGCGGCGCGGCCCGCCGTATGGCCCTGGGCCATGACTCCGAGGTAGCGGCGGCCGGGCTTGGAGGTGTCGGGTTCCGCGAAGTAGGAGTGGCGGGCGTCGAGTCCGGCCGGCGGGAAGAGCTGGACGCCTCCGCCGTACAGGGCGCGGACCTGCTCCCCGGAGCGGCGGATGGTCGCCGTGGACGCCACCACCTTCGGTCCGGTGCCGTCGGGGCCGGCGCACAGGCCGAGGACGGCGGACTCGTACAGGCCGACGGTGGTGCCGAGCGGGCCGGTGAGCAGGTGCAGCTCGTCCTGGATGACGAGCGACGGCGGCAGGTTGCCGGCGCCGTCCGCCCTGCCCGCGCTGTCCGCGCCGCCCCCACTGTCCGCGCCGCCCCCACTCTTCGCGCCGAACAGGCGGCCCGCGCGCGGTTCCCAGGCGAGCCGGGCGAACTTGTCCACGGTCCCGAGGACGAACGTCGGCGGCCGGTCGTAGAGGTGCTCGTCCACGACGGCGACGGGCAGTTCGTCGTGGAAGACGCACTCCTGGCGCGGGCAGAAGAAGGCGAAGGAGTCGGCCGTGGCGCGCACGCCGTACTCGCCGATGTCGGGCGACTTGTGGGCGGGCAGGATGCGGGTGCCGCACCACGGGCAGCGGTCGAGGATGAAGACGTCGTCGGGCTGGGCGGCCTGGCGGGCGTTCTCGAAGGCGGTGCGGGCCTTGTCGTACGTGTTCGGGGTGGTGGTCTCGCCCACCCACAGACCGATGGAGAACGGCTCCTCGCCGTACGCCGCCGGGTCCGCGCGGCGCAGCGTCTCCAGGGCGCAGACGGTGCCGGCGGCGCGCTGGAACTGCTGGGTGGTGAGGAGGCTGAGGGTGTACCGGCTGAGCACGGCCGTGCCCCCGCCGTCCGGCCGTCCCCGGCGCAGCACCATCGTGAAGGCGGCCAGCAGCAGATACGCCTCGGTCTTGCCACCGCCGGTCGGGAACCAGATCAGGTCCGTCACGTCCCGGTCCGCGTGCCGGGGGTCGGCCGTGCCGTCCACGGCGAGCAGGAAGAACGCCAGCTGGAAGGGGCGCCAGGTGGCGCCCGGGTACGGCTCCGGATCGAGGGGTGCGGCTTCCCCGCGGGAGCGCCGGGTGCCGGCGAGGTCGGGTGCGGAGTGGCGCATCTGCAGGGCCATGGCCCGGTTGGCGGCGCGGAAGGCGTGCAGCAGTTCGGGGCGGCGCGGGTCGCAGAGGGTGCGGACGCCCGACTCGATGCGGGTGACGGCGGTGCCGATGCGGTCGAGGACGCGGGTGGCGGCCTCGCGCCCCCACCCGGGCACGTCCGCGTTCAGCTGTCCGACGTACCACGCCCGGTAGTCGGCCGCGAACTCGGCCAGCTCTTCCCGGAGTTGCTCGACCGGTACGGCGGGATCGGCGAGGTGGCGGAGATCGAGCACCGGTGAGCCACTGAGCCCCGCGGCCCGTACGCCGGTGACCTCGGCCTCCGGCATGACGGCGGCGCTCAGTTCGGTCACCTGTTCGCCGGCGTCGTCGTACCGTTCCGCGACGGCGCATCCGTGGCCGACGGCGTGTGTGCGGATGTGCCGGTACTGGAGGCGGAGTTCCTGCTCCTCCGGGTCGCGGCTGGCCAGGCGGACGCTCGGGTACTGGAGCACCCTGCCGTCCACGGGCCGGGCGCGCAGCTCGACCTGGAACAGCATCCGGTCCCAGTGGGCGGCCTTGCCGAGGTCGGGTTCGTGCGCGGCGGCGTTGACCAGGGCGACCGTGACGAGCCGGCCGGTGCCGAAGACGCGTCGGCGGACGCGGAGTTCGGCGCGTCCGTCCAGAACCGTGACGTGATCCTGTCCCGGGGCGAGCCGGTGCGTCTCGGCGGGCAGCGGGACCCGCTGCCAGTTCCGGCCGCGCTCACCGGTGCGGGCGCGGGTCTCGTAGCGGGCGGCGGAGCATTCGATCTCCACGGTGTCCGCGTCGGTGTAGAAGCTGAACCCGAGGGAGGAGGGCAGCCAGGAGTTGGACTCGGGAACCGGGTCGGTGGCGGGCGCGGTGTCCTCGGCACGCCCCTCGGTGCCGGCGCCCTCCAGTTCCTCGGCGGCCACGTCCAGCTGGCGCTGGAGGTCGGCCTCCTGCGGGTACAGGGTGCCCATGAGGTACTGCCGGTCGGGCGGGGCGTCGAGCGTCTCGTGTTCGCCGTCGACCGGGCCGACGAGCTGCCGTCGGAGGTAGGCGACGAGTTCCTGTCGGGGGTCCATGGTGTTCCTGGTGGTCGGGGCCGTGACGTACTCGGACGGACTGGCGGGTGCGGCGGACGCGTGACTCATGAGCGGCGCCAGCGGTCCCGGAGGGAGGTGCGGCTCTGTGCGGCCGCCGCTTCCTGCGCTGCGGCCAGTTCCGCCTGGACGGCGCTGAGCCGCGTCTGCAGATCGGTGATGCGGAGCCAGGCGTTGTGCTCGCTCCGCGCGATGCGCTGTGCCGCCTGCTGCTCGGTCTCCTCGGCGCTTCGGCGGGCCGCCTCGACGAACAGGTCCCGCTGGGCGACGGCGGCCTCGGCCTCCCGCAGCCGTGCCTCCATCTCGGCGACCCGCACCCGCACACCCTGGCGGTACTCCTCCCGGGCCGACGCCGCGGCCCGCTCCCGCTCGGCGGCGGCTTCCTCCGCCGTGCGCACCCTGGCCTCCAGCTCGGCGACGCGCTCCTCGGCGGCACTTTCGCGGTCGGCGGCGGCCGCCTGAGCCGCCCTCAGCCGTGACTCCAGTTCTGCGATGCGGGCCTCGGAGCCCTCGCGGTACTCGTACAGCCTCTGCTCCAGCTCGTGCGCCCGCTCCTCGGCGGCGGTCGTCCGCAGGCCGGCCTCCTCGGCGCGTTCGGCCCTGCGCAGCAACGCCGCGTACGCCTCGCGGTGCTGTTCCTTGAGGTGCGCGAGGTGCTCCTCGGCCTGGTGCCGGACATGCCTCTCGCGCCGGTCCAGGGCCCGGTCCGTACGGTGCAGCAGCTCCGCTTCGAGCGTGTCGAGCCGGCGCTCGGCCTCCGCCCGGACGGCCGCGACCCGCTCGTCGGCGGCGCCGCGCACCTCGCTCAGTCGGCGCTCGTGCTCCCGTGCCAGCAGGGCGAGTTCCGCCTCGTGTCGGGCCCGCGCCGCGGCGAGCAGTTCCTCGGCGTCGACGACCGGCGGCTGCTCGGCTGCGACGACCGGCGGCTGCTCGACCGGAGCGGCCTCCACGGAGACCGGTGTCAGCGGCTCACCCTCTGCGCCGGCCGTGCTGCCCTCGGACGTACTGACACCCTCGCCGCTGCTCGCCCTGGCGGGCGTGGGCTCCTTCCGCACCGGGCGTGCCGCGACGAACTCCCGCAGGGCGTCACGGACGACGAGGCGCGAGGCGGCGCGCACCAGGGGCGTCGTGGCAAGGTACGCCCGAGGTGTCGCCCCGGCCAGCGCGTCGGCGGGCCGCTCGAAGAAGTGCTCGGGCCGCAGTTCCCAGCGCTTGACGGTGTCGAAGACCTCCTTGAGCACTTCGAGGGCCTCGACCACGGGACGGTCAAGCATCCCGCGCTGCCGGGCGGCCCGCACCACGGCATCCGTGACGGACGATCCGAGCAGCACCGACAGTTGCAGGTGTCCCAGGGCCAGCAGCGCGTACTCGGCGAGCCAGGCCACTCCCCCGCCCATGGGCGGCTGCGTCAGCGTCCGGGCCTTGTCCCAGTCGGCGGTGGTCTGCGGCGCCGTCCCGGCCGGACGTTCCGTGTCCGGCGCTTCCGACTCCGGCTCCGGCTCCGACTCCGACTCCTGCTCCTGCTCCTGCTCCTGCTCCTGCCCCTGCCCCTGCCCCTGCCCCTGCCCCTGCCCCTGCCCCAGTGTCCGGTCCTCGGCCAGGCCCGCCGCCTTCCGCTCCGGCTCCCGGCCTTCCGTCGAGGTCTCCGCCTCCCGGCCTTCCGTCGAGGCCTCCGGCTCCGCACCCGGAGTGGCGGCGGCGAGGAACTCCCGCAGGGCATCGCGCACGGCCAGTCGCGACTCGCCGTTCACCAGAGGGCTGTCCGCGAGGTACGCGCGGGGTGTCGCCCCGCGCAGCGCCTCGGCCGGACGGTCCAGGAAGTCCTCCGGCCGCCGCTCGACCACCGCTACCGCGTCGAAGACGCGTCGCAGCACTTCCAGTGCCGTCAGCACCGGCCGCGGGAGCGGCGCGCCGTCCCGGACGTGCCGCGCCACCGCATCGGTGGCCGGCTGCCCCGACAACACGGCAAGACCGGCGTCCCCGACCGCTGTCCGCGTGTATTCCACGAGCCACGAGATCTGGTCAACGGGTGCTCGCGCCAGCCGACGGGCGTGCTCCCAGTCGGCGGCGACCACGTTCGAAGCCCCGGTGTCAACGGTCTCGCCGACGTCCACGGCCGCCTCGTCCAGTGCGCTGTCCCCGGAGATGTCCGTCCCCGCGGGCTCCGGCTCCGCTACGGCGTCGGCGATCGGCGCGTCACCGTTTTCCTCCCGCTCCCCCGCCACCGCGGTCCGCACCGAAGCCGCAGCCACCTGCCCGTTCTCCTGCTCCTGCTGCTGCTCCTGCTCCCAGGTGGCCCGGGCGAGGCGCTCGGCCCTGGCCTTGCGGAGTGCGAGCCGGGCCCGGGCGGTCCGGGCCGCATGGGTGGCGCGGGCGAACCGCTCCGCCCTCTTGGCCTCGGCCGCCTGCTCCGCCGCATGCTCGGCCTTCTCGCACACGGCGTCCAGGCCGACGAGGCCCGCCGTGCGCACCCGCTCCCGCAACACGGGCCGCACCTTGGCCTCGATCTGCCGGATGCGTTCCCGCGTGACGCCGAACTCGCGTCCGAGATCGTCCAGCGTCGAGGGTTCGTCCCCGTCCAGCCCGAGCCGCCGCACGAGGATGCGCGCCTCCCGCTCGGTGAACGTGTCCACCACCGCCAGGAGCTCCGCGACGTGCACGGCACCGATCACCTGCGTGTCGACCGACGGCAGGAGGTGTGTCTGCGCCACGAAGTCCGCCAGGGTCGCGCCGTCGCCGATGACGCGGTCGAGGGAGTCGGTACGGCGCGTGAGGCGACGGATCTCCTCCACCTTCTGCAGGGTCATGTCGCACGCCACCGCCACGTCGGCAGCGGTCGCCGGGCGGCCCTGACCCGCCAGGTTCCGTTCCGCCCGGGCCACCTTGCGCATCTGCTCGTGCATGTGGACCGGGATCCGGATCAGCGCGCCCTCGTCGGCGATGGCCCGGGTGATGGCCTGCCGGATCCACCAGGTGGCGTAGGTGGAGAACTTGAACCCCTTGGTGGGGTCGAACTTGCGGGCGGCCCTCAGCAGACCGAGAAAGCCGTGCTGGAGCAGGTCGTCGTAGTCGAGGCCCTGTTCCAGGTACGGCCGGACCAGGGAACGCACGAGCCGCTGATTATGCACGACAAGGCAGTCACGGGCTCTGATCCTGAGGTCGTCGGGCGGCAACGCCTTCAGTTCTTCCTCGTCCGGTTCGCGCGCGATCTCCTCCGCCCCGCCCCGCACCATGACGGCCAGTCCCACCTCGGCCTGCGCACTCAGCAGCCGGCTGCCCGGGCGTCGCTCGCGCCGGTCGACTTCGAGTACGGCGTGGGCGGCGGCCAGCGCTGCGGCGAGGTCGGCAGGCGTCGCGTCCACCGCGAGGCCGTCTCCCGTCTCCTGCGGGTCCTGCGCCTCCTGCGGGTCCTGCGCCTCCCGCGGATCCGGATCGACGGAAGCGGCCGCGTCCGGCGACAAGTCCGCCGACGTGCCGGACGGTATGGACTCCCCCTGCCCGCCCCCGCTGGACGCCACCTCACCCGGCGCCCCCTCCGGGCCCCGCACCAGTACCCCTTCGCGCAGCTGCGCCGCCTCGCGCGCGTCGAGCCCGGCAAGCCGGACCACACCGTCCAGGACACGGGAGGTGACATAGCCGTCGGCGTCCGCGTACCGGGCGAGCAGGTTCCGCACAGGGCGCAGCCGGGGAATCACGTTCTCTCCACGATCGTGTGCAACCTTTTCACGGTCTCGGCCGTCGCCTTCTGTGTGCACGTGCAAGTCCTGCACGGGCAGCCCCAGCCGGGCCAGCTCGTGACGCAACCGCTCCCGCTCGCCGTCCCCCAGCGCGAGCGTCCGTACGTTCTCGTCGAAGACGAGTTCCGGGACGACTCCGTCCACGGCCGCGTGCCGGAGCCGCACGAGCAGCTCCGCGACGGCCGCGCGCAGGCCGGACGACCCGTTCCCGGCGGCAACCGGCTGAGTCATTGCGTGCACCCCCCAACCTTTCACATGGAACGCTAGACTCAATGCGTTGATGATGTCAACAGAGGAACTCCTGTCGCACGCGGGGCAGTTCGTGTACGGTGGGCGCTGGCGCACTCGGCTCTCTGCCACAGTGAACGGGGGCGTCGCCAGATCTTGGGGCGTTCCAGTGGATCCGCGCGATCACGCGGCGCGGGAACGCGGGCGAGGGGCGAAGGAGCGGCAGTGAGCCACGGGCTGGTCGACGGCAGATTCCGCGTCGGACGCGTCATCGGCAGGGGCAACATGGGGGAGGTCCACCAGGCGGAGGACCTGCACGCCCCGGAGGGGTCGTCGGAGCGCACCGTCGCCGTCAAGACGATCCTGCGCCGCCGCACCGGCACGCAGATCGACACCGGCGGGGACGCGAAGGCCGTGCAGCGGTTCAACCGCGAGGTGCGGATCATGCGCCGGCTGCTGCATCCCAACCTCACCCGGCTGGTGGCCGGCGGCATCGACGAGGACCCCGGCACCCCCGGGGGCCTGCCCTACCTGGCCATGGAGTTCCTGGACGGCGAGACCCTGCGCGACCTCGTCGAGGAGGAGGCGCAGTTGCCGGTCTCCTGGGCCGCGGCCATCGGCGCCCAGATCGCCGCCGGGCTCGCCACCGCGCACGCCGCGGGCATCGTGCACCGCGACCTGAAGCCCGCCAACGTGATGCTCACGCAGGGCGGCACGGTCAAGGTCCTGGACTTCGGCATGGGCAGCATCGTCGACGACCCGGACCAGACCCGGCTGACCAGCACCGGCGTCAGCGTGGGCACCGCCCGCTACATGGCGCCCGAGCAGTGCCTGGCCAAGCAGGTGACGCAGGCCGCCGACCTCTACGCCCTGGGCTGCGTGCTGTACGAGATGCTGGTCGGTGTTCCGCCGTTCGCCAGCGAGTCCGCGTACGAGCTGGCCGACCGGCACGTCAACCAGCAGCCCGCTCCCGTCCGGGTGATCCGCGCCGAGATCCCCGTGGAACTCGCCCGGCTCGTGGAGCGCCTGCTGGCCAAGGACCCCGCCGACCGCCCCGCCGACGCGGTGACCGTGCGGGACGCGCTGCTGCCGCTCGCCGTGTCCGAGGCCGAGGGCCTGCTGCCGCACTGGAGCGCGCTCGACCCGACGGCGCCCCTGCGCGAGGCCGCGCCGGCCCCGGCGTCCGCGGCCCCGGCCGACCCGGAGGAGGCCACCGCGCAGCCGGCGTCCCCCGGCGCGGTCATGGACGTCTTCGGCGTCCACAAGGCACTCATCAAGGACTACCGCTCCTTCACCGAGGGCGGCACCGTCATCCGTGACGACCGCATCGCCGGCTTCGTGGAGAAGGACCTCGACGGCAAGTCGCAGTGGCCCGACCCCTGGCTGTCGCTCAACCCGTTCTTCCAGGGCGGCGGCACCGTGGTCGAACTCGCCCAGGAGAAGGTGCTGCACGCCGAGTGCGCCCGCATCTTCCAGGCGAAGAAGACCGAGGGAGGCACGGTCTGCGACGGACGCCCCCTCACCCTCCACCGCCACCAGCGCGACGCCATCGACGCGGCCGCCTCGGGAGCCTCGTACGTCCTGACGACCGGCACCGGCTCGGGCAAGTCGCTCTCCTACATCGTCCCGATCGTCGACAAGGTGCTGCGCGAGCGGGACGAGGAGGGCCCCGACGCCCCGGGGCGCGTGCGGGCGATCATCGTCTACCCGATGAACGCGCTCGCCAACAGCCAGTTGCGCGAGCTGGAGAAGTACCTGCGCGACGGGTACGGCGCCGGCAGGGAGCCGGTCACCTTCGCCCGCTACACGGGCCAAGAGGACGACGAGAAGCGCCGGGAGATCCGCGACAACCCGCCGGACATCCTGCTCACCAACTACGTGATGCTGGAGCTGATGCTCACCCGCCCCGCCGACCGGGCGAGCCTGATCCGGATGGCACGGGGCCTGGAGTACCTCGTCTTCGACGAGCTCCACACCTACCGCGGCCGTCAGGGCGCCGACGTGGCCCTGCTCATCCGCCGCGTCCGCGAGGCCTGCCAGGCGGCGGACCTGCAGTGCATCGGCACCTCGGCGACCATGTCGACCGAGGGCACACTGGAGGACCAGCGCCAGGTGGTCGCCGAGGTGGCGAGCACCCTGTTCGGCACGCGGGTACGCCCCGAACACGTCATCGGCGAGACCCTGGTCCGCGCCACCGGGGACGTGCCGGAGACCGTGCCGGCCGAGCGCCTCACCTCCCCGGCCGCCCCGCGCGCGTACGACGACCTCGTCCGCGACCCGCTGGCCCGCTGGATCGAGGGCCGTTTCGGTCTGGTCGAGGACAAGGAGTCGGGCCGCCTGGTGCGGCAGCGGCCGGCCAAGATCGAGATCGCGGCGAAGGAGCTGAGCGAGCGGTCGGGCGTGCCCGAGAGCGACTGCGTCGCCGCCATCCGCGCCACGCTCGAGGCCGGTTCACAGGCCCTCCACCCGGTGACCGAACGCCCGCTGTTCGCGTTCCGGCTGCACCAGTTCCTCTCCAAGGGTGACACCGTGTACGTCACCCTGGAGGACAAGCCCTCCCGCCACCTCACCCGTTCCTACCAGCTCGAACAGCCCGGCAGTGGCGGCAAGTTGCTGATGCCGCTGGCCTTCTGCCGGGAGTGCGGCCAGGAGTACCTGACGGTGTGGCGCACCGAGCAGGACGGCGCGGTCCGCTACGAGGCCCGTCGCGACACCTCGGCCACCGGCGGCCGGCAGGGCGACGGCTACCTCTACGTCGACCACGAGCGGGAGTGGCCGTCGAACGTGCAGTACGCCGTCGACGACCGCCGACTGCCCGAGTCCTGGCTCGAGGTGGACGACCGAGGTCAGGAGGTCGTCAAGCGCACCTACCGCGACCGGGTACCGCGCGCGGTCACCGTGGACCCGTACGGCCGGGAGCTCCAGGCGGGTCAGAGCGGCCTCAAGGCCGCGTTCGTCCCGTCCCCCTTCCTCTTCTGCCTGCACTGCGGGGTGGCGTACGAGCAGACGCGCGGCAAGGACTTCGCCAAGCTCGCCACACTGGACCAGGAGGGCCGGTCCTCGGCGACCTCCCTGGTCTCGGCCTCGATCGTGCGGTCGCTGAAGTCGGTGCCGGAGGAGGCCCTGGACAAGGAGGCACGCAAGCTCCTCACCTTCGTCGACAACCGGCAGGACGCCTCCCTCCAGGCCGGCCACTTCAACGACTTCGTGCAGATCACCCAGTTGCGCGGGGCGCTGTACCGGGCGGCACTGGACGCGGGCGACGACGGCCTGCACCACGAGGAGCTCGCCTCCGCCGTCACGAACGCCCTCGCGCTCGCCCCCGCCGACTACACCGGCGACACGGAGCTCTCCCCCGGCCTGGCCCGCAACGCGGCCCGCACGCTGCGCGACGTGGTCGCCTTCCGGCTCTACCTGGACCTGGAGCGCGGCTGGCGCATCACCATGCCCAACCTGGAGCAGACGGGCCTGCTGGAGATCGACTACGAGGACCTGCACTGGGTGGCCGGCAAGCAGGACCGCTGGGAGACGAGCCACCCGGCGCTGCGGGACGCCGACCCGGCGCTGCGCGCCGAAATCGTCAAGGCGTTGCTCAACGAGATGCGCCGCTCGCTGGCGATCGACGTATCGTACTTCCGCGACGACACCTTCGAGTCGCTGCAACGCGCCACCGAGGAGCGCCTGGTGGACCCGTGGGTGCTGTCCTCCGGTGACAAGCCGCGGGTCGGCACGGCGTACCCGCACCCGTCCCGCCCGGGCGCCGACCGCTCCAGCCTCTTCCTGTCGGCGCGCGGCAAGTACGGCAAGTACCTGAGGCGTGCGGACGGTGCCTTCGCGGAGCTGGACCAGGACGACCTCCAGCTGATCATCGCGCAGCTGCTGACGGTCCTCACCAAGGCGGGCCTGGTGAAGGAGGTCGAGACCGCCCCGCAGCGTCCGGGCCGCTACCGGCGCGCTTCCGGCCCGGCGACGACCGGTTACCGGGTGGCGGCCCAGTCCCTCGTCTGGCGGGCCGGCAAGGGCGAGTCGGGCGCCCACGACCCGCTCACCCGCACCTACCAGAGCGGCGACGGCCCCCGCATCAACACCTTCTTCCTCAAGCTGTACCGGGAGACCGCCGACGCGCTGTCCGGCCTGTTCGCCCGCGAGCACACCGCGCAGGTCGCACCGGAGGACCGGGAGAAGCGCGAGGAGGCCTTCCGCAAGGCCGAACTGAAGCTCCTGTACTGCTCCCCCACGATGGAGCTGGGCGTCGACATCTCCTCGCTGAACGCGGTGATGATGCGCAACGTGCCGCCGACACCCGCCAACTACGCCCAGCGTTCCGGCCGCGCCGGCCGCAGCGGCCAGCCCGCGCTGGTCACGACGTACTGCGCGACGGGCAACAGCCACGACCAGTACTACTTCCGCCGCTCGCACCGCATGGTCGCGGGCGCGGTCGCCCCGCCCCGCCTGGACCTCGCCAACGAGGACCTGGTCCTCTCCCACCTCCAGGGCATCTGGATCGCCGAGGCGGGCCTGCGCCTCGGCCGCGCCATCCCCGAAGTGCTGGACGTCTCCCACCCGGACACCGGCGACCGACCCGACCCGGCCCTGGAACTGCTCCCCGAGATCCAGGCCGCCTCGTACGACGACGGAGCCCAGCGCCGCACGGTCGACGCGGCCCTGCGCGTCCTCGGCCCGCTCCTCCCCGACTTCGTCGACACCACCTGGTGGCACGACGACTGGATCCAGGACAAGGTGCGCACGGTCCCCGAGCGCTTCGACCACGCCTTCGACCGCTGGCGCAGCCTGTTCCGCGCCGCGCTCGACGACCAGTACGTGCAGAACAAGCGCCGTCTGGACTACAGCCTCACGGAGGGCGACCGCAACCGCGCCAACTCGCGGCGCCGCGAGGCGGAGACACAGCTGAACCTGCTGATGAACGAGAGCGTCGACAGCAAGTCGGTCCTCTCGGACTTCAACCCGTACCGCTACCTGGCCTCCGAGGGCTTCCTGCCCGGCTACAGCTTCCCGCGCCTGCCGCTGGCCGCGTACATCCCGACGATCGGCCGCCGCCGCGGCGACGGCGACTACCTCCAGCGGCCCCGTTTCCTCGCCATCCGCGAGTTCGGCCCCGGCTCGCTCATCTACCACGAGGGCGCCCGCTACCAGGTCACCCGCATCCAGCTGCCGCCGGACTCCTCCGGCGAACTGACGACGGGCGAGGCCCGCCGCTGCGCCCACTGCGGCTACCACCACGACCCGAAGGAGCGCGAGGACCGCTGCGGCTTCTGCGACGAACCGCTGAGCTCGGCGACGTACGGCCTCCTCCACCTGCACACGGTGTACACCACCCGCCGCGAGCGGATCTCCTCGGACGAGGAGGAGCGGCGCCGCGCCGGCTTCAGGCTGGAGACGTCGTACCGCTTCCACGACCACGGCGCGCGCAAGGGCCGCCTCAACGCCACGGTCGCCGACGCGG
Organism: Streptomyces sp. WG7; assembly: GCF_049975785.1. Lineage (NCBI taxonomy): Bacteria > Bacillati > Actinomycetota > Actinomycetes > Kitasatosporales > Streptomycetaceae > Streptomyces > Streptomyces sp. WG7. The sequence goes on from NZ_JBNGGE010000003.1 coordinate 126,448, forward strand.
CGGGCGGGCAGCTCGCCGAGATCGCCTACGGGGACTCCGCGACCGTCCGCATCACCAACACCGGCCGGGTGCGCGCCAAGAAGGACGAGCCGCAGGGCTACTGGCTCGACCTGGCCGACGGCCGCTGGATGAACGACAAGGACGCTTCGGAGGCCTCCGGTGACTCCAGCGAGCTGCCGGTCATCGACTCGGACGGCAACGAGCGGCGCCGCAAGAAGCGGGTCATCCCGTTCGTGGAGGACCGCCGCAACATCCTCGTCGTCACCCTCGACGAGGCGCTGCCCGAGCCGGTCGCGCTGACGCTGATGTACGCGCTGGAGCGGGGCATCGAGGCGGCGTTCGAGCTGGAGGACGCCGAGCTGACGGCCGAGCTGCTCCCGCCGGACGACGGCCCGCGCCGCCGCATGCTGTTCATGGAGGCCGCGGAGGGCGGCGCGGGCGTCCTGCGCCGCCTCCAGGCGGAGAACGACGCCGTGGCCAAGGCGGCCCGCCGCGCCCTGGAGATCTGCCACTTCGCCGCCGACGGCACGGACGAGGGCGGCGAGGCCCACCGCGGCGACCGCGCCTGCGCCCTCGGCTGCTACGAGTGCCTGCTGACGTACGGCAACCAGCTCGACCACGCCCGGATCAACCGCCACACGGTGGCCGCGCTCCTGGTCCGCTTCGCGTCGGCGACGGCGACACGTGAGGCGCGTGGGGAGTCGCGGTCGGAGCAGTACCGCCGGCTGGTCGCCCAGACCACCGCGTCGCCGGCCGAGCCGACAGTGGTGGAGGCCTCGGCAGCGGCGGAGCTGGCGGAGCAGGGCGACTTCCTGGGCTGGGTGAAGGCGAAGGGCCTGAACCTGCCGACGGAGACGGGCACCTTCCTCACCGAGGCCAACGCCTCACCCGACTACGTCTACCGGCAACCGGGCCTGCGCCTGGCCGTCTTCGTCGACCTGCCCGACACGGAGCGGACCGCCCTGCGCGACGAGGACGCCGAGGAACGCCTTCTCGACGCCGGCTGGGAGTACGTCCGCTTCCACCCCGGCGGCGACTGGGACGCGCTCGCCGGGTCCTACGCCGACTGCTTCGGCTCGCCCACCGCCAACTGACCGCCGCTCCGCCACCTTCCGAGGATCTGACGACTGACATGGCACTCACGTACTCCGCAGGCTCCCTGGTCACCGCACGCGGCCGGGAATGGGTCGTGCTCCCGGAGAGCGAGCCCGACCTGCTGGTGCTGCGCCCGCTGGGCGGCTCGGACGACGACATCGCGGCGGTGTTCCCGGCCTTCGAGACGGTGAAGGGCGCCGAGTTCGCGCCGCCGGAGCCCGGCGACCTCGGCGACCAGCGGGCGGCCGGCCTGCTGCGCACCGCGCTGCGCGTCGGCTTCCGCTCGGGCGCGGGCCCGTTCCGCTCCCTGGCGGGGATCGCGGTGGAGCCGCGCGCGTACCAGCTCGTCCCGCTGCTGATGGCCCTGCGGCAGAAGACGGTCCGCATGCTGATCTCCGACGACGTCGGCATCGGCAAGACGGTGGAGGCGGGCCTGATCGCGAGCGAGCTGCTCGCCCAGGGCGAGGCGACCGGCCTGGCGATCCTCTGCTCCCCCGCGCTGGCCGAGCAGTGGCAGCAGGAGCTGCGCACGAAGTTCGGCATCGACGCGGAGCTGGTCCTGTCGTCGACGGTCTCCCGCCTGGAGCGCGGCCTGGACCTGGGCCAGTCCCTGTTCGACAGGTACCCGCACGTGATCGTGTCGACGGACTTCATCAAGTCCACCCGCCACCGCGACGACTTCGTACGCCACTGCCCCGACCTGGTGATCGTCGACGAGGCGCACACGTGCGTGGCCGCCGACGACACGAAGGCGAGCACGCAGAACCAGCTGCGCTACGAGCTGCTGCGCCGCGTCGCCGAGGACACGGAGCGGCACCTGCTCCTGGTGACGGCGACCCCGCACAGCGGCAAGGAGTCGGCGTTCCGGAACCTGCTGGGCCTGGTCAAGCCGGACCTCGCCCACGTCGACCTGGACTCGCAGTCCGGCCGCAAGCTGCTCTCCCAGCACTTCGTGGCCCGCAAGCGGGCGGACGTACGCCAGTACCTCACCAAGGAGGACGGCCTGGCCGACGACTCCCTCGCCGAGCGCACGGCGTTCCCGTCCGACCGCTACTTCAAGGACGAGACGTACAAGCTCTCCCCCGAGTACCGGGCGCTGCTGGACGACGCGATCGCGTACGCGAGTGAGCGCGTGGAGGAGGCGGGCGGCCAGGGCCGGCGGGAGGCCCGTATCGCCTGGTGGTCGGCGATCGCGCTGCTCCGCTCGCTGGTCTCGTCGCCGAGGGCGGCCGCACAGACGCTGCGGACCCGTTCCGCCGCGGCCGTGGCCGCGTCGGCGGAGGAGGCGGACCGGCTCGGCGCCCCGCTGACCAGCGACTCGGCGGACAGTGACGCGCTGGAGGGCATGGACGTGGCCCCGGGCGCGGAGACGGAGGAGAACGCGGGCTCGCGCCTGGCCGAACTCGCGGAGCGAGCGCAGGCATTGGAGGGCCCGGCACAGGACCTGAAGCTGAAGGCGCTCATCAAGCATCTCAAGGCCCTGCTGGCCGACGGCTACAACCCGATCGTCTTCTGCCGTTACATCCCGACCGCCGAGTACCTGGCCGAGCAGCTCGGCAACGACCCGGAGACGAAGAAGCGCAGCCCGCTCGGTGCGAAGACGGTGGTCAAGGCGGTCACCGGCACGCTCTCCCCGCAGCAGCGCATCGACCGCATCGAGGAGCTGGCGGCGGAGGCCGGCGAGGACGCCGCCGCACGCCGCGTCCTGATCGCCACCGACTGCCTCTCGGAAGGCGTCAACCTCCAGCACCACTTCGACGCCGTCCTCCACTACGACCTGGCGTGGAACCCGACCCGCCACGACCAGCGCGAGGGCCGTGTCGACCGGTACGGGCAGAAGCGCGACGAGGTCCGCGTCATCACGCTGTACGGCGACGACAACGGTATCGACGGCAAGGTACTGGAGGTGCTGATCAAGAAGCACCGCCAGATCAAGAAGGACCTCGGCATCTCGGTCTCCGTGCCGGACGAGATGTCGACGGGCGTGACGGACGCGATCGTGGAGTGGCTGCTGCTGCGCGGCCGGCAGGGCGAGCAGGAGGCGCTGTTCGGGTCGGACTCCTTCCAGCAGAGCTTCGCGGACCTGGAGCAGGACTGGAACTCGGCGGCCGACCGGGAGAAGGCGTCCCGGTCGCGGTTCGCTCAGCGGTCCATCCACCCGGAGGAGGTGGCCCGGGAGGTCGCCGCCGTTCGGGAGGCGCTGGGTGGCGCGGGTGAGGTCGACACGTTCGTACGGGAGTCCCTGAACGCGCTGGGCGCGGTGCTGCGCGATTCCGGTGCTTCCGGCGCGGACTTCACGGCCCAGGTCGGAGGCACGCCGGTGGGTCTGCGGGATGCGCTGGCGCCGGTGGTGGGAGCGGAGACGGTCGAGCGTGACCGTCCGATCCCGTTCCGGTCGAGTCCGGCGGTGGCGCGGGGCGAGGCTGCGCTGGTCCGCACGGACCCGGTGGTGGGCGCGCTGGCGTCGCACGTGCTGAACGCGGCGCTGGATACGCAGGCGGACGGCGCGCGCCCGGCCCGCCGGTGTGGCGTGGTGACGACGGACGCCGTGACGACGCGTACGACGCTGCTGCTGGTCCGCTACCGCTTCCACCTGACGTTGCCGTCCCGGAACGGTGAGAAGCAGGTGGTGGCGGAGGACGCCCGTTTTCTGGCCTTCGAGGGCGCGCCGAGGAACGCGGTGTGGCTGCCCCAGGAGCGTGCAGTGGAACTGCTGGAGGCGCGGGCGACGGAGAACACTGCCGCGGCATCCGGAGAGCGCACGATGACCCGCATCCTGGGGCAACTGGGCGATGTGACCCCGTACCTGGAGTCGTACGGCGATGAACTGGCCGCCGAGCTGGACGCCTCGCACCGCCGGGTGCGGGCCGCGTCGGGCGAGATCGTACGGGGCCTGTCGGTCACCGCCCAGAAGCCCGCCGACATCCTCGGCACGTACGTCTACCTGCCCGCGACCGCCTCTGTTCCCGCTGGAGTGTCCGCCTGATGTCCGCCACCACCCGCAACCAGGTGTTCACCGCCGTCCACACCGTCGGCGGCCTGCTGCCGGCCGACATGCTGGTCCGCATCTCCGAGGGCAGGGACGTCCCCGGCTCGAAGCCCGCCGACTACGGCCTGCCGTCCTCACGCTCGGTACGGGACGAGGCCGAGCGCAGCTGGGAGTACCTGAAGCCGCTCTGGCGCGACCTGCGCAAGCACTTGCCCGAGGACCGGGAGACGGGCCTGCCCGCCAGCGACCCGACGGGCCGCGCGGGTGCCGACTGGCTGGCGCCACTGTGGCGGGAGCTGGGCTTCGGCCGCCTGACGCCGATCGGCACGGTGGGCGTCCGGGCCGACTCGGACACGGAGAAGCAGTTCGAGGTCTCGCACCGCTGGCAGCACGCGCTCGTCCACCAGGCACCATGGAACGCCAACCTGGACAAGCGCCCCGGCGGCGCGGGCACGGTCCCGCCGCAGTCGATGCTCCAGGAGTGCCTGAACCGGATGGAGGCCCACCTGTGGGGCGTCCTGACCAACGGCCGCCAGGTACGGCTGCTGCGCGACTCCAGCGCGCTGGCCACGGCGTCGTACGTCGAGTTCGACTTGGAGGCGATCTTCGACGGCGAGCTGTTCAGCGAGTTCGTGCTGCTGTACCGGCTGCTGCACGTGTCGCGGTTCGAGGTGGCGGAGGGGGCGGCGCCGTCGACGTGCTGGCTGGAGAAATGGCGCACCGAGGCAATCGCGTCGGGCACGCGTGCCCTGGACCAGCTCAGGAAGGGCGTCCAGCGGGCGATCACGACCCTGGGAACGGGTTTCTTGAAGCACCAGGACAACCGGGAGCTGAGGGAGCCCCTGGAGGTCAAGACCTTCCACTACGCGCTCCTGCGCCTGGTCTACCGCCTGCTGTTCCTCTTCGTCGCCGAGGACCGCGAAGTCCTGCTGTCCCCGTCCGCGGACGAGACGGCGAAGGAGCGGTACGCCACGTACTTCTCCTCGGCTCGCCTGCGCCGACACGCGCTGCGGCGTCGCGGCACGGCCCACGGCGACCTTTACCAGGCCCTGCGCTTCGTGCTGTCGGGCCTGGGCAACGACGACGGTCTCCCGGAGCTGGGCCTGCCCGGCCTGGGCGGCATCTTCGACGACACGGAGGCGGACAAGCTCCTGCACGGCCTGTCCCTGTCGAACGAGCCGCTGCTGGAGGCGGTGCGGGCGCTGTCGATTGTTAAGGACACCAGCAGCAAGCGCAACCGGGTGGTGGACTACCGGCACTTGGACGCGGAGGAGCTGGGCTCGATCTACGAATCCCTGCTGGAGCTGGTCCCGAAGCACGACGCGACCGAGCGCACCTTCGAGCTCGTCGAACTGGCGGGCAACGCGAGGAAGACGACGGGTTCGTACTACACCCCGTCCTCGCTGATCGAGTGCCTGCTGGACTCAGCGCTGGACCCGGTAATCGACGACGCGGTGAAGCGCGGCGAGATCCGCGCGACGCGCTCGGGCCAGCCCGACCCGGGCCCGGCCATCGTCGAGGAACTGCTGAACCTGACGGTGTGCGACCCGGCGTGCGGGTCCGGCCACTTCCTGGTAGCTGCAGCACGGCGCATCGCCAAGCGCGTGGCCGCGGTGCGTGAGCAGAACCCCGAGCCGACGATCGATGCGGTGCGGCACGCGCTGCACGAGGTGGTCGCGCGGTGCATCTACGGCGTGGACCTCAACCCGATGGCGGTCGAGCTGGCCAAGGTGTCGCTGTGGCTGGAGGCCCTGGAGCCGGGCAAGCCCCTGGGCTTCCTGGACGCCCACATCAAGCACGGCAACGCGCTGATCGGGGCCACGCCGGCGCTGCTGGCCGAGGGCATACCTGACGACGCGTTCAAGCCGATCGAGGGCGACGACAAGAAGGTTGCGTCGGCCATCAAGAAGCGGAACGCCACAGAGCGCGGCGGTCAGTTGAGCTTCCACACGGAGGAGCGCATATGGGTCTCCAACGCGGCCTTCGCGGCCAGCCTGCGGGACATCACCGCGGCTCCGACCAACACCCTGCGCGACGTCCGCCTCCAGTCAAGCCGCTTCCGTGACCTGGAGCAGTCGGCGGATTATCTCCGGGCGCTACACATCGGCGACGCCTGGTGTGCCGCCTTCGTCTGGCCCAAAACCCAGGGCGCGCCGACCCCGGTGACGGAAGGGGTTTTCCGGGACCTCCAGAGCGCGGGCGCGGGTATCCCGGTGAGCACGAACGACGCGATCATCCGGCTCGCGCAGCAGTACAAGTTCTTCCACTGGCACCTGGAGTTCCCGGAGGTGTTCGCGGTCTCGGAGGCTGCGGACGGGGACGTTGATCCGTCGGTGGGCTGGGCTGGGGGCTTCTCCTGTGTGCTGGGGAATCCGCCGTGGGAGCATCTGGAACTGAAAGAGCAGGAATTCTTCTCCTCTCGTGCCCTGCACATCGCCGAAGCGTCGGGAGCCGCACGGAAAAAGCTGATCTCCGCTCTGCCCGCGGAGAACGCCGGACTGTACGAGGAGTATGAATCGGCGAAGCGTCAGATCGATGGCGTCCGCAACTTTGCGAACAACTCGAACGTGTTCCCTCTCTGCGGACGCGGCCGCATCAAGACTGATCCCCTCTTTGCGGAGCAGGGTCGTGCGCTGATCGGACCCGGCGCCCGCATGGGTATGATCCTGCCCACCGGAATCGCGACGGACGCGATGGCGCAGTTCTTCTTCAACGACTTGGTGCAGACGAAGGCACTAGCCACACTCTATGATTTCGAGAACTCCGCACCCCTCTTTCCCGATGTGCACCGGTCATTCAAGTTCAGTGTCCTGTCCGTCACCGGAAGAGCGGCAGCAGAACGAGAGACACGCTTCGCCTTCTTCCTAAAGGATCCGGCAGAACTGGACGACGCGAACAAGACGTTCACCCTGACTCCCGACGAAATCTCTCTCCTCAGCCCGAACACGGGAACCTGCCCCATTTTCCGCTCACGCCGCGATGCCGAAATATCCCTGCTGGCGGCAGCCAAATTCGCCCCGCTGCGCCCCCTGAACACAAAGGGGCCCTACAGGCTGACCATCCGTCGTCTCTTCAACATGGGCCTTCCCGAGGTCGATTCCCTGTGCCCGCGGGAGCACACCCCCAGACCTGGAAATCTACCCATGCTCGAATCTAAACTCACCCACGCCTACAATCACCGCTTCGCTACATATACCGGTGGAGGCAACGAAAAAACGCGGTACGCAACCCAGGAAGAGATCAAAAATCCCTTCTGGACCAACTCCGGTCGCCGATCCATCGCCACGGACGAAGTAGATTCCAAATTGGCCTCCTTGTGGCGCCACCCCTGGCTCCTCGCATGGGCCGACGTGGCGCGCAACAACGACGAACGCACCCTCATCGCGTTCATCGGACCCCGGACGGCCACAGATTTCACGCTCCGCGTCGGATTCCCCGAGTCCGCCACCGGGGCTGCGCTCCTGCTGGCCACCTTTAACAGCTTCATGGTCGACTTCCTCCTCCGACTCAGGCAGGGCGGTCTTCACGTTTCCGACTACATTCTGGAACAAGTGCCGATTCCTTCGCCACAGATGATGGCCCGCCACGAAACGTTCATCGTACCGAGGGTTCTCGAACTCACCTTCACCTCGCATGACATGGCACCATTCGCTCGAGACTTCGGCGACAGCAAGGCACCCTTCCGCTGGGACGAAGACCGGCGCCGGACAAGCCGCGCCGAACTCGACGCTCTCTTCTTCCACCTCTACAGCATCAGCCGCGACGACGTGGACTACATCCTCGACACCTTCCCCATCGTCCGCCGCAAGGACGAGGCCAAGTACGGCACGTACCGCACCAAGGAACTGATCCTCGCCGAGTACGACCGCATGGCCGCCGCCGGCCTCACCCTGGAAAACCCCCTCGTCGACGGCGAGAACTACACCTCCACCCTCACCCCGCCCCCGGGCCACGGCCCCCGCCACCCCACTCCATGAGCCCCCGTCGATCGACAGCACAGCCCCACTGCGAGACGGCCCCACCGCCGTCCCGCCCTCACAGAAGAGAACTAGATGAGCAATCTGGGTCGATACCAGGACATCACGACGCAAGCAGCAGAAGCAGGTGGCGTCGACGAATGGATTGAGGCGATCAAAAAGGCCGCCCAATTGAAAGGGGTTGGAATAGGGGCAGTTGGCGCACTGGCTGCGACAGGGGTAGCGGCGTTCGCCGTGTCCCGCTATCAGGCCGTCAAAAAGGCTCGCGACGCATCGGCCAACGAGGCGGAAGAGCGGCTGAAGAAGAGCATCGAGGGCGAAAAAGGCCTCTGATCCAGAGGCTGACACCTGGAAGCGATACGTCGAGAGCAAGATGGCTGTTCAAGGCCAGCGCCACTGTCACTGGCCTTGAACTGCGCCCGAGCGGCCGGGCCGTCGGGGTGCCCAACCTGGGGCCGGCCATCGTCAGCCGAGGGCCGCGAAGCCCACGAAGTGCGCCCAGCACTCGCGCCTCACGGCGAACGGGGCTCGCGACACATCCTTCGAGTCCCGTACGTGGATGGCCTGCTCAGTGACGGCAACCTCCACGCAGCTGTCGCCCTGGGTGCCGCTGTAGCTGGACTTGAACCAGGCGAGTTCTGTCGTGCTCATCTCTCTCCTCGCAGTCGCTCCAGCAGACCCCTGGAGTCTTTGGGGTTGAGGGCCTGCGACCGCAGTGTGTCATAGCACTGATAGAGGAGGCTCACCTCTTTCGGGCCGGAGATCAGGCGGCCGTTCTGCTGCCCCTCGGAGTAGGCAAGCCTCCGACGTTCCGGGGTCTCCAGCAGTTGAACCGGACCGTCCAGACACCCATGAGACTCGGCGTCCATCGGCATCACCTGAAGCGTCACGTTCCTCGGTGCAGTCAGCTCCAGCACGTGATCCAGAAGTCCTCGCATCACCTCAGCCCCACCGAGCGGGCGTCGGAAGACATGCTCCTCCACGATGAAGTGGAACGTAACGTTGGGTCGCTCGGCGAGCATCGGCTGCCGCGCCAGCCGAGCCGTGAGCTGCGCCTCCAACTGCTCATCCGACAGCGGAGGAATACTGTTGTCGAAGACGGCCCGCGCGTACCTCTCGGACTGCAACAGCCCCGGAATCAACCGGCACTCGTACGTGCACAGGCTTACCGCCACTCGCTCCAGCTTCGCCCACCGCCGAAACCAAGCCGCCAGCCCCGCCTCCCCCCGCGTCAGAAACCGCGCCGAGTGCCGCAGCGCCCCCGTGTTCCCCAGCGCGGCCTCCGCCCGCTCGACGAACGACGCGTCCGGCATCCGCCGCCCCAACTCCACCGACTCCACCGTGTGCTTGGAGAACCGCACCAGCTCCCCGAACTGCACCCGGCTCAGCCCCGCGTGCTCCCGCAACGCCTGAACCACCGCCCCGAACGTCCGCAGACTGTCCGACGGATCCGGCTCCCGCTCCGCCTCGCACGCCGTCGCCTCGCCGCCTTCGCCTGCGCCACCGGTCATACGCGCCCACCTCCGCTTGCCTCTGTACGTCGCTCGTCGTCCCCACGATCGACAGCACCCAGCGTGACGTATCCGAAGCCGTACCGTCCACGGAATGTGCGCGTACGCTTACGCACCGTACGCCGTGGACCGTTGGGCGCGCCGTCGGTGCGCCCATCACAGCGCCCCCAGAAACAAGTTCGTGGTGCCCCGACGGCCCGAACACCGTCACGTAGTGCGGAAGGGCGGAGCCCGGCTACAGGCTTCGCCCTCACCACAGCCCCGGAGCTTGACGCATCGTCTAGGCCGTGGCCGGAGACCCGAACAGGCCCTGTTGATGGAGCTGGCGCCGCCCGGGGTCAGCGCGTCCGATTCCGCTGAACAGCCGGAGTGAAGGCCACTCCCTGATTACAGGGAGCGCCGAGAGTTCTTACACGCGATGGGCAACCGACTCGGTAAACCGGACCATCGCCCGGTGGTACGTCGCCCTCTCCGGGTTCGGGAACCGGACATTGTGGCGGTGGTAGCGGTGAAAGGCGATGATCAGTGCCGCGTGCTCGATCTCGAGGGGGAGAATCGCGCGGTCCACCGCGGTGAGGGGGCGGCTCTTCTCGTAGCCATCGAGGAGGGCGTGGAGACGGTCGGTAGCGAGAAGACCGGCTTCGTCCTGGGCAAGACCGACAGCTGCCATGCCCAGGTCGAGCAGGGGGTCGTCGAGAGAGATCGTCTCCCAATCCAGGATGGAGAGTCCGCCACCGTCACGGACAATGACGTTGTCGTCAAAGAGGTCTCCGTGCACCAGGCAGGGCACGCGGAGGTTGCCGGCCTCGGCGTCACGGACACGGTCGAGCCGGGACACAAGCCACTGGGCGAACTCCTGGTCGACAAACCCGGGAATCTCAGCCAGATGCTCCGAGGAGAGGCGACGAGCACTGAGCGGAACGTCGTCCAGCCCCTCGGCGTCTGGGGCAAGGGCGTGCAGACGGGCGAGGAGGTCACCCGCCTCGGCGAGCAGAGCGAGCGGCAGTGGTTGCTGGACTGCGCCGGCGATCCACTTCTTCAGAACGAGGAGGCGGTCGCCGATCGAGGCGATGAGTGAGCCGTCCGTGGCGGGGACGACCTCGCTGGTCGGCAGGCCGAGCCGGTGAAGGGCCTGGGTATGACGGGCGAGGGTGGTCGCGGTTTCCTCGTCGTGGTTGTCGAGCGAGGTCAGCACGTACTCACCCTGCTCTGAGGCGAGCCGGAAGCTCGAATTCGCGGCGCCACCGGAGAGCGGGGTGATCGACGCGCCCGTCAGCCCGTACCTGCCGGCAACGGCGGTGAGGTCGATCTGGTCGGCTGTGGTGTAGTGAGCCACCTGGTTCAAGCTCCTTGACGTGCTGCTGCTGACTCCCGTCGGCGGTCCTCGACGAGGCCGACCCAGCGTGCCCGCACCTGAGCGGTGGTGTCCAGCCATTCGGCGCGAGGGAAACCAGCGGGCGGTTCCTCGTCGGCCATGAGGTAGGTCAGTTCGGCGAGGTACCCGAACTCCACCCCGTTGACGCAGTCCTCCAGCAGGCGCTCCCGTGCCTGGGCGAGCGCGCCCGGGGCACCGGCGACGAGGGCGTGCAGACACGCGGCAAAGCGGACGTAGGCGACGGACGACGTCAGTCCGGCCTCCACGGCCTCCACGGCCACGGCCTCTGTGCGCTCCGGCAGATCGCGCGCGATGCCCGCGTCCCGCACCAGTCCCGCGATGCAGGTCTGCGTCTCGGCCCATCGGATAGAGACGCCTGCGAGGAGTTCCTCGGCCCGAGCGATCTGCTCGGCCGCCCGGGGGCGGTCCTGGAAGGCCGCGGCGAAGGCGAGGCAGGCCTGCGACAGGGCGGCTTCGCCGACCTGCCCGGCGGCCAGAGCCTGGTCACGGCCGGCCGCGTAGGCGGAGCATGCCAAGGCCATAGATCCCTGCGGCCACCACAGGTCTCCGAGGACACGGTCCTGGCGGCCTTCCGCTCCCAGGTGAAGTGCCGCTTCCCTGGCCTGCGGGAAGTCACCGATCCGGCGGGCAAGGTGGATCAGCCCCCGGCGGGCTGTCGCGGCGAGGCGGCCGCCCAGGTCGGCGACGCGCTGCATGCCGTCCAGGGACTCCTGGAAGTTGCCCAGATCCCGGTCGCACTCGGCCAGGAAGTAGCGCGGCAGTTCCTCCATACTCGGCGGCAGGACGCTGGCCCGCAGGACGTCGCGGAGCTGCTGTGCGGTGCTGCTGCGGTGTCGACGCTGCCGCTGGGCGATGGCGGAGAGGGTCGTGGCGAGTGCTTGGGCCGGGGTGGGAGTGGCGCCGTCCAGCGCGCCAGCGGGCGGCTCGATGGGTTCCCAGACGAAGTCGTCGACGTACTGGAACGCGGCATCCTCGAGCCAGCCGAGTGGGAGGTCGAACTGGTGGGACAGGGCCAATCCTTGGCGGAGAGCCGAGACCAGACGAGCGCGGTAGGACTTGTCCTCATGGCCGAGGGCGTCGAAGGCACGTTGCGCGGCACGCCGCCAGTCGGCACTGGTCCACCGGTCGTCGCTGGTCGAGTCCGCCTCCCGCACCGCGTCCCGGACCAGGGAGTGCAGGCGGTAGGGCCACGGAGCCCCGGGATCGTGGTCGACGAACGGCCGATCCACCAGATTCTGAGCCGGAGCGTCGTGGTCGAAGCCCGCAGCGGCAGAGGCGAGCGGTACGGAGAAGGTCTCCAGGAGGCTTACGGACCGCACGACGCGGCGCACCTCCGGGGACAGGTCACGGAAGGTCCGGGCGATCAGAGCGGGAAAGTCGAAGTTGAAATCGTGCACAGAGGGAGCGTTCCCCGACCGACGGTACAGATCAAGGAACCGCATCGCCGCCAGGTCGAGGTATAGCGGCAGACCGTGCGAGTTCGCCGTGACGAGATGACGGGTCGCGTCGTCCATCATCGGCCGACCGTCACGCGTCAGTCGCTGCGACAGGTAGGTCTCGCAGTCTCCGGCGGACAGGTAGCCGACCGTGTGCTGCCGGGGCTCTCGCGTCGCGCCCCCGACGAGCTGCGGCCAGCACTCCGGGCCTGCCCAGTCGAGCTGCCCCTCGAGCTGCGGGTCGTCCCACTGGAGACGGTTGCGGCCCGTGATGACGAACAGGACGTTCGGCATCAGCCACACCACCCGCTGGACAAGGCGCTCCAGATCACGATGCACCCGGTCCCCTACGTCCTCGAAAGTGTCGAGCAGTACCACCAGGGTCGCCCGGTGCTTGGCGGGGAGGCTCGCCAGGTCCCAGGCGAGAAGGTGCGGGTAATAGCTGAGCGCGTCCTGGTCGGGAACGGCTTCCAGGAGGTCGGCGAAGCGGCTGCACTCCGCCAGTGCCCTGATCCGGTGATGCCTTTCCCTCAACGCGCGGACGACGGTCCGTAACCCCTGGCCGACCACCTGGCCCATCGTGCCCGGAAGAGCCACCGCCTGCGCCACGTCCGCCAACGCCGACTGCATCTGTCCGGACAGGTTCCGAGCACCGGGAAGGGAACTCAACCGGGTACGGCGGCGGACGTACTCGTCGAGCGGTTCACCGGGATGGTTGTGCTCCCAGTACCGTTGGAGGGCGAGATCGAACGTCGGCATCGGCTGTCCGATCTCCGCCGCGGCCAGCCGGACGGCCAGGACCAACGACTCGAAATCGACGCCGGAATCGCGCGACAGATCTACACGCACCGGTACGACAGGGCCGATCCCCTCGTCCAGCGACGGCCAGTGGCCCTCGACCGGAAGCCCTCCCGACAGGTGCTTGGCCACACACCGGGACAACGTCGACTTGCCGATGCCACCGACGCCGTAGAACGTGAGCACATTACGGCGGGGCGCCTCGAGGTCCTGCACGTCGAAGCCGTCGGCACGAACGGCATCGACAAGGTGGGAGAGGCTTTGCGCCACCGAGTCCCACTCGTCACGCCTGTCCGCGAAATAGTCGACCGCCTTGACTTCACGATCGTTCGAGCGGAACAGCGCCCTCAGATCCGACCTGCTCACCAGTGCCCCTCTGCGTCGACAACGGTGCCAGAAGAGCAGCAGACCTAACTTACCGTCAAGTGTCGGTGACCCCGGGCAAACACTTCTGGCAAGGACGGCCCGGGCACCGTCACACAGCGCGGAAGGGCGAAGCCTGGCCAGGCTTCGCCCCTCGCCACCCACCAAGCCACGACGACGACAAACGGTGCACAGTCACGCACGCGTAGTCGACACGCACACCCGTGTGGCCGGGTCGCCAGGCGCCCGCGCCAGGGCCGGCTGTCGTCAGTCCCGCGCCGCGAGACCCACAAAGTGCGCCCAGCACTCGCGCCTCACGGCGAACGGGGCTCGCGACACGTCCTTCGAGTCCCGTACGTGGATGGCCTGTTCGGTGACGGCAACCTCAACGCAGTTGTCACCAGACGTGCCGCTGTAACTGGACTTGAACCAGGCCAGTTGCGTGCCGCTCATAGTTCTCCTCTGATCCGCTCCAGCAGGCCCACGGAGTCGTGAGGGGTGAGGGCCTGTGCGCGGAGTGTCGCATACCTCCGGTGGAGGACGGCAGCCTGCTTCGGATCAGCGATCAGTCGGCCGCTCTCCTGCCCTTCGGAGTATGCCAAGAGTCTCCCCTCCGGGGTCTCCAGCAGCGCCAGAGGGCCGTCCAGGCCCGCATGAGACACAGTGCGGGTAGGCATGACCTGCACGGATACGTTGCGGAGCCTGGCGAGATCCCAGATGTGGTCCAACTGGTCGCGCAGCACGCGCTCACCTCCGAGAGGGCGCTGCACGATGCTCTCCTCCATCACGAAGCTGAAGCTGGTGTTGGGCAATGCCCGGATGAGTCCCTGCCTTTCCATCCGGGCTGCCACCTGAGCCTCCATCTGTTCGTCGGAGAGGGGTGGAATGCGGGTTTCGAAGGCCGCCCGCGCATAGCCCTCCGACTGCAACAGCCCTGGCACCAACCGGCACTCATAGGTGGCGAGGCTCACCGCCGTGCGCTCCAGCCGAGCCCACCGCCGGAACCAAGCCGCCAGCCCCGCCTCCCCCCGCGTCAGAAACCGCGCCGAGTGCCGCAGCGCCCCCGTGTTCCCGAGCGCCTCCTCCGCCCGCTCCACGAAGGACGCGTCCGGCATCCGCCGCCCCAACTCCACCGACTCCACTGTGTGCTTGGAAAACCGCACCAGCTCCCCGAACTGCACCCGACTCAACCCCGCATGCTCCCGCAGCGCCTGCACGACGGCCCCGAACGTCCGCAGACTGTCCGACGGATCCGGTTCCCGCTCGCACTCCCCGCCCGGCACCGCCGGCTCCACGTGATCGGTCGTCATTCGAGGCCCACCTCCAGGTGCTCACACGCCAGGTCCCTCTCCCTGAGAACGCCCAGAGTGGCCAGAACGAATTCGCACAGTCCACCGAACGTGTCCGTACGCTGACTCAGCGTACGGACCGAGCAGGTCCGGTCCGGTCCCGGGAGGGCCCGCTCAGCTCGGCAGCCGCCAGCAGGGGCCGTCCGGGTCGCCCAGCCAGACGACCTGATCCCACTCGGTGACGGTCATGCCGAACGCGGTCCGGGCGGGCGAGCCCGCCTCCTGCCACGTGTCGAGCGCGTCCTCGACCTGGTCCCACAGACGCAAGGGCCCGTCCTGGTGCACCGTCCAGGCCTCGCCGTCGGGCTCGGTCCAGGCCTGCGAGCCGGTCGCCGCGTCGACCAGGGCGAGACCGGTCTCCGTACGAACCAACTCGGCGGAGGGCGCGCCGAGCTGAGCGACGAACAGCCCGGTCCAGTCGTCCAGGAGGTCCGGGCTCACCCGTGCGTTCCGCGTGCTGCCCGGGTGGGCGTAGAAGGTGGAGCGGGGCGGTCGCTCGTGCGGCCGGGCGAGCATGTACGACACCGGGTCGGCGGCGAAACGGCCGCGCGCGACGCCCTCATCGTCGAGGACGAGCCGGATCAGGCCGGAGCCGAGCATCCAGCCGCTGACCGTCGTGGTGATGCTGCCTCCGTCGCGGAGCTGCCACAACCACGAGGGAGGGACGGAACGCACGGCGCATGTCGCGATCACGCTGTCGTAGTCGGCGCCGTCCTGGTGACCGCGCAGGCCGTCGCCGACGACGAGGTGCGGGGAGCGGCCGGCGGCTCGGAGGTGCCGTGCGGCGGCTGCGGCCACCTCCTCGTCGTACTCGACGGAGTACACCCCTTCGTCCCCGAGCCGGTGGCAGAGGACGGCGGTGGAGTAACCCGTGCCCGTGCCGATCTCGAGGACCCTGTCGCCCTCTCGGACGTCGGCGAGTTCGAGCATTCGCAGGACGAGTGACGGAAGAGTGCTGGAGGAGGTCGGCCGCCCCGGCACGGGGCCTTCGGCTTCGCGGGCGCTGATGCCGTCGACCTGCGTCACCCAGGTGGTGTCCGAGTAGACCTTTCTGAGCCACTCGTCGTCGCCGAGTTGCTCACTGCGTACGGGCTCCCACTGGGTGCCGTGCGGACGGAACACGGCGTCTTCCAGGAACAGTTCGCGGGGGACGGCCTCGACGGCGGCACGCCACGCCGGATCGGTGAGCAGGCCCTGTGCGGCGAGTGCGCGGGCGAGGTCCTGGCGGAGGAATGTGCTGCTGGTCATCGGCCGTCCCGGTGGGGGTACTGGAGTTGGTCGGCGAGGGCTGCGGTGATCCGGTCGGTGACGGAATCGGGAAACCACGCGTACTGCCCGTTCGGGTTGCACTCGTACCAGTGCCACCGTCCGGCGGCGTCGAGTCCGAAGTCGAAGGCGCCGTAGGCGAGGCCGAATGCGGCGAGGTACTGGTGCACGGCCGCTGCGGGAAACGGCCGCATCCGGGTCAAGCCCCACGGCCTCGGATTCCGTGTCGTCATGACGAAGTTCCTTTCTCATCGGCCCTGCCGGGACCACACCGGGCACGACCGCGCAGCCGCTGCGCCGGCACTCGGACCCACGTTCATCTGCACACGGACAAGGACCCCGGGTCACCGGCGCCCAGCGTGACCCACGCGACTCCACACCGTCCACCGAACGTGCCCGTACGCCTACGCGGCGTACGGGTCCACCGGGGGCAGCGGTGTCGCGTCGGCCGCCCGGGCTCGCACTGCTCCCCGCCCGGCACCGCCGGTTCCCCACGGTCGGCCGTCATTCAAGGCCCACCTCCGGGTGCTCACCCACAAGAAAGCACGTTGACATCGCTAACACGCACTGCCATGCTTCTCACGTAAACGCATACGTCCCGGCCGTCGGCGGGCGCTCCAGCGAGCTGCCGCCCTTTCGCTTCCGGAGACCGCCATGTATCTCGACCGACTTCACCTCCGCGGGTTCCGCTCCGCTGCCGATACCAAGGTCGTCTTCCGGCCGGACGTCACCGTGCTGACTGGTGAGAACAACGCCGGCAAGTCCAACGTGCTGGACGGCATCCGGCTCCTCACCCTCCCGCTCGACGGCAAGGGCAGCGGCCTCTACCCGGACCGCGACGACCTTCACCGCGACGGCTGCGCGGAGGGTGCGCACAGCGAGGGCTGCCGGAAGACGATCGAGTTGACCGCCCGCTACCGCTCCACCGCCCCGGACGAACTGGACAGGCTCAGCCAGGCCTTCGCCGAGGATGGCGAGAGCGCCAGTTACCACCTCACCATCACTCCGCCACCGACCGGCTTCCGACGCCCCACGCTCTCCTGGCGGGCGGGTGACGGCGCCACCACCGACCTCGATCCCGAGCCGAAGGCCCGTGAGGGAATCCGGCACCTCTACCTGCCTCCCCTGCGAGACGCACAGCGGGAACTCGCCTCCAGTAGCGGCGGACGTATCCAGCTCGTCGTCGAACGGCTGCTGCGCGAGGACGACGCACGTGAGCAGTTCCTCAGGGAAGTCGGTAAGCAGTTCGAAGCCGTCGAGTCGATCGATCCGCTTCCCCAGGCGGTAGGGGCAGTACGCACACGGCTCGCCCAGCTCACGGAGGGCGCCCATCGCCAGACCGCCGACCTGGGATTCGCGGACGCCTCCGTCAGCTCCATCGCACGCGGACTCCGCCTCCGCATGGAGCAGGCCGGCCTGGCGCCGCGCGACCTCGCCGAATCGGGTCTCGGTTACGCGAACCTCCTGTACATGGCCACGGTGCTCACTCAGCTCCAGGACGCGGCCGAAGCCGATCTCACGTTGCTGTTGGTGGAGGAGCCCGAAGCCCACCTGCATCCGCAGCTCCAGACCATCCTCCTCAACCACCTCGCGGAGGAAGCCCGCGCGAGCCGCGACCGGCAGCCCGAACCCGGCACCCGGTGGCTCGGCAGAATCCAGGTGATCGTCACCACACACTCGCCGCATGTGGCCACAGCCGTGGCCCCCGAGAACCTGGTCGTACTGCAACGCCGTCCTTGGCGGGCCACGCGATCCGCCGGCGGGACGGAGGCAGCCGGCTCCAAGACCCCGAACCCGTCCCGGCCGTCGTACGAGACCACAGCCGTCGCCGTGGACCGTCTCGGGCTGGAGAAGCGCGATCTCTACAAGCTCCGCAGCTACCTCAACGCGACCCGCAACACCCTCCTGTTCGGGCAGCGGGTTCTGCTCGTGGAGGGCATCGCAGAAGCGATCCTGCTGCCCGAGTTCGCCCGCCTCACCCTGACCGGCGAGGGTGTCCAGCGGTTCTACGGAACGGCGCTCGTACCCATCGACGGCGTCGACTTCGCGCCGTACCTGCGTGTCCTCCTGGGGCTGGACAACGAGAGCGGGCATCGGATCGCCCGGCGCGTGGCCGTGATCACGGACGGAGACAAGGGGACGGCCGACCAGACCGCACGCTCACGGATCGGCGGACTCAACGCGCTGATCACGAGCATGGGCGCCACTGGACTGGCTCGGGTGTTCCACAACGAGTTCACCCTGGAGCCCGAGATCCTCAGAGCGGGCGGGCCCAACCGCAGTCTGCTCGTCGAAGCATGGCGGGAACAACGACCCCAGGCGTGGACCGAGGACTGGAAGACCGTGGGAGAGGGTTCCCTCGACGAGCAGGCGAAGGCACTGAGCGAGCTACTGCACAAGAGGAGCAAGATCCGCAAAGGCGATCTGGCCCAGGCCTTCCTCGCCGAAGCAGCCGCACTCCCGGCCACCGCCCCACCCCCGGCCGTCCCCGACTACCTCGGCGCCGCCCTGAAGTGGATCACCGAGGAGCCCATCCCGTGACACCACCCAGCACACCGGAAACGGAAGCAATCGTTGCCCTGCGCGCCGAAGCAGCAGCCGCGCAGCGCGCGCTCGTGGACCTGCCCACCGCTCCCGGGGAGGTGGTGAACGTGCAGGCCTGCCCGGGCGCCGGCAAGACCCGGACCGTCGTGGAACGCCACCTCGGCCGCCCGGTACCACCCCGCCAGGGACGGGCCGTCCTCTCGTTCACCAAGGTCGCCGGCGCGGAGGTGCGCAGGCGGTGCGCGCAGGCGGGACATCCGGAACTCACCCAGTTCCCGCACTACATCGGCACGTTCGACACCTTCGTCTGGCGTCACCTCGTCCGGCCGTACCTGCGGCCGGTCGAGGGGAAGAGCTGGCACCGTCTGGAGTCCTGGGGCGATCACCCCAGGGCCCGCCGCGAGGGCGTGACCCTGGACGACTTCCGTTTCGCGTACGCGGACGGGTACGGGGCACGCGTCACAGGCCCCGAGCTCAGACCCGGCAGACTGCCGCGCAGGCTTCACGGGGACCAGGAAGCGGTCGGGCGTCTGACCGCCTGGGCGGGCCGCACCATGAGGGAGCTGTGGGAGGCCGGGTATCTCTCCGGTGACCAGCTGCGGGACATGGCGCTGTCCCTGCTGACCCGGAGTGAGCGTGGCGAACGCATCACCAGGGTCCTGAGCACGCGGTTCGCGGAGATCGTCATCGACGAGGCGCAGGACTGCTCCTCGGAGGACCTCCGGCTCGTGGACCTGATCCGCGAGGCGGGCGTTCCCTTGCTGCTGGTCGGAGACCCCGATCAGAGCATCTACGGGTTTCGCGACAGCCGCCGGCTCGACAGCCGTGATCGTCCTTCGACGCCCTTCGACGGCGCGCCGGCCCATCGTCTGCGTCACAACTGGCGCAGTACGCAGGTCATCTGCGACCTGTCCCACACCCTGCGCACCTCCGACGCGGCCCCGGACATCGCCACGGGCCCCTGCCGTGCCGAGACCACTCCGGTCCTGCTCATTCCCACCGCTCACCGCAGGGAGGCCGCGTGGATCGGTGAGTTCGGCCGGGAGGCGGAGCGTCTCGGCATCCCCGCGCGGAACCGGTTGGTCCTGGCCCACGCCAACTCCGTACTGCCGAAGAAGATGACCGGAACCCGGACCGTACCGACGGCCAAGCTCGACCGGCTCGTCTGGGCGACAGCCGTGCTGCGGTCACCGGGCGCGTCCGCACGACAGCAGGAACTCGCGGGAAGGTGGCTGCGCGAGACGGTCCTTGACCACTGGTACGGGGCACCGCCCGATGAGCCGGAACCGGTCGGCCTCGCCCGGCACAACCTCACCGACCTCGAACTGCAGATCGTCCAGCGATCCCTGGTCAGGAAGTTCCCGCCGCTGAGTGTTCCGCCCCGCGACTGGAGCCGCTCGGCGTGCGAGCTGATACGGGAGGAGGCCGCCCTGCTCGGCATCACGCCGAAGACCACCCGCGTCTTCCCGTGCGGGCGTTCCAAAGAGGCGGCTTGGCAGCTCGTGGGATTCGGCGACCCCGAGTCCCCACAGGTCGCCCTCGGCCGGGCCGGCACGATCCACGGGGTGAAGGGGCAGGAGGACGACGCCGTCCTGATCGTCGTCCCGCCCCTTGGCAAGGACAAGGCGGACGACCGCTCGGACCGCCTGATCGAGGCGTGGACGTCAGGTGCCACGTCCGGGTGCGCCCCTGGAACAGCAGAGGCACTGCGCGTCCTCTACGTCGGCGTCACGCGGGCCCGGCGACTCGTTGCGCTCGCGCTGAGCGACGGACATCTGGCCGCGGTGAAGACCCTTCTCACCGCACGTGGGATCCCCCACCGCGTCCCGCAGGAGGCCGGGGGCGAACAGATCGCGCTGCCACTGTGAAACGCCGTCACCCGGTGGCGGGGTCGTACGGCCGCGCGGCCCCCGCCGAGACGGGCCATTCAGCACATCAACGCCGCCCCTCCGCCAGGACCGTCAGCGCATCGCTTCGGCTCGCGTAACGGCGGCGAAGCGGCGGCTGTTGAACGTCTTGCCCACTTCACACGAGGTCCGGGACCAGCCCGACCCGCACAGAGAACAAGAGCACCCCGTGAACCCGTACGACATCGCTCCGCCCCCGTCCCGGCCCTGGTGGAGGACCACCCCCGCCCTACTCGGTCTCCTGGCCCTGGTCGCCCTGCTCAGTGCGCTCAGCCTCGGGCTCGGCTTCCTCGTGATGGTCGCCGCCATGGTGGCGGTGTGGGTCCTGCCCGCATGGCGCTGGTACGCCAGGCTCGGCGCCACGGTCGGCGCCTTCTTCCTCATGCTGATCAGCGCGGGCATGAGCGGCCAGCTCGACGAGACCGGTGCTGACAAGCCCGAGGCACAGCACGCGAACGGCGCCGACGCCGAACAGTCACCGTCCCCTGCCGCAGCCAAAGCCCCCGAGATCGCCGACTACACGGGCATGCCACTGGACAAGGCCGAGAAGGAGGCACGTTCGGCGGGACTCACCCCCGGTCGTCATGACGCCGCCGAGGAGGACCGCACGATCATCCTGCGGTCCGGATGGACGGTGTGCTTCCAGAAGGCCGACACAGCGGCGAAGACGGTCGACTTCGCCGCCGTCAAGACCGGCGAGCCCTGCCCGGAGAAGGACGGCGGCCCACTCCCGTGGCCGGTGATGCCGGACCTCGTCGGCGACACCTACAACACCGCGGTCGAGGAGCTGGAGCAGGCCGGCATCGGCCTCGACCGCGTCACCCTCGACGACGTGTACCTCGACACCGACACCCCCACGGCCGAAGAGGCCGCCGAGGAAGGCGACGAGTGGCGGGTGTGCTTCCAGGCCCCCGACGAGGACACCAAGGTCACCTCCTCGACCACGGTCCGCCTCGACCTGGGCCGGTGGACCGACGCCGACCTCGTCCAGAAGTGCCCGCAGGCGAAGGGCACGACGTACAGGATTCCCGCCAACGACCCCGCCCACGACGACAGTGACGACAACGGCACCACCGGGGGCGGCGGCTCGGCGGACGACAACTCCTCGTCGTCCGACGGCACCACCGGCGGCAGCGATGCCGGCGTCGTGCACCCGGGCTCGTACTGCTCCCCGCCCGGGGCGACCGGAGTCACCAAGAAGGGAACGCCCATGGTCTGCGGCCCCGGCTCGGACGGCCGCGACCGCTGGCACTCCTGACCACTCACCCAGCCGTGCGCCGGCCGGCCCCCCAGCTCCGGCCGGGCGCACACCCTATGGCCGCGTGGTGACACCCGCGCGTCGATCTCCAGCCGGCTCAGCGTTCCACCTGGCGAGCCGGCTCGCCTCCGACCGAGTGCTCTTCGGTCCGGATCGGAGCTCGGGGCCGCGGGTGACATCGGTGATGCCGAGTTCCCTGCGGAGTCCCATATGCTCGCGCGACAGTTGAAAGGGAGGGTGTCCGCATGCGGGCCGGCCCGATGAGTTCGTCCGGCACGCACGGAGATTCGTATGCTCGACCTTCGGGAACACGTTGACAGCACTAACAGAGTATCGTCATGCTCGAAGCGCCAACAAGACGTAGCAGCAGCATGCGTGGCCCCCTTCCGTCGCACCCGGCAGAGGGAGCGGACGGGTGGACCTGCGGGTTCGCGCAGGGGTCATGAGGCATCAAGGGGGGATCGTGCCAATCTTCATACCGGTCATACTCATCGGTGTCGGTGTGGCGACCGGCGGTAGCGGGGTCGCCCTCGGCGGCAAAGGCGTCCAGGACCTCAAGCGTTCGAAGGTCCGGCTGGAAGAGGCGGGCCAGGGCTACGAGCGACGCCGAGCCCGAACCGAGGAGTCACTGGCGGCGACGAACACCGCCCTCAAGGCACTGGGGGAGCAGCAGAAGCAGGCCCTCCTCGATGTCGTCGTACGCATGGGCGACTTCCTGCGTCGCAACGAGCGACAGGTGCGCGAGAGCGAGCGGCTGCTGGTGGACGGCGTAGACGCCACCATGACCAAGATCCCTGGGCTGCGCGGCCTCGATGTCGACGCGGTGGCATGGATCGGCGGGGCCCTCGGATCCGCGGCGGCGGGCACGGGCGTGGGCGCTGGAATCGCGGCGGCGGCGAGCAGCTTCGGCGTAGCGAGCACAGGAGCGGCGATCTCCGGCCTGACGGGTGCGGCGGCCGAAAGCGCGGCCCTTGCCTTCCTGGGTGGTGGGGCGCTCGCGTCGGGCGGTGGCGGGATGGCCCTGGGAGCCACGGTGCTCAACTTCGTCACCGTCGGTCCCGCGCTGCTCGTCGGTGGACTCGTCGTCAAGGGCCGAGGCCAGAAGGCGCTCACCCAGGCAAGGGAGTTCGAGGCGAAGGTCGCCGTGGCGATCGCCGAACTCGACGAGACGGACACCCGCCTGAAGGGCGTCGACGCCCGCGTTGAGGAGCTGCACGAGCTTCTCGCGGACCTCACCTTCCGAGGGCTCGAGGCGCTGGACCTCCTTGAGTCCGAGCCGTTCGATCCGCTGAGTCACGCCGAACGCTTTCAGCGGGCCATGACACTGGTCATGGCGGTCCGTGACGTGGCGACGGCTCGGATCGTCGACGCCGAGGGCGAGTTGGACGAGTGCAGCTCCAACCTCACCATCAGGTACAGACCTTTGACAGAGGAGAATTGACGTGCCCGACCAGACCAAAGTGCATGTCGGCAAGGTCTTCAAGGCGGCCAAGGGCTCCGTCCAGGCGGTGGACGGCTTCGCCGCGCTGAACCAGATTGTCGAAGCCGCCCGTGAGTGCGTCCACATCCATGAGGTCGAGAGCACCAAGAGGGCCCGGCTGGAGGCCTACGAGGCCACAGAGGTGGCTCGGATCCGGGCCGCTGAAGCCGTCCTCAAGGACTACTTCACACAGGCGTTCGCGGAACGGCGCAACCTCTTCGAGGAGATGTTCGCCAGGCTGGACAGAGCGCTCGACGAGGGCAACGGCGAAGTGCTTCACAGCGTCGTCCGAGGCATCGTCGACATTGCCAAAAGCTCGCCTCTCGCGGACATCGGAGACCTTTCCCAGGTCCGGGCGGCACTGGACGACCCGGACCAAGTGTGGGAACTCTGACCGCAAGGCGTCAGGAGGAGCGGGGCGGGGTCGGTTGCCGACTGCCCGTCCTTCAGCCCCGTTTCTCCCTTCCCCCCCCCGGAAGCCGGAAGGGGTTCCCGGCATACGCTTCCGCTCCGCGGCGTACGGAGACCGGCTCGACGGGTGATGTCAACGGCCCGCCCTTGCGCGCCACGTCCCGTGGCCACGCACGCACACCCGACGTGACGTCCGACCCGCGTACGGTGCACGCGGAGCGCCCGTACCCTGACTCCACGTACGGACCGATCCCCTGGAACGTGCCACCGCGCTCCCGTCACCCTGATCCCTATGAGCACGACCACGCCCCAGCCTCCCGCCGCCGTGCGGACGTTCACACAGCAGCTCTCGTCCACGCGTCGCGGCGCCCGTCTTGCCCGGCTGCTCGCCTACGAGCAGCTGCGCACCTGGCAGGCCCCTTCCGACGTCACCGACCGCGCGGAGCAGATCGTGGCGGAGCTCGCGGCCAACGCGGCGCTGCACGGCCGGGTCCAGGGACGCGACTTCCGTCTCTCCCTCACCCACGACCCGGCCGCCGGCGTCCTCCGTATCGCCGTGACAGACGCCCGCGGTGATCGCCTCCCATCCCCTGTGCCGGACTTCGCGCCGCCGCTGCACGGCGAGTCGGGCCGCGGCCTGCTGATCGTCACCGCGCTCGCCGACCGCTGGGGCACTGAACCGTATCCGCCAGGCGGCAAGACCGTATGGGCCGAACTGTCACACCAGTCGGCGAACACCGTGCCGTCTGCCGTAACCGATCACGACGACTCGGCCATGAGGACGGCCGTCTCATAGCCGGAGACCAGCCGTCCGCGTCCACCTTGAAGACCGTCAGGGCACTTCCAGGATTGTTCGAGCGCAGCGGGGTCGGGGGTGTTCAGCCACCACCTCGGGCGACACCTCCAACACGCTCCGCAGCTCGCGACGGCACGCCGTGCGCTGTCGCGGTGCCGGCGCTACGTACTCACAGTCCCGCCCGCGCCAGCAGCAGGGGCAGCGCCTCCGGCTTCACCTTCTGCACCGATCTCACCTGACCGAGGCTCAGGTCCTCCCGCAGCACCGGATTGCCGAACAGCGCCTGCGTCGGCTTGGACAGCAGGGTCACGTCGACGCGGTAGCCGTACTCCGGCCCTTCGGGATCGACGTAGGGGACGTCGTCAATACCGGCCACGGCGGCGACCGCCGACACGGGGTGAGTGAAGAAGAACCACAGGCGGTCGCCCTTGTTCATGCGGTTGCGCCGGCTCAGCCACAGGTCGAGTTCGGGTTCCTCCCGGGCGAGGCGGTGAATGGTCTCGCTGGTGGAAGGCTCCCCGTCCAGGGTGTCCTTGTGCGGGTTGAGGATATAGATCCAGTCCTCCACCGTTCCCCCTCCTCAGCCACGGCGCTCAACACGCCCGAGCGTGCATACCGGGTGCCATCGTGCCAGTCGGGAGCACCACCCGCACCGGAGTTTGCCAGCCCGGGACCGAGAAGAAGACACTCGGACATCATTCACAAATCTAGAGTTGCGGCTACTCGTTAGGTACGTTGACATCGTCAACACGGATCAGGCATGCTCGAAGCGCCACCGCGGCATCTCTTCTGTCAGTGCTGGCCCATGTAGCCGTGCCTCAAGGAGCAGACCGTGCCCGCGCAGCCGCACCCCTCCCCCGACCCAAGCTTGACGTCAGCGATCGAGAGCTTCGACTCGCTGCGCAGCCTCCGGCTCGCCCACCCGCGTCAAGCCGGGCTCGATTCGGAGGCCTTCACCCTGCTGCGGAGGTCGCTGCCGAAAGAGCGGGCCGGGACGGGTGAAGGGGCGGGCCGAACCGGTCCAGCTCCGGCCCATCACCGCGGCCGGTCGGCCGCGATCCGGCTACAGCGGCGGCTTCGCCCCCGGCACCCAATCGAAGCCGAAACCATATGCGGCATCGATGAGTTGCTGGTTCGACAGCAACGGCTCGGCGGTGAACCAGCGGACCTCGCGCCGCAGGTCGAGGGTGGACGTCCGCCCCGGGGTCAGCAGGGCGATCGCACAGGAGGTGGCGCCGGCCGGGGAGTCGTCCAAGTGGATGCGCCAGGTGCCGCTCGGCGCACTGACGGTGACGACACCTCCGAGGGTGCGGAAGTCGGCCGCGCCCTCGTAGATGTAGGCGTAGACGAGGAGCTTGGAGAATTGACGCCGGTGCTCGAGGCTGATGCGGAGGGTTTCGCCGTCGGATGTCTCGCCGGTCCGGTCGTCCTGGTCGAGGCTGACGTAGGGCCAGGCGTCGAGGTCGCCGAACTGTGCGCCGAGGGGCTGCACCGCTGTGCCGGCTCCGTCGCGGGTGAGGACCAAGCAGCCCAGGTCGAGGTCGGCCTCGGCGGTGACCGACCAGTTCAGGTTCATCTGAAGGATGCCGCGCCCCGTGATCTCGGCACGGGGCGTCTGCTTGGTGAGCTCCACGGTGCGCGGGAGCGGCTCCTGCGGCGTCCGTCTTCCGGCCCCTCCGGCCAGGTCGATGACTCCGCGCCGCCTGCCGTCGCCGCTCAATGGACGCCCCCTTACCCAACCGATCTGCGTAACCGTCGTACGCCACGCCGTCCAAGCCGTGTGATCGTCGTCTATTATTGCGCGTCCAGTGGAGGAGACGTGAAGGTCTCCGTCAGTTCAATGGTTCATTCTGGGCATCTGGGGGGTACGCGGCAGGCCTTCGCCCTGCCCACGCCGCGCTCGGATTTGCACGAAGTCCCGGCGTCACCGGGCAGGGGTGGGAAATGATCACAGGAATACCGCTCGACAAAGGGGTGACAGCACGTCACCTCGAGGATGTGGCGCAGGATCCTGCGCTCGCCCCGCGCGCCGACGAACTGCGTGCGCTGGCACAGGCACTCGGCTCCACCGACGTGGATGCCCTGGATCCATGGGCCGATCTCGACCTCATGGCCCACTTCGCCCGCCCCGAGAGCATCGCCGAACCGGCGGACGCCGGTCGGGGTGAGAGATTCGACTCCGCGTTGGACTGGGTGCTGGGCTCCATGGTCTTCCTGCCCCTCCTCTTCACCTGGTTCGGTCTGTGGCAGGCCTCCAGCGCCTACGGAGCGCTGACCGGAGACGACCCCAAGGCCGCCGGCCGGCCGTTCCTGCAGTTGTGGCAATCCGGATTCGACGGGCACCTCGGTGAGACGTTCCGCTTCGGCCATGTCGCCGTGGGCGGGTGTCTGGCCCTGTTGATGCTCTTCGTCCTCACGGCCGTGCACGGCTACCGGCGCACCACCGCCGAACGCCGCGAGGAAGAGGCACAGGCCCGGTCCCGGGCGGCTCTTGCCCGTCTGGTGCCGGTCCTCACCCGCGCGCAGCTCTCGCTCAACGAGCACCGGTTCGCCTCGCCCCAGCGCTTCGCGGCAGAGCTCAACTCGGCGGCCGGCCGACTGCAGCGCATGCACACCAAGGCCATCACCACGCAGGAGGAGCTCACTCGAGCCGCCGAGCTGGTGAGCCGGGCCGCCGACAAGGCGGAGCAGCGCCTCGTCCAGGCCGAGGCGTATGTGAAGCCGATCGAGCAGGTGGTACTGCGGATGGAGGAGACCGTCCGGGACAGCGGGAAGGTCATTCAGGCCGCCGTGCAGGGCTTGGACGATCCGTTGACCCAAGCCGGCCGGCGACTGGCTGACGCGGTCAGCGGACAGACCGGTGCCCTCGACAAGGCGTTGGAGGAGCTGCGCGCGGCCGGCGACGGCATGCGCGACGTTCTCTCCCGCGCCGCGGACCGGCTGGAGACGGCCGTCGGCGACAACGGCGACCGCGTTCGCGACGCACTGTCCGGGGCGGCGCAGCAGGTCGAGGAGTCGCTGATTGTTCTGGCCGCCTCTCAGCGCGGGTTCACCACCGGTATCGAAGTCGCGGCGGATGTCAACGGCCGGCTCCTCAACAGCCTCGGTACGGTGGCGGATCGCACCGGTGAGGCCGCCGAGGCGTCACGGGAGGCGCTGCTCGGTATCGAGGCACGCAGCCAGGCTGTTCAAAAGGCGACGGACCACTTCGTCACCGTCACCGACGCTCTGGAGCGAGCGCTGCGTGAGACCGAGGCAGCACGGGTCGACGCGGAGGCGGCGCGCTCGGGCGCCGAGGCGGCCCGACGACATGCGGAGAACGACCTGCGGCGGGCCGAGGAGTTGCGCGCCGGGATCGGACCGGACCGGTGAGCCCGCCGAAGAGACGTCTCCGGTTCACCCCGCTCCAACTCGCCGGATGGCTCTTCGCCGACATGCTGCTCGTACTCGCTCTGGTGTCCATGGGAGACCGCGGCGATCCCCTTGCCGCACAGACCACTGCTCGTCCTTCCAAGCCGGCCGATGCCAAGCCGTCCCCCGCACCGAGTCGGACCGCGACGGGACCACGGTCGGTGGAGCGCAAGCCGGTGAAGATCCGTCTGACAGCCGCAGGGGGTGACACCACCCGGATGGTGACACAGCTCCGCGCTGCCACCGCCCGCTACGAGGGCCGCAGTGCCGCCTTCGTACTGACCTTCGGACAGGCTCCCGAACCCGGTGCCGGCCAGGCATACGCGCAGGAAGTCAACAAGTCCCTGCGGAAGGCACGACCCGACATGTTCGTCGACGCGACCACACGGGACTTCTGGAACGGCGGCGACTCCGGCACCGCCGACCTGGAGATCTACTTCTACACCCGTTGACGGTCAGACCGTCTCACCCGCTCAGGAGAACCCATCCATGCAGCTGCTCCCCTTCTACATGGTGTGCGACGAGTCCGGCTCCATGGCCGGTACCGGCGTGGACGCCATCAACTCCGCGTTGCCCGACCTGCACCACGAGATCAGTACCAATCCGAGTGTCGCGGACAAGACCCGCTTCGCCCTCATCGGTTTCTCCACGCAGGCTTCCGTGCTGCAGCCGCTGGCCGATCTGAGCGAGCTGACGCAGTTGCCGTCCCTGTCGGCGGGCGGAGTGACCTCCTTCGGCGCCGCCTTCCGGCTCCTGAAGGACACCATCGAGAAGGACGTCACCGCGCTGAAGGCGGACGGGCACGACGTGTACCGCCCCGTGGTGTTCTTCCTCTCCGACGGCATCCCCACGGACGAGGGCTGGCGCACCGCGCTCAAGGAGCTGAACGCGTTCCGCTACGCCCCCAAGATCATCGCGTTCGGTATCAGTGACGCCGACGCCGCGACCATCACCGAGGTGGCCAACTTCAAGGCGTTCCTGCAGCAGAACGACTCCATCTCCCCGGCCGTCGCACTGCGGGAGTTCGCCTCGAGTCTCACCCGGTCCATCGTCAGCTCGGCGACCAGCATGGCCGCCCAGGGCGGAGAGGGCTTCGAGCTTCAGATGGACGAGCAGGTGCCCGGTTTCACCAGCCTTTCCCTGGACAAGCTGTGAACGGCCCATCGAGTGAGTGGGAGGCCTACGGGGTGCAGGCGGATCCGAGGAGCGTCGGCGAGCCGGTCGACGGCGACCGTCTTTACGAACACCTCGCCGGCCTGCCCGACGGCATCCTCGTCAACGACACGCGTGAGCCCGGAACCGCCGTCCCGGCGCAGCCGGCGACGCCTCCCCTCACGCCCGCGGTCGCGGTGCCGGAACATCCCGTTCCGTCCCAGTCGCCTGCGGAGCCCGAGGACGCGTTCCTGCGCGGGGCGCCGGCCCATGTCGGTCAGCGGCCCCCGAGCTATCCGTCGCACCCCTTGCAGTGCCCGACTGTGCGGAGCGAGGACTATTTCGCGGCCTTCACCCCTGCGGTGCTGCTGGACGGGGCCCGGGTCGGGCAGCTGACCGTGCGGGCCGCATCGCTGCGTGGCGACTCCCACAACTGGGAGGGCACTTGCCGCCAGGACTCCATGGTGGTGACGCGCGTCGGCCCGCCGGAGGCCGAGTTCCTCCTCCTGGCGGTCGCCGACGGGGTGGGCTCCGCGAAGTACTCACACGTCGGGTCGTACCGCTTCACCCGTCAGGCGGCTCTTGAGGTGGACGGCGAGACCGAGCGCATTCACGCGGCGTTGACCGCCCGGGACGAGGCTGAGCTGCGCGCGATCGCCAACAAGGCGATCGCCCACGCGGTCAGCAGGTTGGGCGCCGACCAGGACCACGCCACCACCCTGCACGTCCTGCTGGTGCCGACGGACCCACGCATCCGCGAGCGCGTGGTGTTCAGCGTGGGGGACGGCGGGCTGTTCGTGTTGCGGGAAGGCAGGTGGGAAAGAGGCGACCCGATCCATGACGGCACCCTCCTGGACACCCGCACCGAGGCGCTCCCGCACGCCTACAGCACCGTCAAGGTTCACCTGCTGCCTACCGCACCGGGCGACGTGCTTCTCCTGGGCACCGACGGCATCACCAACCCCCTCACCCAGCAGGATCCCGCGTTCGCTCGGCACCTGGCGGACGCGTGGAGCGGCCCCGAGGTGCCCTCGCTGTCCGACTTCCTGTGGCAGGCACAGACGAGGGCCAAGTCCTACGACGACGACCGGACCGTCATCTGTGTGTGGGAGGGGACGGAGTGAGCGTGGAGGACGGCGCCGACGTCGTGCGGTCGTCCCTCGCCCTGGGCGCGCGGATCGGCAGCGGCGGTCAAGGAGACGTGCACGCGGTCGGCGACGGATCGTTGCTGTTCAAGGAGTACAAGGATCCGTCCAAGGTGAACGGTGACGCCCTGGCCGACCTGGTCGGATTTCGGCAGGGTCT
This sequence comes from Streptomyces sp. WG7, assembly GCF_049975785.1. Lineage (NCBI taxonomy): Bacteria > Bacillati > Actinomycetota > Actinomycetes > Kitasatosporales > Streptomycetaceae > Streptomyces > Streptomyces sp. WG7. Next base: position 156,892 of record NZ_JBNGGE010000003.1, read on the forward strand.
CGTTCAGGCGGACCGGAACCGTCTTGACGCTCTCGCCGCCTGGCCCCTGTGCCGGGTGGTCGAGAATGGCCGGACGCTCGGTTTCCTCATGAGGCGTGCTCCTTCCCACATGATGTGGCGCACCTCGACCGGGGCGTCGAAGCTCATCGAGCTGCAGTATCTGATCAGGGCTCCGAAGGTCGCCTGGCAGGAGGTTGTGCAGCCGACTCCTCAGCAACGCAGGGCCCTCGCCCTGGCCTGTGTCGAAGCCATCGGCTGGTTCCACGACGCCGGACTCGTGATTGGCGACATCTCGCAGGCCAACGTTCTGTGGTCCGTCTCCCCCGAGCCGACGGTGCACTTCCTGGACTGCGACGGATTCCGTCGCGTGGGGCGCGCGGCGGTCCAGGCCCAGGCCGGCACTCCGGACTGGAACGATCCGCTCGCGCCCTCCACCGATGCGACGGTCGACACGGACGCGTACAAGACGGCTCTGGTGGCGGGACGCGTCCTCGCCCAGGAGCCGTACGTCGTGCCGGGCCAGACTCTGGCGCTCGTCGTGGACTGCCTCAACGACCGCCAGGGCGACGCGGTACGGAGGTTGTTCGCTCAGGCCGCCGGTGAACGCGGGAGGCGGCCCAGGCCGAGCGAATGGCAGACCGCGCTGAGCGACCGCGGCGTCATCTCACTCACCGCGGCCACGCCCCGGCCCCGGCCCGCAGTCGACCGTACCGTGCTGGACGGGGCGCGTGACCGGAGGCCGATCAGGCTGCGCGGGGACGACCCCGCGTAGTGTTGCAGCCGGGCTTTCTGTTGGGGGAACGATGACGACAGGTGAGGAGCAGGTGGGGGGCACATGGCCGACGAATACCCGGAGTTCCGGCTGCGGCTGCCGAACGGTGGACCGTACGCGCGCGGGCGGGTGCTGCCCTCGAAGGGGATGAACGGCAGCCCGCAGTTCCTGGTGCTGGCCGGTTCGCCGGTGCGGCGGGAGACCCTGCCGGGCGCGGGTCCGTACGCGGCGGCGCAGCGGGAGGCGTTGATCGAGGAGGGCGCCCTCCGGGAGTCGGAGCAGTGGCCCGGCTACTTGGAGGCAGCGCGGGACGTCGAATGCAACTCGCCGTCGGCCGCCGCCTCGATCGTGGCCGGGCGCGGCTCGGACGCCCTGACCGAGTGGCGTACGGAGGAGGACTTCCCGCTCGTCGACTACCTCGGCCACTCCTGGCGCGCGCCCCGCAAGGCCTGGCTGGTCCGCGGGTCGAACGTGGCGGGGCGTGACCTGGTGAGGCGGCTGTGGCTGCCCGGCGGGCTGGTCACGCTCGCGGCGACGCACCTGCCGCCGCTCGGCGCGGACGACCCCACCAAGAGTGCCCTGCGCCGGTACGTCCAGGAGGGTTACGACGCCAGCGCCTCCTACAGCCAGAAGCAGGTGATGGTCGACGAACTGCACTACTTCCTCACGCAGATGCGCACCGGCGACACCGTCTGCACCATCTCCGGCGGACGCCTCCACGTCGGGCTCGTCGACGGCGCGGCCGAGCAGGTCGAGTCCGAGGACGGGCTCACCAACCTGCGCCGGAAGGTGACCTGGCAGCGGGACGTGCCCTACGACGAGTTGCCGGAGGCACTGCAGCAGAAGCTGTCCGTGCAGCACGACGTCGTGGATCTCACCTCCGTGCTCCCCCTCGTCGACGGGCTCGGGCGAAGCGACGAGGAACTGGCCGAGGAGGCCGAGGCCGAGGACCGGGACCCGACGACGGAGGTGCCGGCGATCGTCGCCCGCCGCGATCCCGAGTTGCCCGAGCCCACGGCCGAGCTGGCCGCCGAGCTGCTCGTGCACGACGGGGCGTGGCTGCGCGAGGTGCGTGACCTGCTGGCCGACGAGCGGCAGCTGGTGTTCTACGGTCCTCCCGGCACCGGCAAGACCTTCCTCGCGCTGAAGCTCGCCGAGTTCCTGGGCGGCGGTCCTGAGCAGGTCAAGCTGGTGCAGTTCCATCCGTCGTACGCGTACGAGGACTTCTTCGAGGGGTTCCGGCCGCAGGAGGACGCGGAGACCCGGCAGGTGGCCTTCCGGCTCACCGCCGGCCCCCTGCGCGAGCTCGCCGACCTCGCCTCCCGTGAGGGGAACCGGCACATCCCGCACTTCCTGATCATCGACGAGATCAACCGGGCGAACCTCGCCAAGGTCTTCGGCGAGCTGTACTTCCTGCTGGAGTACCGCAACAAGTCGGTGCGCCTGACGTACTCCGGCGACGACTTCGCGCTGCCGCCCAACCTGTTCGTCATCGGCACGATGAACACCGCCGACCGGTCGATCGCCCTCGTCGACGCGGCCATGCGGCGGCGGTTCGCGTTCGTGGAGCTGTCGCCGCGTACCGAGCCGACGAGCGGGCTGCTGCGCAGGTGGCTGGAACGGGAGGGCAGGGAGCGCGAGCCCGCCGACCTGCTCGACGCGCTCAACTCCCGTATCGGCGACCCGGACTTCCGTATCGGGCCCTCGTATCTGATGAAGAAGGGCGTCTTCCGGGAAGGCGGCCTGGAGCGGACCTGGCGGACGAAGATCCTGCCGCTGCTGGAGGAGCACCACTACGGCGAGGATGTGGACGTCGAGGCGCGGTACGGGCTGGCCGCGCTGCGCGGGTCACTGGGATGACGTCCGCCGGAGACGGTGCCGTCCCGGGGCCCGCGGCAGCGGAGGCGGCGGCGACGACGGTCCTGACCGGCGTCGAACTGGCCGAGTACGCGGCCGCCACCGGCCTCGCCCTGCCCGACGGCGTGGGGCGTGCGCTGGCCGCCGGAGACGTCGTCGACGCGGCACCCGACCCGTACACGCCCGGCCGCTGGACGGTGCGGGCCGGCAGCAGGGTCGGGGCGGTGAGCATCGCCGTACCGGGTGTGCGGGAACCGTTCACCGTACGGGTGAGCCCCAAGGTGCCCATCGCCCGGCTCTTCTTCCTGCTCGGCTACAGCCTCGACCCCAAGGGCGGCTGGCGGGACGGGGACGTGGACGTGGCCGGGCACCGGGACGTGGTCCCCGCCCTCGCCCATGCCGTGGAGCGGCAGATCGACCGCGCGCTGCGCCACGGGCTGCTGCAGGGCTACCGAGCGGCGGAGGAGAGCTCCCTGGTCGTCCGCGGCCGGATCAGGGAGGCCGAGCAGATCCAGCGGCGGTTCGGCGCGATGCTGCCGGTGGAGGTGGCGTACGACGAGTTCACCACCGACATCGCCGAGAACCGCGTCCTGCGCACGGCCGTCGAGCGCCTGCTGCGGCTGCCCGGCGTACCGCGCGACGTCCGGCGCGGGCTGCTGCACCAGCGTGCCCGGCTCGCCGACGTCACGCCCGTCGTACGGGGGCAGCCGGTGCCCTGCTGGCAGCCGACCCGCCTCAACGCCCGGTACCAGAACGCCCTGCGTCTCGCCGAGGTCCTCCTCGGCGGTGCCTCGGTCGAGCATGCTCCCGGCGGGCTCCGCGTCGACGGGTTCCTGTTCGACATGAACCAGCTCTTCGAGGACTTCGTGACGGTCGCCCTGCGCGAGGCCCTGACGGGTTCGGGCCGGGTCGCCCGGCTCCAGGACAGTCATCACCTCGATGAGGCGTCGGCGATCCGCATGCGTCCGGACTTCGTGCTGTACGGGCCGGACGGCACCCCGTGCGCGGTGGCGGACGCCAAGTACAAGGCGGAGAAGCGGAGCGGCTATCCGGACGCCGACCTGTACCAGATGCTCGCGTACTGCACCGCCCTCGGCCTGCCAGAAGGGCACCTGGTCTACGCGAAGGGCAACGCCTCGCACGCCGCCCACCGGGTCCGTCACGCCGGCATCCTGATCCACCAGCACGCGCTCGACCTGGACCAGGGGCCGGCGGGTCTGCTCGCCGACATCGCTCAGGTCGCGCGGCGGATGGGGGGCGGCTGACGCGACGGTGCCGGATCGGCGCCGGTGCCGCGCCCGTATGATCGGCCGGGCCGTGTCAGTCAGGGGTGGGGAGTACGCGTCGTGCCGCAGCTTGCGTTTGCCAACAGCTTCTGGGAGAGCTACGACGCTCTCGAGAAGCCGGTCAGGAACGGCGTTCGCAAGGCGATGCAGAAGTTCCAGCAACTCACCGTGCCGGAGCTGCAGCAGGACAAGGGGCTGCATCTGGAATCGGTCGAGAAGGCCGCCGACCGCCGCATGCGGACCATCCGCATCAACGACTTCTGGCGGGGCGTCGTGCTCGCACCGGACGACGGCAGTGATGTGTTCCTGCTGGTCAACGTGGTGGCGCATGACGACGCCTACACCTGGGCCGCCAAGCGGCTGTACACCACGAACTCCGCGACGCGCGCCCTGGAGGTCCGCAACGTACGGGCGATCGAGCAGCTGACCCCGCAGCTGGAGAAGGCGGCCGCCGCGGCCGAATCGCTGCTGTTCGCCTCGTACTCGAACACCGTGCTGCGTGAGCTGGGCATCGACGACCAGGTACTGCGCGCGGTGCGGACGATCATCGACAAGGCTCAGCTCGAGGCCTTCGGGACGCTGTTGCCGGAGGACCAGTTCGAGGTGCTGCAGTACCTCGCCGAGGGGTTCCCGCCCGAGGAGGTGTACCGGGACGTGGTCGCCGTACGCCGTCCCGTCGACGCCGGGCCCGACCCGGACGAGACCCTCGCCGCCGCCATCGCCAACACCACCAGCCGGATCACGCTCGTCAGCGGGCCGGACGAACTCGCCGACATCCTGGAGAAGCCGTTCACGGCCTGGCGGGTCTTCCTGCACCCCTCGCAGCGCCGGGTCGCCTACCGGGTGTCGTACGGCGGTCCGGTGCAGGTCACCGGCGGCCCCGGGACCGGCAAGACGGTCGCCGCCCTGCACCGAGTCAAGCACCTGCTGACCCGGTCGCCCGAAGCGCGGGTCCTCCTCACCACGTACACCAACGCGCTGGCCGCCTCGCTGCGCGAGAACCTCGGCCTCCTCCTGGACGGTGACGCGGCGCTGCTCGACCGGGTCGAGGTGACCACCGTCAACGCGTACGCGCACGGTGTCGTGGCCCGTATCGACGGCAAGGTGCCCTCCCCCGTCGGCGACCGGGAGGAGCGGCAGGTGTGGCAGCGGGTCGTCAAGAAGCTCGGGCTGCCGTGGACGGAGCAGTTCCTGGCGCAGGAGTACCGGCATGTCGTCCTCGCCCAGGACCTGCGCACCCTGGACGCGTACCGTGCCGCGTCCCGGCGCGGGCGTGGCAGCGCGCTGTCACCGGCCCGGCGGGAGCTGCTGTGGCCCGCCGTCGAGCTGTTCGAGTCGATGCTGCGCGAGCAGCGGTCGACGACGCACCTGAAGGTGTGCGCCCGGGCCGCCGAGCTCCTGGCCGCGTCGGCGCCGACGCACGACCACGTCGTGGTCGACGAGGCGCAGGACCTGCATCCCGCCCAGTGGCGGGTGCTGCGCGGCGCGGTGGCGCCCGGCAGTGACGACCTGTTCCTCACGGGGGACCCGCACCAGCGGATCTACGACTCGAAGGTCTCGCTCGGCTCCCTCGGCATCGCGGTGGCCGGACGCACCCACCGGCTGCGCATCAACTACCGCAGCACGGAGGAGATCCTCACCTGGTCGACGGGCATCCTCAGCCCGGTGTCCGTCGACGACCTGGGGGGCGAGGGCAGCGACACCCTCGCCGGGTACCGTTCGCTGCTGCACGGGCGCAGGCCGCAGGTGGAGGGGCACGGTTCGGAGCACGCGGAGGTCGCCGCGCTCGTCGAGCGGGTGCGGGGGTGGATCGCGCAGGGCATCAGCCCTTCCGAGATCGGCGTGTGCGCCCGGTTCAACGTGCTGCTGGACAAGGCGTACGACAGGCTGACCGGGGCCGGGGTGCCGGTGGTGCGGGTCAGGGACAACCCGGGGCCCGGTGCGGACGGTGTGCGGCTGGCCACGATGCACGCCATGAAGGGGCTGGAGTTCCGCTGCGTGGCCGTGCTCGGAGTGACGGCGGGGGCGGTGCCGTTCACCCGCGAGGTGACTCCGGCCGCCGTGGACGCGTTGCAGCACGACTGCGACCTGTTGCGGGAACGCTGCCTCCTGTTCGTCGCCTGCACCAGGGCGCGCGAGGCGCTGGCCGTCTCGTGGAGCGGGGCGGGCAGTGAGTTCGTACCGGAAGCCTCGTGACGTGGTGGCGTGGTGACGTGCCGACGTACTGACGTGCTGACGTGCTGACGGCGTGTCATTTCCTCGGTCGTAGTGCCCCGTTGCCGATGCCGTCGCGGGCCAGCTCGGCCGCCTGCCTGGTCAGCTCGGCGATCCGCCGAGCCCGTTCCTCGAACTCCTGCAGCCTGCGGTAGGCGGTGCCGTAGCGGCGCTGCTCGGCGATGTCCATCTGCGGGATGCGGGCTCCCTTGCCGTCGAGCCGGAAGGTACCGCTGGCGCTCGTGGAGCGCCGGGTGTTGGACGCGCTGCGCAGGAAGCCCTGCAGGAAGTCCGTGTCGAGCTGGTCGCTGGTCGAGACGGGTTCCGTGTCCCCGTACTCGACCAGCCCGGCGCGTGCGAGGTCGGCCACGCTCACCGACGAACCGTCCAGGGCGCCGGGTCCCTCGCCCGCGTCCAGTTCCGGCAGCAGCTCGGCCAGTTTGCCGACCTGTTCGGCCAGCTCCTCGCGCATGGCCCGGTACTCGGTCGCGTAGTCGCGGTGCGACTCCTCTACGTGGCGACCGGGCGTGAGGTCGACCGTGTCGTCGAGGAGGTCGATGAGGGGGACGTCCGCGATCTGCTGGGGTGCGGGCTCCAGGTCTCCGTCCGGGTCGTTCGCCGTCAGGTCGATCATGCGGACGGTCGTCGCGGCGTCGCCCGCGGAAGACGGGCGGCGCAGGTGCCAGAGATGCACGGGGAGGGCGTGCGAGGCGGCGCTGCCGGCCGGCAGGGCGGTGACCTGGGTGAGGATGCCGCGCCGTACCAGCTCGGCACGGATGCGCCGGCCCGCCTTGCGGTAGGCGACCGAAGCCGCCATGACCATGATGACCCGGCCGCCGGGGACGGTGTGCGCGTAGGCGTGCTGGAGCCAGGCGAGCTCCCCCTCGGCGCGCGAGGGCGTGCCCAGTTCCCAGCGGGAGTCGAGGAGCAGCTCCTCCCGTCCCCAGTCCGGGTCTCCCACCGGGGGGTCGCAGACCACGAGGTCCGCCTTGAGGCTCGGCCACTTGTCCTCCCGCAGGGAGTCTCCGGCGACGACCTCCACCCCGGCGTGCCCCGTCAGGTCGGCGCGCAGCTGGGCGAGCCGGGCGCTGTGGGGGTCCGTCTCCTGACCGCACCGCCTCGGCCCGCGGTCCGGGCCGACGGCGAGCAGCAGGGTGCCGATGCCGCATGCCGGATCGAAGACCGTGGCTCCGGACGCCACCGGGTCCGCGAAGTACCGCAGGGCACGGACGATGCGAGGCGAGGTGACCTGGTCCGATCCGGCCCGGCGCACGGAATCCGTGAACCGCTCCGCGAGAGCCTCCACCACTTCCCCGGCCGGCCCGCTCTCGGCGAGGACACGCGTCAGGCGGACGATCTCTTCCGGCAACGCGTGATCGTCCGGCACGTCGTCGGCGGCGGCGAGGATCTGCGCGACCGCTGCGATCCCCCGGACCATGTCATCGCCGTACACAGCCCGCAGCGCCTGCCAGAGCTGCACCTCGTGCGAGAGGTCCTGGCCCTTCCGCTGCTTGTTCAACCACGTCTGCACGTCGGACAGAGCGAAGAGGGGGCTGTTCACACTGCCACCGGCGGGCGCGGGAAAGTCGTCATACCGCCGTCTCCAGTTGGAGACGGCGGCACGTGTGACGCCCGCCAGCCGGGCGATCTCGGAGCCGGTGACCATGGGGCCGGCCGGGGTCGCGGGAGTGTCTGCCATAGTGCTCAACCGTACACAGCCCCTACCGGCGCTTCAATGACCACCTCGTTGACCGCGCTAACGACGACCAAGGCCGATGTACCGGTAAACCATTGCCGGCCCTGTGCTCGGCCCGAGCCGGCCACGGCTGTGTGCTGTGTGCTCAGTCGAGACAGAACTCGTTGCCCTCGACGTCCTGCATCACGATGCACGAATCCTGGTCGTCAGCCAGTAGTCGCACGCGTACCGCGCCGAGCGGGACCAGTCGTGCGCATTCGGCCTCGAGCGCGGCCAGGCGCTCCTCACCCACGAGCCCGGTGCCCACCCGCACGTCGAGATGCACCCGGTTCTTGGCGACCTTCCCTTCGGGAACGCGCTGAAAGAACAGCCGCGGGCCCGCACCTGAGGGATCACTGCATGCGAACCAGGAGCCCTGATCCTCAGGCGGCCTCGAACGGTCGAATTCGTCCCACGTGGCGAATCCCTTCGGCGGCGATACGACGTACCCCAGCACCTCGCACCAGAAGCGACCGACGCGCTCGGGTTCCGCGCAGTCGAAGGTGACTTGGAACTGCCTGATCGATGACATCGGCGCACCATAGCAGGGGCTCTGTTGCTCACCTCCCGGCAAGGACTCAGCGAGGAATGGGGCAGGGGGCCTTGTCAGCGGACCACGTCGAAGATGTTCTTCTGCAGTCCGTTGGCGTAGGCCTCGTGCTCGACGAGCTTCAGCTTCTGCGTGTCCTTGTCCGTGGCACTGAAGAGACGCTTGCCCGCACCGAGCAGCAGCGGAAAGACGATCAGGTGGTAGCGGTCGATCAGACCGGCGTCCGAGAGTGCCTGGTTCAGGGAGGCGCTGCCGTGGACGATGATCGGGCCGCCCTCGGTCTCCTTCAGTGCGGCGACCTCGTCGAGTGAGCGCAGGATCGTCGTCTCGCCCCAGTTCGACACCAGGTCGTCCGCGGTGAGGGTGGTGGAGACGACGTACTTCGGCATCATCCTGTAGTCGGCGAAGTCCTCCATGTCGGGCCACACGGGGCTGAACGCCTCGTAGCTGGTCCGACCCATGAGCATGGCGGTGGCGGTCTTCTGCTCCTCGCCCTTGATGCCGAACGCCTCCGGGAGGAACTCGACGTCCTTGAAGGTCCATCCCGAGTTCCGGTAACCGGGTTCGCCGCCCGGGGCCTCCACGACACCGTCGAGCGAGATGAAGGCCGTGCTGATCAGGGTACGCATGTGAGGTTCCTCGTTCTCTGGTGTCCGGTGTCCGGTGTCCGGTGTCCGGTTCTCAGCTGGTTCGGTCGGTGCACGCTACGTCCACACCCGTGGCCGCGGCGCACCAACCATGACCTCCGACTGCGGGTCACGGAGAAAGTCATCGGTCGTCGCCCGCCCTTTTCCAGCGGCCTCGAACCCGGCGACGGCGTGGTGACGGACCACGACGCCTTGGACCGTGCGGCACGGGTGGGTCCCCGGCCAACGGGATGAACGAGGCGAAGGGTGACTTCGGCAGGTGACCCAGCCGGTGGCGCATGTGCGACCGGCGTCGGTTCAGGCGGTGCCGTCGCCCTTCAGCGCCCCCAGCAGCATCGGCAGCGAGGCGTGCAGCTCCCGCTCCCAGTACGCCCAGCCATGGGTTCCCGGGCCGTAGAAGTGGGTGGTCAGGTGCCGCGCCCCCACTCGCTTCAGCTCCGCCGCGAGCGCGTGGTTCTGCCGGCAGAAGTCGGCCTCGAGCGCGCTCGTGCTGCCGGGTGGGTCCAGCGGCCCCGTGGTGCCGTCGCCGCAGGACAGGTAGACCGGGATCGGCCTGAGTCGCTTGGCGAGGTGGAAGGGGTCGTGGGCCCGCCAGATCCGGCGCTGGGCGACCGGGTCGCCCCAGACGCGGAGCGGGTCGTTGTTCTGGCCGGCGAAGAAGCCCATGATGCGGTTGACCGACTCGTCGTTCAGGAGCGGGTGCGCGGAGCCGGAGTAGGCCGCCGTCGCCTTGAACATGCCGGGGTGCCTGGCGGCGTACAGCAGGGCGCCCTGACCGCCCATGGACAGGCCCGCGACCACACGGTTGCGGCCGGCGCCCCAGTCGCGTTCCAGGAGGCGGCGCAGCTCCACCGTGTGGAAGGTCTCCCACGCCGGGTCGCCGCCCTTGCCGTGGTTCCACCAGTCGCTGTACCAGCCGTTCCAGCCGGCCTCGGGCATCACGACCAGGACGTCGCGCAGGCTGTCGGTCTCCGCGACGTCGGTCATCGCGGTCCACGAGGTGTAGTCGCCGCAGCAGCCGTGCAGCAGCCAGAGGGTGGGCCAGTGCTGCCGACGCCGGTCCTTCGGGTTCCAGCCGTCCGGGGTGAGGAGGCGGACCTTGACCGTCCGGCCGCCCAGGGCCGCCGAACGCACCGACAGGTCGACCTGCCGGTTCGCGACCTGGGTGACCTCCACGACCTCGGCGCGGGGCACCCCGGTTCCGGCTCTCGCGGCCGGCGCGGGTGTGGTGGGGGCGAGGGTGGCCAGCAGTACGGCCAGGACGAGCAGTACTCGGGCTCGAAGGGGTCGACGTACTCGTAGGAGTCGAGTTGTCCGGAGTGCTCGAAGGGCGGTCGGGGCGGTGGGCACGTTCGCGAACACGGCGGCTCCCTGCGGTGGGTTGCGGTTCGTCGCTGCGGTGCGGGTCCCAGCTGCTCAGCGGGACTGCGGGACAGGTCAGGTCAGTGTCCGTGCCTTCGCGGCAGGATCAACAGCGCGTCGCCGACGGGGCGTTCGCCTGCGGCGTCCGACGGGTCGTTGATCACGTCGCCGTTGGACACCATCGTCGTCGAGCCGCCGCCGTCGAGGTTGACCGCGTCGCGCAGCCCGAGTGACCTGGCCACCTCGGCGCTCTCCCCGATGCTGAGTCCGAGGGCGTCCGTGCCGCGTCCGTCGGCGGTGACGAGGACGGTGCGGCCGGCGGCGTCCACTCCGGCCAGGGTGCGCGGGTTGCGCTTGTGGACCCAGCCGTAGTACCAGCTCGGGTCGCCGGGGTGGACCATGCCGTCGGTGGCGGGCGTGACGTGGATCCGTCCGTCGCGGACGAGTTCGGGGCCGGCGTTCAGGATGTCGGTCCGGGGTGAGGGCGAGACCCGGTGGCCGCGTTCGTCGATCAGCGTCGTGCTGACGCGGAGGCGGTGGCCGACGTGCGCGAGGGTGGTCAGGTCGGCGACGCGTCGGCCGGTGGCCTGGATGGAGCTGCCACCCGGCGGGAGCGCTCCGCCTCGTGGTGAGCGCAGCTCTACGACCCGGTCGTGGGCGTCCAGTACGGCCTCCAGTCCCTCGCCCCGGGGCGTGTGCCGGCCGTAGTCCGGTGTGAAGGTGACCAGTTCGTCGGGGTTGGTGCACGTGACGTCGTGCAGGGGCCGTGAGGTGGGGGCGTCGCCCTCGGTACCGCCGCAGTTCCGGATCAGGCCCGGGACGCGGTTGACGCCGGTCAGGCGGAGAGTGGACTGGCGGCCGGCGACGTGGCCTCGCCAGGTGAGACGGGTGACCTCCGTGCGCCGGCCGTTGTCGTGGATCACCAGGCCCGGGCGGCCGGCCACCGGTTCGCTCAGCAGGCGTCCGTCGTACACGCCCACACCTGCCGGATCGCCTGGAGCGCCCGCCTCGGGGTCGAGGACGAAGAAGCCGGCGTTGACCGCGGCGGTCGCGCCGGCCGACGCCGACAGCTCACTGGTCGTCTCGCGGTTCTCCAGGTCCGGGCCGTACGACGCGTCGAGGCTGCCGCGGAACGTGCGCGGATCGATGGTGAGCACGTCGACGCGCCACGGGCCGCGGTCCGTCGCGTCGCCGTCCCAGCCGGTGTACACGGCGGATCCCGGGTAACCGGCCGCCCTCAGACGGGCGCGTTCGGACGTGGCGGCGGACTGTGAGCCGTACGTGCCGACGCGGACTCGCCAGCCGAGGGTGCCGCCCGCGTGGTCGGCCGTCTTCGGTGTCGTCACCTGCTCCACCCGGGCCTGGAAGCCGTCCCGCTTCAGCTCGGCGGTCAGTTCGCCGGCGCTCGCCCTGTCCTTCAGGGCGGTCGGCGGCGCGTCGGGGTCGGGCGAGGTGTCACCGCCGGGGATGGAGACCTCGACCGTCCAGTGCAGCGACGGGTCGGCAGCACCGCGCACGATGCGGGTAAGGGTGACGCCGGGCTGGAGGGACGTGGTGGTACGGGTCTCGGTCAGGTCCGAGGGACCCAGCGGCAGGGTGCGCGGCTTCGGCTGTGGCGCCGGCGACGACGCCTGGGCCGGCAGTGCGCCCACCGTGACCAGGACACCGAGGACGGCACCCGCACCGCACAGTCTCTTCTTCATCTGCACCGCCTGGATCGAAGACCGGGGACGAACACGCGCCATCCTCTCCGTTCACCGCTGACACAGACATGGACAGCCGCCCAACGTCCACTGCACAAGTAGCGACCGGTTCCGGCGCGACGTCAAGGTCCACATCACCCCCGCTTCCCGTGCTGGGGAACGGGGATCACCTCGGCCACCGACTCGACGAGCTCGTCCACCCGCGGGACGGCGCAGCTCACCGACCCCTCCTGCGCGATCAGCACGTCGGGCACATGGGACTCGTAGAAGCGGAGGTGTCCGATCGCGCCCCGGCTCGTCGTGCGCTCGCCGAGCCACCGCACCGTCCTGCGGAGGTCGTCGAACTCGCCGGGATGCGCCTCCTGCCGCACGGTCAGGGCCCACCCCCCTGTCGTCCGAGCACAGCTCTCCGACCAGCACGCCCCCGATCCGCCGCGCCGGCCCACGGGCGTCCCAGAGGGGGTACTCGTATCCGTCGTTCCGCCGGCCGACTTCTTCCTGCCGGCCGTCTGCCTCCCCCAGGTGCCGGCGCAGAGGTCCACGTCGTGGGGCGGGAGGGGAGCGGGCAGGTCCAGAGTGAGTTGGAGTTCGTGGATGTCGGCCATGACCACCACGCCAGGAGACCGCTCTCCGGCCGTCCGCCTCACCGGGTCGACCACCTTCGACGCGCTCCGCTCCCTGCGGCCATACGACGTCCACCGGGACGGCCGCCGCCCGTGCCGCCAAGACCATGTCGGCCGTGCCGCCGCCCCGGCCGCCGGGTGGTTCGCCGTTCCATACGGCGACGAGCCGGTCGGCTCGGCGCAGGAGTTCGGCGTTCGACTGGCTGGAGCCGATCGACGACAGCTTCAAGGCGTTCGCGCACGGGTGGCGACCTTGAGTACGGCGGCGTCCGACGGGGCCGGGACGGGGCCGCTTCGCGTTCCGGGCCGACCGCCCGGCTCGGAGTTCCGGGCCGACCGCCTGGCTCGGAGTTCCGGGTTCGCCGGCCCGGATCGGGCTCTCAGCCGTAGCAGGCCGGAAGGGGCTCAAGCCCCTCCGGCACCCCGTATTCAAAGACCGCCGTGTACGCCTCCGCGATGTCGCAGCCCCTGTCGAACCACGGGTAGGCGAACCCGCTCCAGACCAGAAGGACGACGATCAGCACATTGCGCATCCCTTTTGACATGTATGCGATTATTCCGCCGAGCTCGGCGGAATAAGCCGCACCGCCTCTTTCCGAACGTACCGCCCCGGCCGTCCTGTTGGCGTCTGGCGGCCCGGACCGCATGCGCCGCGCCCCGCCGAACGGGCAGGCGGAAGAGGGTTGCGAGCGTGTTGAGAGCCGTCCGCCCCGCGTCGGCATCTCGACATCGACATCGAACCCCACCCCAAGCGACACCGTCGGTCTTCAAGAAACACGACTGGATCTTGAAGACCGACGTCACGCCGGAGCCCTGAATTCACCAACGGGCTGCCCCCGCCCGGGCGGGGGCAGCCCGGCCCGCTACCGCACCGGTGTCGCCGTCGTGGCCGATGCCGGTGCCGGTGCGTAGCCGGTGGGCCGGGCGGTGAAGGTGCCGCGGCCCTGGGTGCGGCTGCGCAGCCGGGTCGCGTAGCCGAACAGCTCGGCCAGCGGCACGGTGGCCGTGACGACCGCCGCGCCGCCCTGCGTGGCGGAGCCGGTGACCCGGCCGCGGCGGGAGGCCAGGTCGCCGAGCACGCCGCCGACCGCGTCCTCGGGCACGGTGACCGTGACCTCGACGACCGGCTCCAGCAGGACCATCGCCGAGGCGCGCAGGGCGTCGCGGAGACCGAGCCTGCCGGCGGTGCGGAAGGCCGTGTCCGAGGAGTCCTTCACATGGGTCTGGCCGTCGGTGAGCGTGACCCTCAGGCCGGTCACCGGGTGACCGCCGAGCGGGCCCTGCACCAAGGCGTCCCGGCAGCCTGCTTCGACGGCCCGGACGAACTCCTGCGGCACGCGCCCGCCGACGACGGCCGAGCGGAACACGAAACCGCCCTGGCCCGCGTTCCCCTCCTCCCACGGCTCCACGTCGAGAACGATGTGTGCGAACTGCCCGGCGCCCCCGTCCTGCTTGACGTGCCGGTAGACGAAACCGGACACGCCTTCACCGACCGTCTCCCGGTAGGCCACGCCCGGGCGGCCGACGGCGGCCTCGAGGGCGTGCTCGCGCCGGACGCGTTCCACCGCGACCTCCAGGTGCAGTTCGCCCATGCCCGACAGCACGGTCTGCCCGGTCTCCGGGTCGGTCCGCACGGCCAGCGAGGGGTCCTCCTCGGTCAGGCGGGCCAGCGCCGAGGCCAGCCGGTCGGTGTCGGTCGAGCGACGGGCCTCCACCGCGACGTGCACGACCGGCTCGGCCACGCCCGGAGGCTCCAGGACGAGTGGTGCGCCCGGCGCGCACAAAGTCGAGCCGGCGCGGGCGGCCTTCAGACCGACCACGGCGACTATGTCCCCGGCGACCGCCCGCTCCAGCGGGTCGTGACGGTCGGCCCGTACCCGCAGGATGCGGCCGATCCGTTCGGTGCGGCGCGTGCCCGCGTCCCACACGGTGTCTCCCTTCTCGATCGTGCCCGAGTACACCCGCAGGTAGGTGAGCCGTCCCGTCGGGGTGGCGTTCACCTTGAAGGCGAGTGCCGCCATCGGTGCCGCCGGGTCGGCGGGCCGTTCCTGTTCCGCGCCGTCGTCGGTGCCTCGTACCGGGGGCACGTCCAGCGGCGACGGCAGGTAGGTGACGACGGCGTCCAGCAGCGGTTCGACACCGCGGTTGCGGTAGGCCGAGCCGCACAGCACCACCACGCCGTCGCCGCCTCGGGTCAGGTCGCGCAGCGCCGTGGCGAGAGTGGCGGCACTGAGTGTCTCCCGGTCGCAGAACTCCTCCAGCGCGGCCGGGTGGTGTTCCGCCACCGCCTCCTCCAGCAGCCGCCGTCTGCGTGCCGCCTCCTCGCGCAGGGCGTCGGGCACCGGTCCCTCCTCGGCCGTCTCCGCACCGTCGGCCCACACCAGGGCGCGCATGCGCAGCAGGTCGACGACGCCGGTGAAGCCGTCCTCCGTGCCGATGGGCAGCTGCACGACCAGGGGTACCGGGTGCAGCCGTTCGCGGATCGAGGCGACGGCCGTGTCGAGGTCGGCGCCCGCCCGGTCCATCTTGTTGACGAACGCGATCCTCGGCACGCCGTGCCGGTCGGCCTGCCGCCACACGGACTCGCTCTGCGGTTCCACGCCCGCGACCGCGTCGAAGACGGCGACCGCGCCGTCCAGCACGCGCAGGGAGCGCTCGACCTCGTCGGCGAAGTCGACGTGTCCCGGGGTGTCGATCAGGTTGATCCGGTGACCGTCCCAGGAACAGCTGACCGCCGCGGCGAAGATGGTGATGCCGCGATCGCGCTCCTGCGGGTCGAAGTCGGTGACGGTGGTGCCGTCGTGGACCTCACCACGCTTGTACGTGGTGCCGGTGGCGTAGAGGATCCGCTCGGTGACGGTGGTCTTGCCGGCGTCGACGTGGGCGAGGATGCCCAGGTTGCGGACGGTGGTGAGGGGGTTGGTGTGGGTGCGCACGGCCCGTGGCCTTTCGCTCATGCGTGAACAGGGCGGCGCGATTCCCGGGACGAGGACGGGACGAGGAAACGGCCCACCGTGGACAGCGGGCGTGGCGGTGCGTCAGATGCTCGTCGCGGGCATCCGGTGCCGGCCGCGCAGCGGACACCGGACGGCGGAAGACACCAGGATCACCTCGTACCGGGACGGGGGAACGACGGCGGCGCTGCGGATACGCACGGCCCGGCTCCCCTCACTCGATCTCGGTGTCGTGGTGAGTGTAGGGAAGCCGTGAGGGACACCGCATCGGGTTTTCCACGGCGCTCCCGGCGCCCGGACAACGCGAGCCGCCGGCCGGTAGCGCTCCCGACCGGCATGTCACCCTGTGCCTGATCTCGAGCCCGAGGAGGAATTCGGCCCTCGACGATACGCAGGTGGTCGGGGCGGGCAGCCGTCAGGAGTTCGAGGTCCCCACTCCCCTTGACCGCGGTTGCGGTTGCGGTTGCGGTTGCGGGGGAAACAGGTATCCGGTATTGCGCCCGAGTGGTGATCACGACGCTTCGAGTGTTACATGAAAAGCAGAGAGAAAGACGTCGAAATGGGTACCGGCTGACAGCCCGCACCGCTCGTCTCTCCCTGTCTGAACATTCTCTTCAGGGATTTCCCATGACACGCGATCTCCATTCCCCAGTGTCCAACCAGTTCAGCGAAGCGGCGGCTCCCCCCGACGAGCAGGCTGCTTTCCAAGAACCCTCCGAAGGAGAACCGAGCGCTGGGAGCGCTCCGACCCCGGACGGTTTGGAGGATGTGGGCGGTTACGTCCGTGCCACTCCCATGGCCGTGCAGGCGGATGAGGGGGTCCCGCCGTCCACTTCCCTGCCGGACATCGGCGCGGCCTCCTTCGGTGCCGGTGACGTGACGGTCGAGACCGTCCACCTCCCCGACGACCGTGTGCAGATCACGAACACGGCGGCCTACCCGTGGCGCGTCCACTGCTCCCTGCACGTCACGGCCGCCGACAACTCCGAGTGGATCGGCACCGGCTGGTTCATCGGGCCGCACACGCTGATCACCGCGGGACACGTGGTGTGCATCAAGCACAGTGGTGTCCCCGGACGCGACGGCTGGGTGAGGAGCATCCGGGTCATGCCCGGCCGCAACGGCGCGACCCTGCCGTACGGCTCCGTCACCAGCACGAACTTCTGGTCCGTCAAGGGCTGGTTCGAGTCCGGCGATCAGAACTACGACTACGGGGCGATCATCATTCCTACCGAACTGGGCTCGAACACCGGGTGGTTCGGCTTCGGTAACTGGTCGGATGCGGAGCTGCTGAGCACGGTGGGGAACATTTCCGGTTACCCCGGTGACAAACCGGCCGGCACCCAGTGGTACGCCGCGCGCGGAATCAGCTCGGTCAACGCGTTGAAGGTCCACTACGACATCGACACCGCCGGCGGACAGAGTGGCAGCGCCGTTTACCGCGTACTCAACGGGAATCGCTACGGCTTCGCCGTCCACGCGTACGGCGGCGCCACCACGAACTCCGGGACGCGCATCACCCGGCAGGTGTACGACAATTTCGTGGCCTGGAAGGCATGAGGGCGCGCAGGCGCCACGGGCCGTCATACGGACGGAGTGCGGGGGAACCGTGCGGCGGTGGGCGTTGCCTCATCACCGGCATCGTGCTCGACAGCGTCGGCACTCCTGTCGCGGGTGCCACCGTCCACCTCGCCGACGGGCCCGCCGCATTCCCGGATGTCGCAGCCCTGACCGGTCAGGACGGCCGCTTCTCCTTCGCGGTGCCGGTGGAGGGCGTCTACACCGTCGTGTGCCGTGCGCCCGACGACACGGTCCGGCAGGTCTCGGCACGTGCCGTGACCGCGGAACCGGTCCGGGTCGAATTCCACGTCGGCGACGTGTGAGCGGCGGGCCGCACGCTTTCGTTCCGCGTCCCGCCGGAGGAACAACAGAAGAAGAGGCGAACGACACATGGTCAACGAACCCATGGACAGCAACCGCTTCGGCGAGCAGCCCGGCCGGCCCAACGGCACCGTCCTGGGCCATGACTCCGAGTACACCGGCCGGTACGTTGTCCTGTTCGATCCGAGCAGTCAGGAGAGCGGAATCAGCGCGCTGAGTTCTGCCGCCGGTATCGCGCCGCTCGAGCGCGTCGCGGGCACCGAGGAGACGGGGAACGTCGCCGAACTCCTGGAACGCCCCGACGTCTCGGTGCTCTTTAGGACCTCAGCGCGGCGGTCGTCGAGGTCCGGCCCGAGCAGCGCCACACGCTGGTGCTCACCGCTGAGGCCGAGCCGTCGATCATCACGGCGGAACCGGAGCGGATGGTCTACGCGCTCCCCATCACCACGCCGCAACAGGCGCCGACCGAGTTCTTCCCGGCGTTCCGCAGCGACGAGGACGTGACCGCCCGCCACGCCAGGGCCGAGACAGCCGCGGTACAGGGCCCGTCCTGGATCGAGGACGGATACACCTGGGGTCTGCAGGCCGTCCGGGCCCAGCTGTCCCACCTCACCGGGGACGGTGTGAAGGTCGCCGTCCTCGACACCGGTGTGGACACCGACCACCCCGACCTCACCGGCCGGCTGGAGGCGACGGAATCCTTCGTGCCCGGCGAGACCGTGGACGACGTCCACGGCCACGGCACCCACTGCGCCGGCACCGTCGCCGGCCCGGCCGAACCCCAGCAGGGCCCCCGCTACGGCGTGGCCCCCGAGGCCAGGCTCCTCGTGGCGAAGGTACTCAACAACAGGGGCAAGGGCCCCGACGGCCAGATCCTCGCGGGCATGGCCTGGGCCGTCTCCCACGGAGCCCGGGTGATCTCCATGTCGCTCGGCGCGCGGGTGCGGCCGGGCGAGCTCTTCCCCCAGACGTACGAGACGCTGGCCGTGCGCGCTCTCGCTCTCGGGACGCTGATCGTCGCCGCCGCGGGGAACGACAGCCGCAGGCCTGTCAGGACCGATCCCGTGAGCCGGCCTGCCAACTGCCCGTCCATCCTCTCGGTCGCCGCGCTCGACAGGGCACTTGCGCCCGCGCCCTTCTCCAACGGGGCTGTCAACGGCCAGGGCGGCGAGATCAACATCGCCGCGCCCGGCTCGCAGGTGCACTCGGCCGCCCCCGGCGGCGGTTACCAGGCCATGAGCGGGACCAGCATGGCGACACCGCATGTGGCGGGCGTCGTCGCCCTGCTCGCCCAGGCGCACCCCGAGGCCTCCGCCGCCGATCTCTCGGCCGCTCTGGTCACTGGCGTGTTCCCGCTGGGGCAGCCCGCCGCCGACATCGGCGCGGGCCTGCTGCAGGCACCGTGAATGGGACGCCCGGGCCCACGCCGATCGGGGTCATCGTCGCGGTAGACCTCGACCGCTTCACGGAAGCGGTCGAGGGCCTGAGGCGGGCCGGGATGACCGTCACGAGCACGCAACCGGTCCTCGGCACACTCTCCGGCACCGTCCCGGAGGACCGGATCGGCGCCCTCGAGGCGGTCGGCGGCGTCAGTTCCGTCGACCGCGAGCGCACCGCGGGGGTCGCCCGCCCCGACTCACCGATCCAGTGACGCGTGCACGGCGCGGATCCGGCCGCCGCGGGCGTTTCGAGAGGCGGAGACCACCGTCGACCCGGGGCCCTCGGCGCATGCGGCGATCCACGGGCACGGGCACGGCGGAGTCGTCGGCGGACGAGGGCCGTGGACGCAGTGGCCAGTGGCCGGACCGGCGGGCGGGCGGGCGGGCGGGCAGGCCGCACCACGCTCCCCCAGTCATGGACATACCGCAAGGGCCGCGACCGTAAGGTCGAGGCCCTTTGCATGCGTTTCCGAACGCGGTGTCCGAGGGGGGACTTGAACCCCCACGCCCGATAAAGGGCACTAGCACCTCAAGCTAGCGCGTCTGCCATTCCGCCACCCGGACTAGGTGTCTGCCGCCTGTGCGGGCTGTTCCCCGCGGCGACATGGACAACCATACCAAGCTTTCGCAGTGCCTTTCACCTGCGTTTCCTTCCCCGGGCCTCCCCCTGGGCGGCGGTCCGGGTGCGGCGGGCCCGCCGCACCCCGGGGTCACACCATGAGTAGTTGAACGGTCACCCGCAGCCCGCTCCGCGCCGAAGTTCGAGGGCATCGCGCCCACGGACCGGGCGGCCCTTCCCGCAGCACAGGGGAAGGGCCGCCCGGTCCGTGTGCCGGGTCAGCGGCGCCGCTTGCGCAGGGCCGCCAGGTTGTCGTAGCTGATCTTGGCCTCCCGCAGCGACTGCGCGGGGTCGGTGGCGCTCGGGGAGTTGTCGTCCTCGATCATCGGGTTGTGGTAGTTGCGCTGTCCGACCCGTGAGAAGAACGTCGTGTAGTCGATGACGCCGGTCCCGAAGGGCACCATGTCGTATCCCATGCCGTTGGTCGTGCTGACGACGCCGTCCTTGGCGTGGAACAGCGGGTAGCGCTTGTTGTTGCAGGCGACCAGGCCGGCCGGGTCGAAGACGTTCTTCCGGGTGGAGCCGTCGTGGGCGGTGTACGTGTGGAACTTGTACTGGGCGACGTGGGCCCAGAAGATGTCCATCTCCAGCCAGACGGCCTTCGGGTCGGTGACCTTCAGGAAGTACTCCAGCTTCCGGATGCCCGAGCTGCGGGTCGGCCGGCCCTGGTCGTCCAGCGGGCCGCCGTCGAGCAGGAAGCCGTAGGCGCTGTCGTGGTTGTGGGTGTAGAGCTTGACGCCCTCACGGCGGGCTATCGCGCCGAGGGCGTTCCACTTGTCGGCGGCCACGTCCCAGTCGGCGCGGTACGAGCTGCCGGTGGGGTCACCACCGGTGCCCATGTGGTCCAGGCCCAGGATGTTGGCGATCTCCAGTTGCTTCTTGAAGGTGTCCTTGTCCGCCGTGGTCAGCGGCCAGGAGGACGGGATGAAGCCGTGGTTGCCCTGGGCGCGCAGACCGTATTCGTCGAGCCAGCGACGCAGCAGCCTGGCACCCTCGATGGTGCCCAGGTCGGCGCCGCCGGGGGCGTTGGCGTGCTGGCGGTAGCCCGCGAACTCGACCTGGCGGTAGCCGTGACGGGCCAGTTGCTTGAACACCTCGCGGAAACCGGAGGGCAGGTCGGTGGTGAGGGGGTCGCGGCCGGTGGCGTCACGGACGGTGTAGAGGATGATGCCGCGCTTGTGCGCCGGGACGAGGACGTGCCGGCCGTGGCCCCCGTGGTCGCGGTCGCGGTCGTGGTCTCTGCCCCGGTCGTGGGCGAGGGCGGGGGCGGCGCCGAAGACGGGGGCGGCGACGGCTCCGGCCGCCACGGCGGTGCACGTGCTGAGGAAGCGGCGCCGGTCCACGCCGAGGGTGCGGCGCAGGCCTTCGCCCGGGCCGCCGACAGCGGCCGGGTCCGTGGTGGCGTCGGTGCGGGAGGGGTCGGAGAACGGAGTCACGGTGCCTGCCTTCTGTGTCGTGGCCTGCCCTGATGCGGCTGGGGCAGGCCGTTGTCAGTGCCGTGTGTTTCACTCTCAGTAGCTGGATCTCGGCAGGCTGTGCCTGGTGGTGCGTCAGCCGAGTCCGGCGAGCCGGAGCAGGAGTTGTTTCACATCGGTGGCCGCGACGCGGTCTCCGACAGCGCGGGGGGTGGAGCAGATGAGGAGCGGACCGTCGTCGTCGCTCGCGGGGAGGCGGCCGTGGCTGCCCCGAATAGGTGAGGGGCCCAGGGGCACGACCGCCATGCGGTAGCGCATGCCCAGTTTCTTGCGGGCCAGGGCGGTGGCCGCCTTGACCTTGACGTAGGGATCGAGGGGGTCCATGAACAGCTCGACCGGGTCGTAGCCGGGTTTGCGGTGGATCTCGACGAGCTGCGCGAAGTCGGGCGCGCGGTCGTCGTCGAGCCAGTAGTAGTACGTGAACCAGGCGTCGGGCTCCGCGACGGCGACGAGTTCGCCGGCGCGGGGATGGTCGAGGTGCTGGGCCTTCTTGCCCTCGTCGTCGAGGAGTCGCTCGATGCCGGGCAGTCCGTCGAGGGCGGCACGGGTGGCGTCGATGTCCTCGGGGCGGCGGACGTAGACATGGGCGATCTGATGGTCCGCGACCGCGAAGGCTCGGGAAGCCATCGGGTCGAGGTACTCCATGCCGTCCTGGGTGTGCACCTCCAGCAGTCCGGCGCGGCGCAGGGCGCGGTTGATGTCGACGGGCCGGTTCACTGGGGTGATGCCGTACTCGGACAGCGCGACGACGGTGCGGCCCTCTGCGCGGGCGTCGTCCAGGAGCGGGGCCAGCGCCGCGTCCAGGTCTGCGGCGGCCTTCAGGGAGCGGGGGTCGTCGGGGCCGAAGCGCTGCAGGTCGTAGTCGAGGTGAGGGAGGTAGCAGAGCGTCAGGTCCGGGTGGCGCGTGGCCATGATGTGCCGGGTGGCGTCGATGATCCACTGGCTGGAGACCAGGTCCGCTCCGGGTCCCCAGAAGTGGAAGAGCGGAAAGGTGCCGAGTTTGCCGGTGAGTTCGTCGTGCAGGGCCGGGGGCCTGGTGTAGCAGTCGGGTTCCTTGCGGCCGTCGGCGTAGTAGACGGGACGGGGGGTGACGGTGATGTCGGTGTCGGCGCCCATGGCGTACCACCAGCAGATGTTGGCCACGGTGTAGCCGGGGTGGGCGCGGCGGGCGGCGTCCCAGAGCTTGTCGCCGGCGACGAGTCCGTTGTGCTGGCGCCAGAGCAGGACGTCGCCGAGCTCGCGGAAGTACCAGCCGTTGCCGACGATGCCGTGCTCGGACGGGTGGGTGCCGGTGAGGAAGGTGGACTGCGCGGCGCAGGTGACGGCGGGCAGGACGGTCCCCAGAGGGGCACGGGAGCCGGACTGGCCGAGCTTCTTGAGGTGGGGCATGTGATCGAGGAGACGGGGGGTGAGGCCTACGACGTCCAGGACGAGGAGGGGCGTCGGGCCGCCGGAGGGAGCCGGGTCGCCGGAGGAAACCGGCTCATCGGAGGGGACCGGACCGCCGGAGGGGACCGGACCGCCGGAGGGGACCGGACCGCCGGAGGGGACAGGTGCGTCGGAGGGGATCGGTCGGGTCATGGCAGTTCCTTCAGTCCGAGGTCCGTCAACAGATCGCGGGCGAGGGTCAGCTCCGCGGCGATGCCGTCGGTGAGCTGGGCTCGGGCGCGGGGTCGCAACTCGGGCGGGAGGGCCTGCCACGTGTAGGTCTCGACCTCCAGATGGCGGGTGAGGGGGTGCGGACCGCCGACCAACCGGGTCAGCGCGGCCTTGAGCACGGGAAGCGTGGAGGTGAGGGGCGCGGCGGGGGCCGCGTGCAGCGGGACGTGGAAATGGGCGCGCCATGGCGCGGTGTCGGGCAGGGAGCCGCCGTCCGCCAGGGCCTCGTCGAGGTCGTCGGTGCCGTGCAGGACGGCGGTGCGGGTGGTGTCGGCGGTTTCGGAGGCATCGGCGGTGCGGGAGGCGTCGGTGGTGCCGGAGGCGTCGGCGGTGCCGGAGGTCCGGGTCTGGTGCAGGAAGCGGGGTTCGGCGAAGGCGGCAAGGGCCTCGCGGACCTCGGGCAGGTGGGGCTGTTCGGCGTGCAGGGCGGCCGACAGCTGGGACTTGACGATGGGCACACCGGCCGCGGCGACGGCGTCCAGGGCGGTGTGCGGGTCTTCGAAGGAGGTGGCGAGGTGACAGGTGTCGACGCAGATGCCGATGCGGTCGTGGGCGATCGCGGTCAGCGGGGCGATGGCGTCGTGGGTGGTCTCCACGATGCAGCCGGGTTCCGGTTCCAGGCCGATGCGGATGGAGCGGCCGGTCAGGTCCTGAAGGGCGTCGAGGCGTTCGCCGAGGGTGACCAGGGCGGTCCGGGCCTTGTCGGCGCGTGTCTCGTCGTACGCGGTGCGCCAGGCGAGCGGCAGGGTGGAGATGGTGCCCTCGATGACGTCGTCGGGCAGGAGGCCGGCCAGGAGCCGGGCCAGGGAGGTGGTGTGGTCGAGGCGTTCGGGGTCGGCCCAGTCCGGCTTGTACACGCGGTACTTGACCTCGCCGGCACCGAATCCCTCGTAGGGGAAGCCGTTGAGGGTGACGACCTCGAGGCCGCGCCGGTCGAGTTCGGTGCGCAGGCCGCGCAGGGCGGAGGGATCGGTGCCCAGGGCGTGGGCGGCGTCCCTGGCGAGCCACAGCCCGATGCCCAGGCGGTCGCGGCCGAGCCGGCGCCGGACCGGCTCGCAGTGGTCGCGGAGCTGGGCGAGGACGCCGTCGAGGGTCTCGGCGGGGTGGACGTTGGTGCAGTAGGCGAGATGGACGGTCGAGCCGTCGGGGTGCCTGAAGCGCATGGCTCACTCACCGCCGCGCAGGATGGAGTTGCCCTCGTGCGTGGCGTCGGCAGAGGTCACCTCCAGGAGCAGGCGTCCGCTGAGTCCGTAGAAGGCGACGGGGTTGCGCCACAGGACCAGGTCCACGTCGTCGTCGGTGAAGCCCTCGGCGAGCATCAGGTCGCCGACCTTGCGGGTCTTGAGCGGGTCGCTCTTGCCCCAGTCGGCGGCGGAGTTCACCAGGACCCGCTCCGGGCCGTACTCGCGCAGCAGGGCGACCATGCGTGCCTCGTCCATCTTGGTGTCCGGATAGACGGAGAAGCCGAGCCAGGCACCACTGTCCTTGGCTTCCCTGACGGTGGTCTCGTTGAGATGGTCGACCAGTACCCGGTCCGTGGGCAGCGCGGACTCGCGGACCACGTCCAGGGTGCGGCGCAGGCCGGCGAGCTTGTCCCGGTGCGGGGTGTGCACGAGGGCCGGCAGGCCGTGGTCGGCGGCGAGCTGGAGCTGGGTGGCCAGGGCGGTGTCCTCGGCGGGCGTCATCGAGTCGTACCCGACCTCCCCCACCGCCACGACCCGGTCCTTGACGAGATAGCGGGGCAGTTCGTCGAGGACGGGGAGGCACCGTGGGTCGTTCGCCTCCTTGGGGTTGAGCGCGATCGTGCAGTGGTGGGCGATGCCGTACTGGGCGGCACGGAAGGGCTCCCAGCCGAGCAGGGCGTCGAAGTAGTCGCGGAAGGAGGCGGGAGAGGTACGGGGCTGGCCGAGCCAGAAGGAGGGCTCGACGACGGCGCGGACACCGGCGGCGTGCATCGCCTCGTAGTCGTCGGTGGTCCGGGAGGTCATGTGGATGTGGGGGTCGAAGATGCGCATCAGGACTCCTTGCCGTGGGGGCCGACCGTGCCGCGCGAGGGACGCGCGGCCTCGGTCAGGGCCAGGACGCGGTGCAGGTCTTCGGGGACCGGGCGGCCGGCGGCGGTGCGTTCGGCGGCGTAGTCGGCGAGCATGCGGGCGAGTTCCCCGTCGGCGCGGGCCCGCCGGTCGAGGTCTGCCACCCGGTCGACGGGGACGCCGGTGAACAGGCACTTCAGTACGGCGTGCCGCCACTGGTGCGGGTCCAGGTGCCCGGCGGCGTACGGGCCCAGGGCGGCGGCGACCAGACGGGTGTCGTTGGTGCGCAGGGCGTCCTCGACGAGCGGGAGGGCATCGGGGCCGGGCACCAGGTGGGGCAGCGCGTGCAGGACGGCGCGGCGTTCGTCGGCGGTGCCCTGGGAGTAGACCCGGGTCAGGGCGTCGATACCGGGGCGGGCCGCGTGCAGGACGAGGACGCGGGCGGCGTCGGCGTGGGCGGGACCGCAGCGGCGGCCGGCCTCGGCGAGGCGTAGCTCCCACACGGAGATGGGGCCGTGGGCGTCGGGATGGGCGGCGGCGGCCTCGTCCAGGGCCTGGTCCAGCCAGGCGCGGGCGGCTCCGCCGAGTTCGGCGGTGAGGGCGGCGCGCAGTTCGGCGGGCGGGATGTGGGCGGGGGTGATGCCCTGGGACTGGGGCTCCTGCCCGGCGGGAGTGCCGTCCGCGTCGTGGGTGACG
This sequence comes from Streptomyces sp. WG7, assembly GCF_049975785.1. Taxonomy (NCBI): domain Bacteria; kingdom Bacillati; phylum Actinomycetota; class Actinomycetes; order Kitasatosporales; family Streptomycetaceae; genus Streptomyces; species Streptomyces sp. WG7. The sequence continues at coordinate 182,397 of NZ_JBNGGE010000003.1, forward strand.
GGGGTGCCGTCCGTGTCGTGGGTGGTGGTGATGTGGGCGGCGTGCGGCTGCGTCATGGGGGTGGCTCCCTTCAGTGCGTGGCGGAGGGCTCGCCCGAGCGGTTGGTGAGGGGGTACGCCGCCGCGGCCCGGCGGAGGAACGGGAGGGAGCGTTCGGCGAAGTGGGGGCCCGCGTGGGAGTGGCGGGGCAGTTCGACGACGGTCAGGCCCTGGTAGCCGGTGGCGGCGAGGGCCTCGAGGACGGGCGGGAAGTCGATCTCGCCGTCACCGAAGGGGAGGTGTTCGTGGACGCCGCGGCGCATGTCCTCGACCTGTACGTGGCGCAGCCAGGGAGCGGCGGCGCGCACGCAGTCGGCGGGAGGGAGCGGTTCGAGGCACTGACAGTGGCCGATGTCCAGGGTGAGGCCGAGGTTCTCGGGGTCACCGAGGGCGCGGCGCAGCCGGTGGAAGTCGGCGAGGGTGGCGAGGAGGTGGCCCGGCTCGGGTTCGACGGCCAGGGGGACGTCCGCGGAGGCGGCGGCGTCCAGGACCGGGGCGAGGGACTCGGCCAGCCGCTTCCACGCCGTGTCCTCGTCCGTGCCGGCCGGGGTGATGCCGCTGAAGCAGTGCACGGCGTGGGCGCCCAGGTCGGCCGCGACGCGGACGGCGCGGAGGAGGAGGTCGGCGCGGCGGGCGCGGTCGTCCGGGTCCGGGTCGAGGAGGGAGGGGCCGTGTTTGCGGCGCGGGTCGAGCACATAGCGGGCGCCCGTCTCCACCGTGACGCCCAGACCGAGCGCGTCCAGCCGGTGCGCCACCTTGCGGGTACGGGCGGCCAGGTCAGGGGCGAGCGGGTCGAGGTGCATGTGGTCGAGGGTCAGTCCGACTCCGTCGTAGCCGAGGTCGGCGAGGAGGGCGAGGGCGTCGTCTAGACGGAGGTCTGCCAGGCCGTTGGTGCCGTAGCCGAAACGGAGGGGGCTGCGGACGGACGCGGTGGTCTCGTGGGTCACGTGATGCTCACCTTCCTCGCGAACTTCCGGCCCAGCGGGGCGAGCGCCGCGATCAGCAGCGCGGTGGCCGGCCGGCCGGCGCGGGCGGTGAGCGCGGCCTGGAGGGGGATCGTGGCGCGGATACCGCCGCCGACGGCGCGTTGGGTGAGCTGGGGTGAGGGGTTGAGGGCGGCGTGGAAGTAGGGGCGGGCGGCTGTGGCGGCGTAGCCGGCGGCGAGCGCCGCGGTGGCCCGGCCCGCGGACGGGCCGGACCCGTCCCCGCGGCGGTCGGTCGGGCCCGGCAGGCCGGGGGAGGCTGCTTCCCGTCGGTCTGCCGGGAGTCGGGGGGGGCGGTGAGCCACCAGCCGGGCCAGGAGGCCGGTCGTGGCGAGGGCCGCCAGGGGGGCCAGGGAGGAGCCGCCCCGGGTCTCCTCGCGGGAGACCGCGGTGACCGCGAGGGTGTGGGTGCCGAGCAACGCGGCGGAGGGCACGGCGACGCGGACGTCGCCGCCGGTCGCCGCGGCGCCCAGCAGCAGGTCGAGGCCGCGGGCGGCGGCCATGGCCGCCGGTCCGGCGGGCGTGTGCTTCAGGGCGAGGTCGTATGCCCATACGGTCGCCGCCAGGGGGACGGCCACGGCCGCGGCGGGCCGGCCGGCGCGGGCAGCGAGGACCAGGCCGGTCGCGGTCAGCCCGCAGGCCGCGGTGAGGGCGGCGGCCGGGTGGACACGACCGGACGGGATGGGCCGGTGCGGGCGTTCGGCGGCGTCCTCCGCACGGTCCGCCCAGTCGTTGAGGGCCATGCCTGCTTGGTACAGGCACAGGGAGGAGCCGATGGCGAGCAGCGTGCGGGGACCGGCCCGGACGCCGGTGGTCGCGGCTCCGGCGAGTACGTCGCCGGGGACGGTGAACAGCGCGGGCAGGCGCAGTAGTTCGGCCCAGGCGGCGACGCGGGCGGCGGGACTGTGTCCGTCCGCGCCCGGGCCGCCCCGGTCCGGGTCCTGGCCGCCGCCGGACGCCGCCGTGACCTCCGTGACTGCCGTGGCTGCCGTGGCTGGTGTGGCCGACGTGGCCGGTGTCTCAGCCGGATGGGCGTCACGCACCGGATCCGCCGCGCGGCTCACCGCTGCTCCCCGGCACCGCGGGCGCCTGCGTCCGGCCGGTCCCCGGGGTCCGTGCCCCGCAGGCCCGTCGCGAACCGCGTCAGCTCGGCGTACTGTTCCGCGAGGCCCGGCGGACCGTCGCCCACCGGGTCCTTGAAGTAGAAACCCAGTTCACCCAGCGGGCCGGACAGGCCCCTCTCCCGGGCGCGGGCGACCAGACGGACCAGGTCGAGGACGAGGGGGGCGGCGAGCGCCGAGTCGCAGCCCTGCCAGATGGTCTGCAGGATCATGCGGGAGCCGAGGAAGCCGTCGAAGGCGATGTGGTCCCAGGCGGTCTTCCAGTCACCGAGGGCGGGCACGTCGTCGATGTGGACCTCGCCCTGGGGCGCGGCCCCGAGGGTGTCGGCGAGGACGCGTTCCTTGCCGGCGTTCTTGGCGGCGGCGGCCGCGGGATCGGCGAGGGCGGCACCGTCGCCGCCGCCCAGGAGGTTGGTGCCGGACCAGGCACGCACGGTGAGGGCGCGCTGCGGGAACATCGGGCCGAGTACGGAGCGCAGCAGGGTCTGCCCGGTCTTTCCGTCGCGCCCGGCGTACGGCAGGCCGGACGACTCGGCGAGCGGGGCCAGCGCCGGGTGGTGCAGACCCGTGGAGGGGGTGAAGTTGACGTAGGGGCAGCCGGCGCGCAGGGCGGCCGCCGCGTAGAGGGAGCTGGGCGGCAGTGTGCCGTCGGTGGGGGCGGGTTCGGTGGAGGCGACGTTCACCACGACGGCGCCCGCGAGGTCCTGGCGGCGCACGAAGTCACGGATGTCGGCCGCGAACACGTCGATCCATTCGTCCTGCGTGCGGCCCGGGCCCTCGTCCGTGTCCGCGGGCAGGGGGCCGCCGGGCCTGATCTCCCGGTCGGCGGCGACCAGTTCGGCGTGCACGGCGGACGGCAGGCCGTGCGGCAGGACACCGCCGGCGGCGAGGTGTTCGGCGCGTTTGGGCAGCGGGCAGTCGACGGTGTCGTGGCCGCCGAAGACGAAGGACGACAGCGCCGGCAGTCCGCACGAGGTGAAGGGAGGGGTCTCGGTGACCATGCCGGTCGGCGGGTGGAGCCCGGCGGCGACGGCGGCGCAGCCCGCGATCGCGGTCGTGGCCACGGATCCGCGTGCCCCGATGAACCAGACGCCGAGGCGCGGAGCCGGGGAAGGGGAGGGCAGGGACGGCTCGGCGGACATGGGCAGCCTCCTTGTCGTACGCGAACCGGGTGCGAGCGCCGGAAGGGGGACGAGCGGGGTGCCGGGTGCGGGGCCCGGCGGGACGGCGGGCGGAGGTCCGGCGTCCCCCGCCCGCCGCCGTTCAGGTAGCCCTAGGAGGGCAGTTCCTTCAGCTGGATGTTGCGGAAGGAGACCTGGTCGTCGGCGCCGTGGTTCTGGAGGCCGATGTGACCGTCGGTCAGGCTCCGCTCGGGGTCCTTGTTGGTGAAGTCGTTGATCTTGACTCCGTTGAGGAACACCTGGAGGCGTTCACCCTGGACCTTGATCTCGTAGGAGTTCCACTGGCCCGGCGGGCGCAGGACCTGGTCACGGGCCTTGATGTTCGCCGACTTGAACGAGTAGACGGAGCCCGTGGTGCGGTCGGGAGCGTCGGTGGCGTCGATCTGGATCTCGTAGCCCTTGTTCACCGCGGACCAGGGGTCGTCGGAGGCCGGGAAGCCCACGAAGATCCCGGAGTTGTCGTCACCCTGCATCTTCCAGTCGAGCTTGAGGGAGTACGACTTCAGCTCCTTGGCCTGGTACCAGAGCAGCCCCATGCCGCCCTCGGACTCCATGGTGCCGTCCTTGACGACGAACTTGCCGGGGCCGGCCTGCTTCCAGCCGTCCAGGGTCTCGCCGTTGAAGATGTCCCGGTAGCCCTTGCTCGGCTTGCAGTCCGCCTTGACCTGGCCGGTGGCGTACTGCATGCCGCCGAGCAGGTGGGCGCGGAAGGCCTCGTCCGCGTAGGACTCCTTGGTGTGACCGCCGCCGGTGTAGAAGGAGCGGCCGCCGCCGTAGTTCTGGCACCAGGCGATCGGGTGGTCGCCCTTCATGGTGCCGCCGTCGTAGGTGGTCTCGTCGAGGGTGGCGAGGATCTTGGCCTGGTCGCGCGGGTTGGTGCGGTAGTTGTACCACTCGTCGGTGCGCTCCCAGGTGTCGCCGAGGTGCGCGGTGGACGGGTGGTCGTGGTCGTGGACGCGCACGGTGGCCTTCTGGATGGCCGGGTGCGAGTCGAAGTGGGCGCCGACGAGACCGCCGTAGAACTCCCAGTCGTACTCGGTGTCGGCGGCGGCGTGGATGCCCATGTAGCCGCCGCCGTTCGCGACGTAGTTCTCGAACGCCTTCTGCTGGTCGGTGTTGAGGACGTCACCGGTGGTGGAGAGGAAGGCGACCGCGTCGTACTTGGCGAGGTTGGCCGTGGTGAACTGCCGGGCCTCCTCGGTCGCGGTGACCGAGATGCCGGCCGGGGTGCCGAGCTCCTTCAGCGCGGCGATGCCCTCCGGGATGGAGTCGTGGCGGAAGCCGGCCGTCTTGGAGAAGACCAGGACCTTCTTGCCCTTCTTGAAGGGCTCCTTGGAGAACTCGAAGTCGTCCACGTCGTACAGCGCGCCGTCGCCGCCCCTGAAGACCAGGTAGATCTCCGTGGTGCGCTTCGGCAGCGAGCGCAGCGGCACGTCGACGTTCTGGAACGTCTCCCAGCTGCCGGTCGGCGGGATGTACGCCGAACCGTGCAGCTTGCCGGTGGGCGAGCCGGTGCGCAGTTCGACGAAACCGCCGGAGCCGCCGGAGGAGGCCCGCACGGTCAGCTTCTTCTGCCCGTCGAACTTGTAGGGGCTGAAGGAGATCCAGTCGCCGTCGTGGATGTCGCCGACGGTCTTGCCGCCGTTGGCGCCGGTCTTGTCGATGACCGAGACGCCCTGCTGGGTGGTGAAGTGCTCGGCCTGGCGGTGCAGCGGCTGGATCACGGTGCGCGCGGTGCCCGTGAGAGCCTCCTGACCGTTCGACCCGCCGTCCGTGTAGCTGGCGCCGACGACGCCGTAGATGTTGGCGTTGGGGTCGTGGCCGCCGTCACCCGGCGGCGGGTTGAGGGTGCCCTCACAGCCCGTCTCGCTGGTCAGCTCGTGGGCGTGGGAGTCGTGGCCGAGGCTGTAGGCGACCTTGACCCTGGAGCAGTCGACGGTCTCGTCGGGGTCGGTGACGGTCACCTTGAAGGGAACGGGCTCGCCCATGGCGGCCAGGCTGCCGTTGCCCGGTACCTCGATCTTCACCTTGGGCTCGGTGTTGCCGACCACGATGCGGACGCTGGCGTTGCCGGTGTTGCCCTCGGGGTCCTTCGCGGTGAAGGTCGCGGTGTAGGTACCGATCTTCTTGTACTTGTGGGTGGGCGTGAGCCCCTCGCCCTTGGTGCCGTCGCCGAAGTCCCAGCTGTAGGTGAGGTCCGGGGAGTCGGCGTCCTTGGCGGATGCGGTGAACTTGACCTTCAGGCCGGCCGCGCCGGAGGTCTTGTTGGCGCTCACCTCGGCGATCGGGGAGAAGCCGTCCTCGGCGTTCTCGATCCGGTACAGCGCGGAGTTCTCGTCGCCCTGAAACCAGGAGACGCCGTAGTCGAGGACGTAGAGCGCGCCGTCGGGGCCGAATTCCATGTCCATGATCTGGGTGCCGGTCCACGGGAAGTCGTTGATCTTCGCGACCGTGCCGTCGGCGTTCTGCTCGATCCGCTTGATCCAGCGGCGGCCGAACTCACCCGCGAAGAAGTCGCCGTCGAACTCCTCGGGGAACTTGACGGAGGAGTCGAGCTCGGGGTCGTAGCGGTAGACCGGGCCGGCCATCGGGGACTCGGATCCGGTGCCGAACTCGGGGACGCTGCCGTCGTCGTACGGGATCCAGGCGGGCTGCGCGGGCGGCAGGTCGACCAGGCCCGTGTTGTGCGGCGAGGTGTTCTTCGGGGCGGCGCAGTCGAACTTCTCACCGGAGGTCTTGGTGGCGAAGTCGTAGTCGACGTACGCGTCGTTGTCACCGGTGCAGAACGGCCAGCCGAAGTTGGCGGGCTCGGTGACCTTCGCGAACTCGACCTGGCCCGCCGGGCCCCGGTTCGGGTCGGCGGAGCCGGCGTCGGGGCCGTAGTCGCCGACGTAGATGGTGCCGGTCTTGTCGTCGACGCTCATCCGGAACGGGTTGCGGAAGCCCATCGCGTAGATCTCGGGACGGGTCTTGTCGGTGCCCGGCGGGAAGAGGTTGCCCTCCGGGACGGTGTACGAGCCGTCCTCGGCGACCTTGATGCGCAGGATCTTGCCGCGCAGGTCGTTGGTGTTGCCGGAGCTGCGGCGGGCGTCGAAGGCCGGGTTGCGGTCGGCCCGCTCGTCGATCGGCGTGTAGCCGTCGGAGGCGAACGGGTTGGTGTCGTCGCCGGTGGACAGGTAGAGGTTGCCCTCGGCGTCGAAGTCGATGTCGCCGCCGACGTGGCAGCAGGTGCCGCGGGAGGCCGCGACGTCCAGGACCTTCTTCTCGCTGGCCATGTCCAGCGTGCCGTTGGGGTTGAGGACGAAGCGGGAGAGGCGGTTGACGCCGTCGAACTTCTTGAAGTCCTCGGCGGTGCCGGTCTCGGGGGCGTCGCCCGCGGGGGTGTCGAGCGGCGGGGCGTAGTAGAGGTAGATCGCCCGGTTGTTCTCGAAGTCCGGGTCGATGCCGACGCCCTGCAGGCCCTCCTCGTCGTGGCTGTAGACGTCGAGCTTGCCGGCGACCTTGGTGACGCCGCCCTGGTCGGTCAGGCGCAGCGTGCCGTCGCGAGCGGTGTGCAGGACGCTGCGGTCGGGGAGCACGGCGAGCGACATCGGCTCGCCCATCTCGGGCTCGCCCTTGGCGAGCGGTACCTGCTGGAACTGCCCCTCGGCGGCTGCCGGTTCGGCCTCTGCGGGGGCGGCGCCGGCGACGGTCGCCGGGGTGCCCACCGCCAGCATCAGGCCGGTGAACAGGGCGAGGGTGGTGCGAAGCCTGGGACGCCTCGTGGTTCTGGTGCTTTTGAGTCTGCTTCTGTGCACGAAATCCCTCCGGGAACGGGGTGGGCCGTACGGGTGGGTGCGAGAACGTGCGGTGCGGGACGCCGGGGTGCGCCGTCACCCCGGAGGTATGGGTGTCCTGAACACATCAGGGACGGTAACCGCGTTCTTCCGGGGCGAACACCCCTTGGATCAGAACCGGTTGAACTTTTCCCCAATACTGGACAAAGCAGGATTCGGGCAGGTCGAACCGGGGACCGGCGGATTTCCGGCCCCCGTCCCGACGTGCGGTTCCGGGTGCGCTCCTCAGCTGTTGAACGCGGCGTCGAAGGAGGCGCTGGGCGGCTCGAAGTCGAACGCCTTGAGGCGGGTGAGGGCTTCGGGGGCGCCCTGGAGGCGGTCCATGCCGGCGTCCTCCCACTCGACGGAGACCGGGCCCCGGTAGTCGATGGAGCGCAGCATGCGGAAGACGTCCTCCCAGGGGACGTCGCCGTGGCCGGCCGACACGAAGTCCCAGCCGCGGCGCGGGTCGCCCCAGGGCAGGTGGGAGCCGAGCCGCCCGTTGCGGCCGTCGAGGCGCTTGCGGGCCTCCTTGCAGTCGACGTGGTAGATCCGGTCCCGGAAGTCCCACAGGAAGCCGACCGGGTCGAGGTCCTGCCACACGAAGTGCGAGGGGTCGAAGTTGAGACCGAAGGCGGGCCGGTGGCCGACCGCCTCCAGGGCGCGCTGGGTGGTCCAGTAGTCGTAGGCGATCTCACTGGGATGGACCTCGTGCGCGAACCGCACGCCCTCGGCGTCGAAGACGTCGAGGATCGGGTTCCAGCGGTCGGCGAAGTCCTGGTAGCCCCGCTCGATCATCGACTCGGGGGCGGGCGGGAACATGGCGACCAGGTGCCAGATCGCCGACCCGGTGAAACCGATGACGGTGTCGACGCCGAGCCGGGCGGCGGCACGCGCGGTGTCCTTGATCTCGGCGGCGGCCCGCTGCCGGACGCCCTCCGCGTCGCCGTCGCCCCAGATGCGTGCGGGCAGGATGGCCTGGTGGCGTTCGTCGATGATGGCGTCGCAGACGGCCTGCCCGACCAGGTGGTTGGAGACCGCCCAGCACTTGAGGCCGTACTTGTCGAGCAGCTCGTGGCGGGAGTCCACGTAGGACGGATCCGCGAGGGCCTTGTCGACCTCGAAGTGGTCGCCCCAGCAGGCGAGTTCCAGGCCGTCGTAGCCGAAGTCGCGGGCCAGGCGGCAGACCTCCTCCAAGGGCAGGTCCGCCCACTGACCGGTGAAGAGAGTGAAGTTGCGCGGCATGTCGCTGCCAGCCTCCTCAGGGGGCGATCGGGGTGTAGACGGAGTTCTTCTCGGCGCTCTCCTCCACGGCCGCGAGCACGCGCTGCACCCGCAGCCCGTCGGCGAAGGAGGGTTCGGGACGGCGGCCCTCGGCCACGGCGTGGACGAGGTCGCGCACCTGGTGGACGAAGGTGTGCTCGTAGCCGAGTCCGTGGCCCGGCGGCCACCAGGCGTCGAGGTAGGGGTGCTCGGGCTCGGTGACGAGGATGCGGCGGAAACCGGCGTGCTCCCCCGGCTCCGTACCGTCGTGGTACTCCAGCTCGTTGAGCCGCTCCAGGTCGAAGGCGAGCGAACCGCGCTCGCCGTTGAGTTCGATGCGCAGGGCGTTCTTGCGGCCGGTGGCGTACCGGGTGGCCTCGAAGGAGACCAGGGCTCCGGAGGTGAGGCGGCCGGTGAAGACGGCGGCGTCGTCCACGGTGACCTGTCCGGTGGCACCGTCCGCCGATCCCGCCGACAGGCCCCGCGGGGCGCCTTCGGGCAGCGGGCGTTCCCGTACGAAGGTCTCGGTGAGGGCGGAGACGCCCGCGATGCTCTCCCCGGTCAGGTACTGCGCGAGGTCGACGATGTGGGCGCCCAGGTCGCCGAGGGCTCCCGAGCCGGCCAGCTCCTTGCGCAGCCGCCAGGTCAGCGGCGCCTTCGGGTCCACCAGCCAGTCCTGGAGGTACGTCACCCGCACGTGCCGCAGCCTGCCGATGCGGCCCTCGGCCACCATCCGCCGGGCCAGCGCGGTGGCCGGCACCCGGCGGTAGTTGAACCCGACCATCGCCAACTGGCCCCGGGCGTGGGCCTCGTCGGCGGCCCGGGTCATCGCCTCCGCCTCCGCGACCGTGTTGGCCAGCGGCTTCTCGCACAGGACGTGCTTGCCGGCGGCGAGCGCGGCCAGCGCGATCTCGGCGTGGCTGTCGCCCGGCGTGCAGATGTCGACGAGGTCGATGTCGTCCCGTTCCACCAGGGACCGCCAGTCGGTCTCGGTGCTCGCCCAGCCGTGCCGGTCGGCCGCCGTGCGGACGGCGTCGGCGTCCCGGCCGCAGATCGCGGCCAGTACCGGGTTCAGCGGCAGGTCGAAGACCCGGCCGGCGGTGCGCCAGCCCTGGGAGTGTGCGGCACCCATGAAGGCGTAGCCGACCATGCCGACACGCAGCGGCGGTCTGGTCGCCGACGCCCCCGTCGCCCTGGTCCCGGTCCCGCTGTCGGTGCCGGTGCCGGTGGCTGATGGCTCCGCCCCGGCCCCCTCGGGCTGCTGCGGCTGTCCCATGCGGATGTCCTCCTCGTCGTGGTGGCGCGGTGGGGGGGTGGGCCCCGCCCCGGCCGGCTGGTCAGGCCGGTCCCGGGCGGGCGCCCTCACTTGAAGCCGGTGGGCATGTACTGGTCCACGTTCTCCTTGTCGACGACGGCCGAGTAGCAGGTGACGGTCGAGGGGATCTCGAACTCGGCGAGGCCGCTGATTCCCTTGCCCTGGCCGAGGGCCCGGGCCAGGTCGATCGCGGAGGCGGCCATGGTCGGCGGGTAGAGCACGGTCGCCTTCAGGACACCGCTGTCCGCCTTGATGGCCTGGAAGGCGGAGAGCGCGCCCGCGCCGCCGACCATGAGGAAGTCGTCGCGGCCGGCCTGCTCGATGGCGCGCAGCGCGCCCACGCCCTGGTCGTCGTCGTGGTTCCACATCGCGTCGAAGTCCGACTGGGCCTGGAGCAGCTGGGCCATCTTGGCCTGGCCGGACTCGACCGTGAACTCGGCGGCCTGACGGGCCACCTTCTTGATGTTCGGGTAGTTCTTCAGGCCGTCGTCGAAGCCCTGGGTGCGCTGCTTGGTCAGTTCCAGGTTGTCCAGGCCGGCCAGCTCGATGACCTTGGCGTCCGGGGTGTCCTTGAGCTTCTCGCCGATGTAGTGGGCGGCGTTGAGGCCCATGCCGTAGTTGTCGCCGCCGACCCAGCAGCGGTACGCCTGGGGGCTGTTGAAGATGCGGTCGAGGTTCACGACCGGGATGCCGGCGCGCATGGCCTGCAGCCCGACCTGGGTGAGCGCCTTGCCGTCGGCGGGCAGCACCACCAGGACGTCGACCTTCTTGTTGATGAGGGTCTCGATCTGGCCGATCTGCTGGGCGGTGTCGTTGGAGCCCTCGGTGACCTCCAGGGTGACGTCCGAGTACTTCTCGGCGCGCTTCTGGGCGTTGTCGTTGACGGCGTTGAGCCAGCCGTGGTCGGCCTGCGGGCCGGCGTAGCCGATGGTGACGGCCTTGCCCGGCTTGTCGTCGGCGGCCGGCTGGTCGTTCGCGGACGCCTTGTCGTCGCCGTCGTCGGGGTCGTTGCTGGTGCACCCGGTGAGGACGGCACCGGCGGACACGGCGGCGGCTCCGAAGAGCAGTCCTCTGCGACTCGTGAGCTTCGTCATGACGGTGAACCCTTTCCTCAGTGCGTGCTTGCGGTACGGCGCTGGACCAGCACGGCGGCGACGATGATCGCGCCCTTGGCGATCTGCTGGACGTCGCTCTGCAGGTTGTTCAGGGCGAAGATGTTGGTGATCGTGGTGAAGATCAGGACGCCGAGCACGGAGCCGAGGATGTGGCCGCGCCCGCCGGTCAGGAGCGTTCCGCCGATGATCGCGGCGGCGATGGCGTCGAGTTCGTAGAGGTTGCCGTTGGTGTTCTGACCGGAGCCGGCCAGGACGATCAGCAGGAAGGCGGCGATGCCGCAGCACAGCCCGGACAGCAGGTAGAGGTAGAGCCGCTGGCGGCGGACGTCGATGCCGGCGAGCCGGGCGGCCTCCGCGTTGCCGCCGACGGCGACCGTGCGGCGTCCGAAGGTGGTCCGGTTGAGCACCAGCCAGCCGATGACGGTGACGGCCGCGAACACCAGCACCAGGGGCGGGATGCCGAGGACGTACGCGTCGCGCTCGCCGAGGTCCAGGACGCTGGGGACCGTGACGACCTGGGTCCGGCCGTCGGTGATCTGCAGCGCGAGGCCGCGCGCCGAGGCCAGCATGGCGAGGGTGGCGATGAACGGCACCATCTGGCCGAACGCGATGAGTACCCCGTTCACCAGTCCGCAGCCCACGCCGACCACGACCGCCGTGAAGAGGATGCCGGCGAACCCGTACTCCTGGGTGGCGACCGTGGTCGCCCACACCGAGGCCAGGGCGACGATCGCGCCGACGGACAGGTCGATGCCGCCGGAGACGATGACGAAGGTCATGCCGACGGTGACGACGCCGATCACGGACGCCTGGGTGAGCACCAGCTGGAGGTTGCGGGTGTCGAGGAACGCGTCGGGCTGGGTGATGCCGCCGATGAGGACCAGTACGGCGAGCACGCCGAGCAGGGTGAGGGTGCGGATGTCGGCGCGGCCCAACTGGACCCGCCAGGCGGGCGGACCGTCCACCGGTGCCGCCTTGCCGGTGCCGCCCCGTGGCGGGGACACGTGCTGCGTCATGACGCCGGGCTTCCTTCCATCACGAGGTCGAGTACGCGGTGTTCGTCGAGTTCGCGGGCGGGGGCCTCGTGCACGACACGGCCCTCGCGCAGCACCAGCACGCGGTCGGCGAGGCCCAGTACCTCGGGCACCTCGCTGGAGACCAGCAGCACGGCGAGGCCGTCGTCGGCGAGGCGGCGGATGACCGCGTAGAGCTCGGCGCGGGCGCCGACGTCGACGCCGCGGGTGGGTTCGTCGAGCAGCAGGACCTTGCAGCCCCGCAGCAGCCAGCGGGCCAGGACCGCCTTCTGCTGGTTGCCGCCGGACAGCGTGCGTACGGGCACGGAGGGGTTGTCGGGCCGCAGGGACAGCTCGCGGGTCGCCGCGCGGGCCGCGTCCAGTTCGGCGCCGCGGTCGAGCCAGCCGCCGCGTGAGAAGCGGGACATGGCGGAGACCGACACGTTGCGGGTGACGGACTCCAGCATCAGCAGGGCCTGCGCCTTGCGTTCCTCGGGGGCGAGCCCGAGACCGGCGCGCACCGCGGCGCGCACGCTGCCGGGACGCAGCGGACGGCCGTCGACGAGTACCTGACCCGTACTCGCCTTGCGCGCCCCGTAGACCGTCTCCAGGATCTCGGAGCGGCCGGAGCCGACGAGACCCGCGAGACCGACGATCTCCCCGGGGCGGACCTCAAGGTCGAGGGGGGCGAACTCACCCTCCCGGGACAGCCCCCGCACGCTCAGCACCGGCTCGGCGGGAGGCGGTGCGGTGGGCCGGTCCGGGAAGACGTACGCGACGTCGCGCCCGGTCATCAGCGCCACCACTTCACTGGTCGGCGTCGACTCGGCGGGCAGCCCGCCGGCGACGGCCCGGCCGTCCTTGAGGACGGTGACCCGGTCGCCGATGCGGCGGATCTCCTCCAGGCGGTGCGAGATGTAGACGACGGCGACGCCGTCGGCGGTGAGGTCGGCGACGATGCGGAAGAGGTTGTCGACCTCGTCCGGGTCGAGCGCGGCGGACGGCTCGTCCATCACGATCAGCCGTACGTCGTGCGAGAGCGCCCGCGCCATGGAGACGATCTGCTGCTGTGCCGCGGAGAGCTCGCCGACCAGCCGTCCGGGATCGACCTCCGGGTGGCCGAGGCGCTTGAGGAGCTCGGCCGTCGACGCCTTGGCCGCCCTTCCCCGTACGACGAAGCCGGCAGTGGTCGGCTCGTGACCGAGGTGGACGTTCTCGGCGACCGACAGGTGTTCCACCAGGTCGAGTTCCTGGTAGATGGTGGCGATGCCGAGCCGCATGGCCGCGATGGGCGAGCGCAGGGTGACGTCCTCGCCGCGCCAGCGGATGGTGCCGGTGTCGGGCTGGTGGGCACCGGCGAGCACCTTGATGAGGGTGGACTTCCCGGCGCCGTTCTGGCCGAGCAGGCAGTGCACCTCGCCGGCCTGGACGTCGAGGTCGACGCCGTCCAGGGCCCGGACTCCGGGGAACGACTTGGTGATGCCGGACATGCTGAGCAGCGGTGGTTCTGGTGCCATGTGAGGTCCCCTCGGCGGGCGTGCGGGCCGGTGTCAGGGCAGAGCAGAGCTGGGCAGGGCAGGGCTTGACTTGGCAGGACGGGGCAAGCAGGGCAGGACAGGGCGGAGCGCTGTGCTGGTGGAGCTCGGGTACCGAGTGGTGCCTACGCGGGTGAGAACAGGTGGTCGCTGATCAGCCGGGCCGCGCCGATGACTCCGGCGGTGGGGCCCAGCTCCCCCAGTACGATGGGCAGGTTGCCGGTCGCCAGCGGCAGCGACTGGCGGTAGACCTGGGTGCGGATCGCGGCGAGCAGGTTGTGGCCGAGGCCGGTCACCCCGCCGCCGATCACCACCAGGCCCGGGTTGAAGAAGCTGACCAGGCCTGCGATGACCTGGCCGGTGCTCCGGCCGCCCTCCCGGATCAGATCGAGTGCGGTGGCGTCGCCCGCGGCGGCCGCGGCGGCGACGTCGGCGGCGCTGAGGCCCCCGTTCGCCTCCAGACGGCTCGCGAGCTCGGCCGACAGGCCCTGCTGGGCGGCCTCCGTGGCGTCGCGGGCCAGTGCCGCGCCGCTGAAGTGGGCCTCCAGACAGCCCCGGTTGCCGCAGGCGCACGGGCGTCCGTCGGGCACGGCCTGGATGTGCCCGATGTCGCCCGCGCTGCCGGTCGTCCCCCGGTAGACGTCGCCGCCCACCACGATGCCGCAGCCGATGCCGGTACCGATCTTGACGACGAGGAAGTCGTGCACGGTGCGGGCGACGCCCGCGTGCTGCTCCCCCAGCGCCATCAGGTTCACGTCGTTGTCGACCATGACCGGGCAGCCGAGTTCCTGGCTGAGCGCCTCCCGCACGGGGAAGCCGTCCCAGCCCGGCATGATCGGCGGAGCCACCGGCACACCCTCGGGGAAGCGGACCGGCCCCGGGACGCCGATGCCGGCGCCGTCGAAACCGTCCGCGAGCCCCGACGCCCGCAACTTGGCGGACATGGACAGCACTTGCTCGAAGACCGCGACGGGTCCCTCGCGTACGTCCATGGGCTGGTTGATGTGCCCGAGGATCTCCAGCTCGGCGTTGGTGACGGCGACGTCGACCGAGGTCGCGCCGATGTCGACGCCGAGGAAGCGCAGCTCGGGGTTGAGGCGGATGTTGTGGCTGCGGCGCCCGCCGCGCGAGGCGGCGAGTCCGTCGGCCACGACCAGCTCCGTCTCCAGCAGCCGGTCCACCTCCACGGCGAGCTTCGACCGCGAGAGGTCGACCTGATCACCGAGCTGAGCGCGGGAGTTGGGCCCTCCGTCACGCAACAGCTGGAGCAGTCGCGCCTGGTGGGCGTTGGCGGGTCGTGCCGTCATGCGTCTCACGAGCCCCTCCCCGCCTCGATCGGCCTTGGGTGTGCCGGTTTCCGGCCACGTCCGTGGCTTGCTTTCGGAGGGAACGTAGCAGTGGGCGCCGGGCGTGGGAAGAAGTCACGCACGAATTGCTGCGAACTTTCTCCACTGAGTGGACAAAGAGGCGCCGAGTGCTCAGTGGCACGGAACGCGACGAGGCCGCCCGGCCAACGCGCCGGGCGGCCTGCGGAACGCCTCCGAAGGGCTCCGACCTCCGGATTCCTCTCGTGCGTGGTGCGGCGGTTCAGGGGCAGCGGACGACCTGTCCGGCGTAGGAGAGGTTCCCGCCGAAGCCGAAGAGCAGCACCGGGTCGCCGGTGGTGATCTCGCCCCGCTCCACCAGCTTGGAGAGCGCGAGGGGGATGCTCGCGGCCGAGGTGTTGCCGGACTCGACGACATCGCGGGCGACGACGGCGTTGACGGCGCCGATCTTCGCGGCGAGGGGTTCGATGATGCGCAGGTTCGCCTGGTGCAGCACGACCGCGGCCAGATCGGCCGGTTCCAGTCCCGACCGCTCGCAGGCCCGGCGTGCGATGGCGGGCAGCCGCGTGGTCGCCCAGCGGTAGACGCTCTGCCCCTCCTGCGCGAAGCGGGGCGGCGTGCCCTCGATGCGGACCGCGTTGCCCATCTCGGGCACCGACCCCCACAGCACGGGGCCGATCCCCGCCTCCTCACCCGGCGCGCAGGCCTCCACGACGGCGGCTCCCGCCCCGTCGCCGACGAGCACGCAGGTGGTGCGGTCGGTCCAGTCGGCGACCTCGGACATCTTGTCCGCGCCGATGACCAGTGCGCGGCTCGCCGAGCCGGCCCGCACGGCGTGGTCGACGGTGGCCAGGGCGTGCGGGAACCCCGCGCACACGACGTTGACGTCCAGCACGGCGGGTTCCGGCATGCCGAGGCGGGCCGCGACGCGGGCGGCGGTGTTCGGGGAGCGGTCGATCGCGGTGGAGGTGGCGACCACGACCAAGTCCACGTCGGCGGGGGTCAGTCCGGCCGCCGCGAGCGCCTTCGCCGCGGCGTGGCCGGCCAGCTCGTCGACCGGCTCGTCGGGGCCGGCGATACGGCGGGAGTGAATGCCCACGCGGCTCCTGATCCACTCGTCGCTGGTGTCGACCATGCCCGCCAGGTCCTCGTTGGTAAGGACCTTGGCGGGCTGGTAATGACCGACGGCGGTGATGCGGGAGCCGTGCATGGGTGGAGACCTCGCTGCCTCGGGTACGGGATCCACCAGTGTGATGAGTGACCGACGGGTACGACGGCAGGTGATGCGACAGGAAACGGCCGCACGCCTTGTCGGCTTCGGTCAGCATCCCCGGTGCCCTTGCCCGCGTCCCCGCCCCCGCCCGCGTCCTCCCCGCCCCGGCCCACACCCACTCGGTGAACGGCCGCCCCTCACCCGGTGAACAGCTGGGTCGCCTTCCGGACGAGTTCGTACAGCCCGTAGGCGAGCGGTGCGCCCACCCACAGCCAGGTGAAGGTGATCAGCGGCCGCCGGCCGGGAAGGTCAGGCGGACTCTGGCTGCTGTCGTCGGACATCGGTGGCCTCCTTCGGTGCCGGGGCGGCGGATACGTGGTGGCGGGCGTGGACCGGACGGACGAGTTCGTTGGCGACGAAACCGACGACCAGCAGCCCGATCATGATGACGAACGACGTCCCGTACAGGGACGCGCCGTGCCGGCCGGCCTCCTCCTGCCGGTCGGCGACCCAGTTCACGATCAGCGGCCCGAGGACACCGGCCGTCGACCAGGCGGTGAGCAGCCGCCCGTGGATCGCACCGACCTGGTAGGTGCCGAAGAGGTCCTTGAGGTAGGCGGGGGCCGTGGCGAAGCCGCCGCCGTAGAAGGAGAGGACGACGAGGGCGCACAGGACGAACAGCGGCTTGGAGGAGTCGCCGAACAGGGCGATCAGTGTGTACATCAGCGCGCCGACGCCGAGGTAGAGGCGGTAGATGTTCTTGCGTCCGATCAGGTCGGAGGTCGTGGACCAGCCGATCCGGCCCGCCATGTTGGCCGCCGACAGCAGGGCCACGAATCCCGCGGCGGCGGTCACCGACACCGGCGTGGAGGTGTCGGCGAAGAAGTCGGTGATCATCGGCGCGGCCTTCTCCAGGATGCCGATGCCGGCGGTGACGTTCATGCAGAGCACGACCCACAGCAGCCAGAACTGCGGGGTGCGCACGGCGCTGCGCGCCGAGACCTGGACGCCTTCGAGGGCGACCGGGCCGCCGTCCGCCCGTTGTCTCGGGCGCGGCACCCGGACCAGCAGCACGCCCAGCAGCATGAAGACGGCGTACGCGAGTCCGTGCACGAGGAAGGCGAGGGCGATCCCGGAGTTGTCGGTGCCGAAGGACTTCAGCATCTGCGCCGACCAGGGCGAGGCGATGAGCGCGCCGCCGCCGAAGCCCATGATGGCGATGCCGGTGGCCATGCCGGGCCGGTCCGGGAACCACTTGATCAGCGTGGAGACGGGTGAGATGTAGCCGATGCCGAGGCCGATCCCGCCGACGAAGCCGTAACCGAGGACGATCAGCCAGTACTGCTCCGCCGCCGCGCCGAGCGCGGAGAGCAGGAAGCCGGACGAGAAGCAGACCAGGGCGACGGTCATCGCCCAGCGCGGCCCGTGGCGTTCGACGAGGGTGCCGCCGAACGCGGCCGACAGCCCGAGCATGACGATGCCGAGCTGGAAGGGCAGCGCGCTCTGTGTGCCGCTGAGGCCGAGCGCGGACTCCAGGGGCGGTTTGAACACGGACCAGGCGTAGGCCTGGCCGATGGAGAGGTGGACCGAGAGGGCGGCGGGGGGAACGAGCCAGCGGCTCCAGCCCGGGGGCGCGACGGGGGGACTACTCATGGGTCCCCAACCGTAGGGAGCGGGGACGCGATTGAGAAGATGGTTGAGCACACAACCACCGAGCGTGCACAAAGCCTTGCCGAGGCAACCGCACGGGAGCCGCCGCGGTTCGACATGTCGGCGGTCTCTAGCCACAAGGAACTGTTGCTGGGATTTAAGTGACTGTGAGTGGCTGTATGTTCACTCGTTGATGATCGATGAACTTGAGGCAGAAGCCGGTCCGTTGGCGCGGTGGCAGGTGCATTGGTGCGACCCGCGGCGGGAGGTTTCGTGGTACGCAGCTGATCCGGTGCTGGCGGGTCTGCCGACTCTGGCGGAGTGGGCGCATGCGCACGGTACGCAGGTGGGACAGCCGGTGTTGCTGCGGGCCGATGGTTGGTCGGTGCCGGAGGTCAATGGGTTCTTCGCTTCGGCTCGGATGCGTAACGCGAGCACGGGCACGCGGAGGAAGTACGCCTTCGCGGTAGCTGTCTGGCTGGGATTCCTTGATGCGGCGGGCCGGACCTGGCACGACGCCGACGAGGAGGACATCGCCGGGTTCAAGTTCTGGCGGATGACCGACGAGACCAACGTCCGGCGCGTGGCCGGCGGGACGGTGCTGGACGACCTGATCGCGATCAGCGCGTTCTACCGCTGGGCCGGGTTCCGATTCGGAGTGAGCGATCCGGTGGCCCGGCGGAAGGTTCGCGGCCCTGATGCGGGCATGGTGACGGAGTTGTTCGAGGCCGGCCCGCACCTCGTACGCGGCAAGGACGTGAAGTGGCTGGACCCGGCCGGCTATGCCCGCTGGGTCAACGTGGGGCTGCGCGGGCTGGACCTGCACGGTCGGGAGATCGACGGGTGGCGCGGGCGCAACAGCCAGCGTGACTGCGCGTTCGTCGACGGGCTCTGCGGCACCGGGCTGCGGCTGAGTGAGTGGGCCAGTGTCCTGCGCCTGGAGCCGATGGCGGGCCGGCCAGATCGACGCCGAGGCGGAGCCACGAACCTGGGAGCACGGCGAGCTGCTGGACTACGTGGAGCGGCACGGCGACGTCCCGCGCAGGGAGAACCGTTGGGGCCGGCAGCCCGACCACCGCGTCCGTCATTTCGGGGCGGGGCGGCTGATGGCGGACCTGCACCTAACGCGGCTGATGGCGGACCTGCACCTAACCTTCTCCGACATCGGCGCGGCCGGCGTGCTGCTCGGCCCGGGGCGCGCTGATCTGGCCGGACGTGGTGTCCTCGTGGGAGGGATCGCGGTAACCCGTTCGCGTGGCATGCTCCCGGCCGCGTACGTTCCGCCTATGACCAGGACAACGCCGGCCAGGCCGGTTGCCGTGGAGGCCGTGTTCCCCGAGCTGGTGGCATACCGAGGGCGAACGACCCGCCTGCACCCGCGGCCGGGGCAGCCCGGGCGGCACGACAGCCATGTCGGCGGGCCGTTGCTGTGGCCCAGCGACGAGCCGTGGCCGGTCTGCCGCGAACTGCACCAGCCCGAGACCGAGGGATACGCACCGGAGGACATCCGCACCGCCCGGGCCGCGGGCGTGCGGCCCCGGAGTCGCCCGTGGCACGGCGCCAGCAGCCCGGGGGAGGACGGGCCGACCCCCTTCGTGGCGCTCGCCCAGCTCTTCGGCCGGGACATCCCTGGCCTTGCCGCCGGTCCCGGCGGCGCTGACCTGGTGCAGCTCTTCCGCTGCCCGCGCACCCACGGCCCGTACCTGGAGCGACGATACCTCCTGCGGTGGAGGCTGGCCGCGCAGACGGAGCGAGTGGACCGCTTCCTTGCCGCCGCGCCTGAAGCGCCGCTGCTCCGGTGGGAGCACGAACTTCCCGAACCCTGCGTCGTGCACCCCGAGGAGGTGGACACCTATCCCTGGGCGGAGGACGACACGCTGCCTGCGGCTCTGATCGCCAGCATCGACGCCTGGGACGACGCCCAGACGGCGGAAGGCGGCCGCAACGCCCCGAACTACCAAGGCGCTCTCTCCATCCCGCCCGGCTGGCGGGTCGGCGGCTTTCCCAGCTGGGCGTCGACGGGCCCGATGGACATCACTTGCGCGTCCTGTGGCGCCCCGATGCGGCTCCTGCTGACGGCCGGGGGCGACGAGATGGACGCCGACTCGCACAGCTGGATGCCGCTGGAGGACCGCGATCCGTCCCTACAGGGGATGGTCTCGATCCGGGGCGGCCAGTCCGTCGCCCAGCCCACCCGGCTTCGCTTCGGCCGTGACCGGGACCTACACGTCTTCACCTGCCCGACCGACCCGGGACACCCGCCCCAATGGGTGCTCTCCTGATCCGTTCGGAACGCGACAGATCCGGTCGGCATGCACCGCTGCGAGCCGCTGGCACTGTTCCTGGATCTCGCCGACATTCCCCACGACAACCAGCCGCGACCGTTCCCCGAATCCGGCTGCAACCGTTCCTGCAAGTCGCCTACGTAGCCAGGTGTTACACCTCCGGCACGCTCAACCCAGTGGCGGCTGTGCCGGCACCCAAGCCGTGGGGTAACAGCGTGGGACCAGGAGCAAGATGCGGTACACCGCGGAGCGATCGAGGCGCCTTGCGGATTAGCCGTGGTCTTCCCATTCCACTGGGCAGAACCGGGCCTCGCTCACCACGGTGTCCCCGGCTCTGCTGGCTCGTACGTACATGTTGAGACCGTCCACCCCGAGGTCGCCGCCGCAGCCGATCACCAGGCCCAGGTCTCGCTCTTCGATGTGCTGGATCAGGGCTGTGTCAACGGCCGAGACCGTCATGCCGATCAGCCGGATGCCCGCGAACTCGACCTGAGGCCCAGTCCGTCCGTGAATGGTGACAGCGCCGAGAGGGGGGGCCAGTTATAGCCACTGGAGTAGTGGGCGGTTATGCCTACGCGGTCGAAGCGGTCCTCGCCCAGGATCCACTGTCCCAGGCCCTCCCACGACGTTCCGAAGGGATACCGGCCATGGCGGGTGGTCGGCTTCTCGCTCAGGGCAGCAGCCACCTCCTGCGGCTTCATACCGAACCTGAGCGGACCGACGCTCTCCAACGGTGTCCAGTCCCAGTGCTGTCGCTCCTGCTCAGCCCTTACTGGCCACGCCCCCACGTTCGGCGGCTCGTCACGGACGTCGCGCCGGCGGATGACCGGCTCGGACTCGAACGGGTTGTTCGCCAGCTCCGGACCAACCAGTAGCGCGTTCGTGATCATCGTGTCCAGCCGCTGTGTGTACCCCTCGGGCGACAGCCCCTGCTCCTGTGCGGCGCCCATCGAGACCCCCCATGCCTCGACTTCCGGATCACCGCTCCAGTTCACTCGCACGGAAAGCCCCTCCCGCTGTGCGAGGTCCTGAATGTCTGCGCTTACCTCGGACGGCACCCGGGCTATGAGGTCGATGTCCCGCAGGCGCACCAGCGGCCCATCCATCGCATCGATCGCTACGGCAACCAGGCCGTTGTCCTCGCCGTAGACCGCAGTCACACCCCAGTCCGTGTAATAGCCCCAGCCGATGCCGCTGCCCAACCCCTGCGAGACGTGGGCAACCGCTCCGTCCAGGGCCGATGCCACCTCGTCCGGGTTCATCCCGAACCGCAACGGCCCTACCTTCACCAATGGCTCAAGCAGCCACCCCGCCCGCTCCCGGGCTTTCTGTTCCACCAGTGAACGGCAACCCCCACGATCGCTCCGAATACCCCTGACGCCACCCGCCAGTGATCTTGCGGATCAACCTAGACGTAACCTCCGACAACGCAGTGTCCAGGAACGTCCGCTGGCACAGGGGACAGCCGCTGAACCGTGATCGATTGACGCCGAAGCAACAGTTCCGCAGAGGCGAGAGAACGCGCGGCCGGCACCTGGGACGAGGAGTGACGGAGCGAGACGACCACGGCGTGCGCGTACCGCGGAGCGGGCTGCGGCCTCACCCCGTACGTGCAGGACAATGAGATCGTGAAGGTCGCCTCGCCGCACGACAACCCGGTGACCCGCGGCAACCTGTGCAATCGAGGGCCGCTTCGGCTACCGGCACGTACAGAACCGGGACCGACCGGCACACGGAAAACGCCACACGTCACACGCCACACGCCACACGGGAATCGGGACACGCGACATGGGACGAGTCACGGAACGACGCAAGGTGATCCGGATACGGGACGGCGCGGTCTCCACCCGCCCGGACACCCTCGTCGCCGAGGAACCGCTGGAGATCCGGCTGAACGGCAAACCCCTCGCGATCACGATGCGCACTCCGGGCGACGACTTCGCGCTCGCCGCCGGTTTCCTGGTCAGCGAGGGCGTGCTCGCCGAGCAGGGCGACCTGCAGAACATCGTCTACTGCGCGGGCGCGACGGCCGACGGTGCCAACACGTACAACGTCGTCGACGTACGGACGGCCCCGGGCGTGCCGATCCCCGACATCACGCTGGAGCGGAACGTCTACACGACCTCGTCCTGCGGTCTGTGCGGCAAGGCCAGCCTGGACGCGGTGCGTACGACGGCCCGCTGGCCCATCGCCGACACTCCCCCGGTCCGCGTCACCCCGGAGTTCCTGGCGGGCCTGCCCAACCGGCTGCGCGCCGCCCAGCGGGTCTTCGACCGGACCGGCGGCCTGCACGCGGCGGCCCTGTTCCGGGAGGACGGTGAGCTGGTGGACGTACGGGAGGACGTGGGCCGGCACAACGCGGTCGACAAGCTGATCGGCCGCGCCCTGCAGAACGGGGACCTGCCGTTGTCCCGGTCGGTCCTGCTGGTGTCGGGCCGGGCCTCCTTCGAGCTGGCGCAGAAGGCCGTGATGGCGGGCATCCCGGTGCTGGCCGCGGTGTCGGCGCCGTCCTCGCTCGCGGTGGACCTGGCCGCCGAGACGGGGCTGACGCTGGTGGGCTTCCTGCGGGGCAGTTCTATGAACGTGTACGCGGGTGAGGACCGCGTCGCCCTGCGGGCCGAGGCCGCCCAGGGCTGACCCGGCCCTCCGCGGACACGGCGGCGGGGCCCGACCGGCGGGGAGCGCCTTCCTGCGCCGCAGCGGGCTCCGGCTCGATCCCGGGCGGATCCCGGGGCCTCCTGGATCCCATGACCCCCCGCTCCCGGGCCCCTGCGACGCCGGGTTCCCGCGTGTCCTCCTCGGCTCCGTCGGGCGACACGCGCGCAAACTGTAGAGGACGTACCGGGCACGGCATGTCCTGATGTAGTGATGTCCTGATGATCGGCTCCCTCCCGACCAGCCGCCCGAAGGGCAGACCGTTCCATGCCGTCACCCTCCCGCACGTGTCCGCGCTCCCCCCTGCTCGCCCTCGCCTCACTGTTCGCCCTGGCCGCCGCCTCGCTCCCCGCCCACGCCGAAGCCAGGACCCGGGCGCCCGAGTTCGAGCAGCAGGTCCTCTTCCGAGCGGACCGGGACCCCGGCGGCTACGCCTGCTTCCGCATTCCGGCGATCGTGCGGACGACGGACGACACCCTGCTGGCCTTCGCCGAGGGCCGCGTCCTGAACTGCGGAGACGCCGGTGACATCGACATCGTCGTCAAACGCTCCACCGACGGCGGGCGCACCTGGGGCCCGCTCCAGGTCGTCAACGACGGCGGCGGCGACACCCACGGCAACCCGGCCCCGGTCGTGGACCGCACCACCGGCCGGATCCTGCTGCTCGAGACGTACAACGCCGGCCGTACGGACGCCGCCGGCTGCGCGGTGCCCTGTGCCCGCACCCCGCACCTCCAGTACAGCGACGACGACGGCCGCACCTGGTCCGCGCCCCGCGACCTGAGTGCCGGCATCCAGCCGCCCGGCTGGAACTCCTGGTACGCCACCGGCCCCGTGCACGGCGTCCAGCTCACCGGCGGCAGCCACGCCGGGCGGCTCGTGGCCGGCGTCAACGCCGAGACCTGGGACGGCGAGAGGGTCACCGCCAACCACGCGGCGCTGGTGGTCAGCGACGACGGCGGCGAGCACTGGAGGGTGGGTGCCACCGACACCTGGCCCGTCGCCGCCGACGGCACCTTCCGGCAGAAGCCGTCCGAGGTCACCCTCACCGAACGCGCCGACGGCACGCTCCTGGTCAGCGGCCGGGAGGAGCACGGCACCGACCTCGGCCACCGCACCCAGGCCGTCAGCCGCGACGGCGGCGACAGCTTCGCAGGCCCCTTCCGGGCCCTCCCGGACCTGTATACGCCGCAGGTACAGGGGGCCGTGCTCCGCCGCGGCGACCGGATGCTGCTGTCCGCGCCCGCCGATCCCGACCGGCGCCGGACGATGACCATCCGCTCCTCCTACGACGGCGGCGCGACCTGGGACAGCGTGGACCGCGGCACGGTCGTCACCCGGGACTGGTCCGGCTACTCCGACCTGGTGGCCGTCGACGACGCGGCGGTGGGCCTGCTGTACGAGGCCGGGACGGTGGACGCCCGCGACGAGATCCGCTTCGCCCGCTTCACCGAGGACTGGCTCCAGCCGCGCCGGGGCGCCGATCCCACCACCCCGGACCTCGCCGCGGGTGCCGCGCCCGCGGCCGTGCTCGGCGGCGCCGGGACGACCGACGGCGCGGTGGGCGGCGCCCTCTCCTTCGACGGCGCCGACGACGCCGTACGGCTGCCGTACGACGAGCGGCTTCCGCTCGGGGCCGGGGACTTCACGGCGTCGCTGTGGTTCCGGTACACGGCGGACGGCGGGGAGCAGCCGCTGCTGTGGATGGGCGGGGTCGGCACCGCACAGCCCCAGGTGTGGCTGCGCGCCGAGCCCGGCAACGGCCGGATCCAGGGGCTGATCACCACGCGCGACGGCGGGGCGGCCCCGCGCTCGGCGTGGGTGCGCACCGACCGCGCCCACAACGACGGGCAGTGGCATCATCTGGCGCTGCGCCGCGGCGGGGGGCGGCTCACGCTGTTCGTCGACGGTACGGCGGTCGGCGCGGCGGACGTGCCCGGCTCGGTCAGCCGGAACTCGCCCTTCGGGGTGCACATCGGGGAGCGCGTGGACGGCCGGGCCCGGCTGACCGGCGCGATCGACGAGGTGCACGTCTGGAACCGGGCGCTGACCGACGAGGAGATCGCCGCCGGGAACCCGCGGTCGGCCATCGGGAACACCGTCCTGTACCTGCCCATGGACGGAGTGCAGGCGGGCGGCTGAGGGTGCCGCCGCCCGCTCAGCGCCTCCTGGTGCGGACCGTGGTGCGCGCCGGGGCGGCGGACCCCTCTGACCCCTCTGCCCCCTCCGCCCCCACTGACCCCTCTGATTTCTCCGCCCCTTCCGCCTCCTCCGCCTCCTCCGCCTCCTCGGAGGCGATCGCCTCCGGATCGCGTGACCGGCGCTTGGCGATGACCGCGCACACCATCAGCTGCATCTGGTGGAAGAGCATCAGCGGCAGCACGGCCAGCGAGGCCTGGGCGCCGAACAGGACGCTCGCCATCGGCAGTCCGGCGGCGAGCGACTTCTTCGACCCGGCGAACTGGATCGCGATCCGGTCCTCGCGGCCGAAGCGCAGCGTCTTCGCCCCGTACCAGGTGAGCAGCAGCATCACGGCCAGCAGCACGGCCTCCACCGCCAGCAGCCCGGCCAGCCGGACCGGGCTGACCTGGTGCCAGATGCCCTGGACCATGCCCTCGCTGAACGCGGTGTAGACGACGAGGAGGATCGAGCCGCGGTCGACGAGCCCGAGGACCTTCCTGTGCCGGGCGACGAAGCCACCGATCCAGCGGCGCAGCGCCTGCCCGGCGACGAACGGCACCAGCAGCTGCAGCACGATCTCGACCACCGAGTCGGCCGAGAACCCGCCCCCGCCCGCGCCGCCGAGCAGGGCTGCCGCCAGCAGCGGCGTCACGACGATGCCCACCAGGGAGGAGAAGGACCCGGCGCAGATCGCGGCGGGCA
The DNA here is from genome assembly GCF_049975785.1 of Streptomyces sp. WG7. Classification (NCBI taxonomy): domain Bacteria; kingdom Bacillati; phylum Actinomycetota; class Actinomycetes; order Kitasatosporales; family Streptomycetaceae; genus Streptomyces; species Streptomyces sp. WG7. The sequence continues at coordinate 207,787 of NZ_JBNGGE010000003.1, forward strand.
CGTTGCCGCGCGCGATGGAGGTGAAGGCGATCGAGGACTGGATGGTCGACGGGACCAGGGTGAGGAAGAGCAGGCCCTGGTAGAGGGGGTCGGTCAGGAAGACGGGGACGAGGCCGCGGGACGCGAGGCCGAGCAGCGGGAAGACGACGAAGGTGCAGGCCAGCACGGTGACGTGGAGCCGCCAGTGGCGCACTCCGTCCATCGCCTCACGGGTGGAGAGCCGGGCGCCGTAGAGGAAGAAGAGGAACGCGATCGCGGCGGTGGAGGCACCGGAGGCGATGTCCGCGCCCGTGCCGCGGGCCGGCAGCAGCGCCGCGAGGCCCACCGTCCCGAGCAGCAGCAGGATGTACGGGTCGATCGGCAGCCGACGCGGCCGTCGCAGGCGTCTCACGGTGCTCCACTTGCTCGTCGTGCTCATTCGTCTTGCTCGTCGTGCTCGTTCATCGCGTTCGCGGGGCTCCCAGGCCCCGGCTCCATCATCCTGCTCCCTCGCTCAGCGATCGGGAAACCGGTATACCGCTCTGACTGTCATCACGTACCGCGATAGCGTGGGAGGGTGTACGACCCCTCTCACCTGCGTACGTTCCTGTCGGTGGCCCAGACGCTGAGCTTCACGCAGGCCGCCCGGCGGCTCGGACTGCGCCAGTCCACCGTGAGCCAGCACGTGCGGCGGCTGGAGGACGCCACCGGCCGGCAGCTCTTCAGCCGCGACACGCACTCCGTGGAGCTGACGGAGGACGGCGAGGCGATGCTCGGGTTCGCGCGCCGGATCCTGGAGGTGCACGAGCAGGCGACGGCCTTCTTCACGGGCACCCGGCTGCGCGGAAGGCTGCGGTTCGGGGCCTCCGAGGACTTCGTGCTGACCCGGCTGCCGGAGATCCTGGAGGGTTTCCGGCACGACCACCCCGAGGTCGACCTGGAGCTGACGGTGGAGCTGTCGGGGACGCTGCACGAGCAGCTGGCCGCCGGGAAGCTCGACCTGGTGCTGGCCAAGCGGCGGCCCGAGGACCCGCGGGGCGAGCCTGTCTGGCGGGACCGTCTGGTGTGGATCGGCGCGGAGCGGCTGCGCCTCGACCCGGACCGCCCGGTGCCGCTCATCGTCTATCCGCCGCCGGGCATCACCCGCGCGCTCGCTCTCGACGCCCTGCAGCGCCAGGGCCGCGAGTGGCGCGTCGCGTGCACCAGCGGCAGCCTCAACGGGCTGATCGCGGCGGCCCGCGCGGGCCTCGGCGTGATGGCGCACTCACGCGGACTGATCCCGCCCGGCCTGGTACGGGTGCCGGACCGGGCCGCGCTGCCGGAGCTCGGCCGGGTCGACTTCGTGCTGGTGCACGGCCGGCGCCGCCCCTCGGCGCAGGGCGCGGCGGACGCCCTCGCGTCGGCGGTCCTGGCGGGCGGCGACCGGTTGCAGCGGCCTCGGCGCACGGGCCTCGGATAGGCGGGCCGGGGTGCGGGTGTGACGGAATCCGCGGCGCCCGCGCTGAAGGAGGAGTGGGCGACCGCGGCCGCGTACCGACGGTAAGTGTGTCGTACAGATTCGGTGGAGATTGCGGAGCCGAAACCCGCCCAACGGCCGGGAACGTGCCCGACCCTTCCCCATGTGAGCGCATTTCCTCTCGCTGACCAGCGTGAACATGAGCGCTGTTCGATTTTTGCGGCCCTCCCGCCCCGGCCCCGCGTGGGGTAGCTTTCACCGCGCTGTGCGGGGGGCCACCAGAAGCGGGGAGCGGGGTTTGCGCGAGTTCACCAGTCCTCCGTCGACGTTGCCACCACCGGTGGGCGGTCTGGCCGACGTGGTCTTCCGGCATGCCCAGGAGGACCCGGACCACATCGCGCTCGGCCGCAAGGACGACGCCGGGCGGTGGCGGGACGTGACCGCCGGCGCGTTCCGCGACGAGGTGCTGGCCCTCGCCAAGGGGCTCCTCGCCCAGGGCATCCGCTTCGGCGACCGGGTCGCCGTCATGTCCCGCACCCGCTACGAGTGGACCCTCCTCGACTTCGCCCTGTGGACGATCGGCGCCCAGGTGGTGCCCGTCTACCCGACCTCGTCGGCCGAGCAGTGCCTGTGGATGCTGCACGACGCCGAGGTGACCGCGGCGGTCGTCGAGCACGAGGACCACGCGATGACGATCGCCACCGTCATCGACCGGCTGCCGCACCTGCGGGGCCTGTGGCAGCTCGACTCCGGCGCCGTCCAGGAGCTGTACGACGCGGGCGCCCACCTGGACGACGAGGTGGTGCACCGGCACCGGAAGGCGGTCACACCCGACACGCCCGCCACCGTCATCTACACCTCGGGCACCACCGGCCGGCCCAAGGGCTGCGTCATCTCGCACGGCAACTTCATGTACGAGGCGGACACCGTCATCGAGCGCTGGGAGCCGGTGTTCCACTCCCGGAAGGGCGACGAGGCGGCGACCCTGCTGTTCCTGCCGCTCGCCCACGTCTTCGGCCGCATGGTGGAGGTCGCGGCGATCCGCGGCCGGGTCCGCTTCGGCCACCAGCCGCAGCTGAACGCCGCCGCGCTGCTGCCCGATCTGGCCGCCTTCCGGCCGACGTTCATCCTGGCCGTGCCGTACATCTTCGAGAAGGTGTTCAACGCGGCCCGGCGCAAGGCCGAGCAGGAGGGCAAGGCCGGTCCCTTCGAGAAGGCCGTCGACGTGGCGGTGAGGTACGCGGAGGCGGTGGAGGCGAAGGCCTGGGGCAGCGGCCCCGGCCCGTCGGCGGGGCTGCGCGTGCAGCACCAGCTCTTCGACAAGCTCGTCTACGCCAAGGTGCGGGCGGCGATGGGCGGACGCATCCGCAACGCCATGTCGGGCGGCTCGGCGATGGACCGGCGGCTCGGCCTGTTCTTCGCGGGCGCGGGTGTGCGGATCTACGAGGGGTACGGCCTGACCGAGTCCACGGCGGCGGCCACCGCCAACCCGCCCGAACGCACCCGCTTCGGCACCGTCGGGGTGCCCGTGCCCGGCGTCACCGTGCGCATCGCCGACGACGGCGAGATCTGGCTGAACGGCGACAACGTCTTCCAGGGCTATCTCAACAACCCGGAGGCCACCGGCGAGACCCTGCGGGGCGGCTGGCTGGCCACCGGAGACCTCGGCGCGCTGGACGAGGACGGCTACCTCACCATCACCGGCCGCAAGAAGGAGATCCTGGTGACCTCCGGCGGCAAGAGCCTCTCCCCGGGGCTGCTGGAGGAGCGCGTCCGGGACCACCCGCTGGTCAGCCAGTGCATCGTCGTCGGCAACGACCGGCCCTACGTCGCCGCCCTCATCACCCTCGACCAGGAGGCCGTCGACCACTGGCTGACGATGCGCAACAAGCCCCGGCTCCCTGCGGCCGAGCTGGTGCACGACGCCGACCTGGAGACGGAGGTGCGGCGCGCGGTCGTCGCGGCCAACACGCTGGTGTCACAGGCCGAGTCCATCCGCACGTTCCGCATCCTCGCACAGCCGTTCACCGAGGAGCACGGGCTGCTGACCCCCTCGCTGAAACTGAAGCGCAAGGCCATCGAAGAGGCCTACCGCGGCGAGGTCGAAGCACTGTACTCGGCATGAATTCGCCGGTCAGGAATGCGGCGGGCGCCGTGATCGTTGACGATATGAGTACCACCTGACCACAACCGAAGGATCAAGAGCTCGTGAGCAGCAAGGTCCCCCCGATCATCCTGAACAACGGCGTCGAGATGCCCCAGCTGGGCTACGGCGTCTGGCAGGTGCCGGACGACGAGGCCGAGACGGCGGTCGCCCAGGCGCTGGAGGCCGGGTACCGCAGCATCGACACAGCGGCGATCTACGGCAATGAAGAGGGCACCGGCAAGGCGCTCGCCGCCTCCGGCGTCGCCCGTGAGGACCTCTTCGTCACCACCAAGCTCTGGAACACGGACCAGGGGTACGACTCCACCCTCCGCGCCTTCGACACGTCGATGGCGAAGCTGGGCCTGGAGTACGTGGACCTGTACCTGATCCACTGGCCCATGCCCGCCAAGGAGCGGTACGTCGACACGTACAAGGCGTTCGAGAAGCTGCACGCCGACGGCCGCGTCCGCGCCATCGGCGTCTCCAACTTCCTGCCGGAGCACCTGGAACGGCTGATCGGCGAGACGTCGGTCATCCCGGCCGTCAACCAGATCGAGCTGCACCCGCACCTCCAGCAGCACGCCGCCCGCGAGTACCACGCGGAGCAGGGCATCGCCACCGAGGCCTGGTCCCCGCTCGGCCAGGGCAAGGGCATCCTGGAGATCCCGGCGATCGTGGCGATCGCCCAGAAGCACGGCCGCACCCCGGCCCAGGTCGTGCTGCGCTGGCACCTCCAGACCGGCAACGTGGTGATCCCGAAGTCCGTGACGCCGTCCCGGATCAAGGAGAACATCGACGTGTTCGGCTTCACCCTGGACAACGAGGACCTCGCGGCGATCAGCGCGCTGAACGAGGACCGGCGGCTGGGCCCCGACCCGGCGGAGTTCAACGGGGAATGACCTTCATCCCTGCGCGAAGGGGCCCGGTCGGTGCGACCGGGCCCCTTCGCGTGTCCCGGTCGGGCTGCCCCGGCGGCCGTACGGCCACGGTGTCGACGTCGGCACCGGCGGGCCGCGCCATGGCCCGGACGACCGGGTCGGCGATCTCGTCGGCGGTGAATCGCCGGGCGGCAGACCGCCGGTGGCGTCCCAGAACCCGGTGACGGCCCCCCGGCGGTGGGGAGTCCGTCACCTGGAGCGCTCTCGGAGTCCGTACCCGGGTCGGGGCGGCGGGGCGGCTCAGGAAGGCCGCTGGGCCGTGTAGACCGTGTGCGCCACCAGCAGGAAAAGGTCCTGGCGCCGGTGCGCGCTCGCCTCGTCCCCGGGGTCGAGCAGCCGGTCCAGCGTGGTCCGGTCGACGGCGTCGAGGCCGTCCCCGACCCGGTCGCGCAGCCGGGACAGCGAGGAGACGACGTACGCGCGGACCTCGTCCGTGACGGGCGCGGGCAGGTCCAGCAGGAAGCTGCGGGTACCGGTGTGCTTCAGGCCCGCCGCGGTCAGCAGCGCCGGCCAGTCCTCGGTCTCGTTCACGGAGCCGGGCAGGCTCGCGCGCATCTCCGCGAACGAGTCCTCCTCCACGGCGTGCATCCTGGCCTGCAGCCCGGGGCGCCCGATCCCGAGGTCACGCGGCAGGAACCGGGCGGGCAGGCCGCCCTCCAGGACCGCCAGCGTGCCGCCCGGCGCGAGGTGCCCGGCGAGCGCGGCCAGGGCCGCCCGCTGATCGCCGAGGTGGTGCAGGCTCTGGCCGGCCCACATCAGATCGGCGGGGTAGTCGAGCTCGCCCAGTACGCCGGGCAGGTCACCGGTGAGGGTGCCGAAGCGGTCGGCGACGCCGAGCCGGGCGGCACGGTCGCGGGCCCGCTCCAGCAGCGCTCCGGCGCCGTCGACGGCGACGACGCGGGCGCCGGGGAAGGCGTCGGCGAACAGGCAGGAGACGACGCCGGGTCCGCTGCCGACGTCGACGACCAGGCCGGGCTCGGTCGCCTCCCGTGCCAGCCAGGTCATGGCCTGCCGGTACAGCGGCGTGTACAGCTCCGCCTGCGCCTCCAGCAGCGGGGCCATCTTGGCCCAGTCCATGTCGGTGTGGTCGTGGCCGTGGCCGTGGCCGTGCCCGGGTCCACGGTGGTCGTGGTTGTGCTGGTGGTGATGGTGGTCGTGCGCCATGGTGGTCAGCCTCCCGTTCGCGATGCCGTCAGCGTGCGACGGCTCACCGCTTCGGGGCAAATCATGTTGCCGCAACCGCAAAATCGCACGCGCCACCGGGGCCCGGCCCGAAGGCCGGGCCCCGACGGCGTCACCTACGCCGGAGCCCGCTCATGACAGGGGCGGGTAGGCGTTCTTCATCAGCTCCTGGAACTGCGCGGAGAACCAGTGCCCGGACAGCGGGGCGTCACCCAGGGCACCCGACGGGTTGTTGCCGTTGCGCTCGTTCCCCTCGTACGTGGGGTCGCACATCCGGTCGAAGCCCTTGCCCTCGTCGTTGTCGATCGGCTCGCTCGCGCCGTCGGACTCGCCCGGGGGCTTCATCCACACGTACGCGTCGATCCCGGCGGCGGGAGAGGCCTGCGGGCGTTCACCGAGGCCGGCTCCGGACTGGTTGCACCAGTTGCCGAGGTGGATGCGGCGGTCGTAGCGGCCACCGTCCACGTAGGCGTTGACGTCGGTCTGCGGGCCGGGACCGGCGGGCCGGGCCGTGCCGCCCCAGCCGTTGCGGGAGGTGTCGATCAGCATGCCGAGGTTCTGGTCGAAGCCGATCGAGACCAGCTTGTCGCGCATCGCCTGGGCGTAGGACAGCTCGTCGGTGTACTGGTTCCAGTCGACCCAGTCGGACTGGCGCACGGAGGTTCCGTTCACCGAGTCCGTGATCTTGAAGTTCTCCTCCTTCAGGGCGCTGTAGTTGGCGGTGTTGACGATGAAGCCGTGCACGTCGCCGACGGTCGCGCCCTCGGTGGTGGCGGCGGTCTTGAACATCTCGGCGGAGGGGCCGAAGTTGCTGTCCCAGCCGAGCCAGCCGTGGTGGCCGGCGTCGACGTAGTTGTAGACGTTGGCAGTGTCGCCGAGCTTGTTCAGGGCGTAGCCGACGCCCTTCTGGTAGTTGCCGTTGGCCTTCATCTCGTCGCAGTTCTTCGTGGCGGTCTCCCGCGGCGAGACGTTGGTGACCAGGTTGGGCAGCGAGTCGATCTCGACCGTGGTGACGATCCGCAGGTCCGCGTACTTCGGGTCGGCGAGGATCGCGGCGATCGGGTCGATGTACTCGGTCTTGTACCGGTCGATCTCCGTCGGGCCCAGCTCGCCGTTGGAGGCGAGGGCCGCGCAGTCACGGCCGGGCAGGTTGTAGATGACCAGCTGGATGGCGAGCTCGCCGGAGCCCTTCTGTACCAGCGCCTCGTCGAGGTGGTCGCGCAGGCCCATGCCGCCGTTCACACCCTCGATGGCGGCGATCCGGTCGAGCCACACACCGGTGGGCTGGCCGGCGATGCGGTCGCCGCCCGGCTCGGCGGCGGCCTTCTCGGACCACTCGGGGTTCACGTAGACCTTGGCGCCCTCGTAGGGGTTGTTCACCCGGTCGGAGGGGCCACCGGGGTCCGGCGGGTCGGTCGGGTCCGGGTCGGGCGATCCGCCGTCGTCGACGTTGCAGGTCACGCCGTTGAGGGTGAAGGGGGCCGGGATCGCGTTGCTGCCGCTGTAGGTGCCCTGGAAGCCGAAGCTCGCCGAACCGCCCGTGGACAGGGTGCCGTTGTAGGACTCGTTGGCCACGGTGACGGCGGCACCGCTCTGGCTGACCTTCGCGTTCCAGCTGTTGGTGACCTTCTGGTTGCCGGCGTACGTCCACCCCAGCGTCCAGCTGGAGGTGGCGGCGCCGTTGTTGGTGACGGTCACGGCGGCGGTGAAGCCGCTGCCCCAGTCGTTCTGCACCTTGTAGTCGACGGCGCAGGGGACGGCCGCCGCGCCGGCGTTCGCGGACTGGGCGGCGAAGGCCGTGCCGGTTGCCCCGGCGACCAGTGTCAGGGCGGCGAGCATCGCGGTTCTGCTACGGGTCATGAGTGCGGGTTCCTTCTTTCGTGGGGGTGCGGGTGCTGTCGTACGGGGCCGCGCGCCGACGGGGCGCGGCCCGCTGCCGAACGGCATGGGGGTGCCGTGATCGGAGGTCAGGAGCAGCCCGCGGGCGCGATGGGACCGCCCGGGGGGTGTGCGGGCCGGCACGCCGGCCGATGACGCGTGGGACAGGCCGCGACCGCGGCTAAAAGTCCTGAACACGAAGGGTGGAGCGGGGGGTGTCGCATGAGCGACTCCTTGCAGTTCGGGCGCGCCGTGACGAACGCGTCGACTGATGGAACCGCTCCCACTGGTGCCAGTGAAGGTAGCGCCAAGTGACGGTGAAGAACAGGGGAGTCACTGACTTTCTCTCAGCACCACCTGTCGAATCTTTTCGACTCTTCACACATCTTGACCGCCCCGCCCCCTCTCCCCACTATGGGAGCGCTCCCACTGGTTCAAGGCTTGTTGCTCCTCCCCCACACCTCCCCGAGCCGCAAGGAGGAACCAGCACCATGCATCCCGGACGCAGACGCAGACGCCGCACCGCGCGGCGGTTGTGGACCACCGCACTCGCCGCTCTCGCACTCCCCCTCACGATGCTGAGCAGCGGTTCGACTCCCGCTCAGGCGGCGGCACTCCAGTGCAGCGTGGACTACAGGACCAACGACTGGGGCTCCGGCTTCACCGCGGAGCTGACGCTCACCAACCGCGGCGCCGACGCCATCGACGGCTGGACGCTGACGTACGACTACGCGGGGAACCAGAAGCTGACCAACGGCTGGAACGGCACCTGGGCCCAGTCGGGGCGGACGGTCACCGTGAAAAACGCCCCGTACAACGCGCGGATCGCCGCGGGTGCCGCAGTCTCCACCGGCGGGCAGTTCACGTACAGCGGCACCAACACCGCACCGACCGGCTTCGCGGTCAACGGCACCTCCTGCGTCGGCGCGCACCAGCCGCCCATCGCGGTACTGACCAGCCCGGAGGCGGGCGCGGTGTACTCGCAGGGCGAGGCGGTCCCGCTGGCGGCCACGGCGGCCGCCGCCGACGACGCCACGATCAGCAAGGTGGAGTTCTACGACGACACCACACTGCTGGGCACCGACACCAGCTCGCCCTACACGCACTCCGCCTCTGGCTTGACCGTGGGCAGTCATTCCCTGGTGGCGAAGGCGTACGACAGCACGGGCGCCTCCGCGAGCTCGACACCGGTCGGCATCACGATCGCCTCGGGACCGACCGTGGTGGCCACCCCCACCCAACTGGGCGTTCAGCAGGGTGAGTCGGGGACGTACGAGGTCAAGCTGTCGAAGCAGCCGGCCGCCAACGTCGCCGTGACGACGTCCCACGCGAGCGGCAACACCGGTCTGACCGTCTCCGGCGGGGCGACCCTCACCTTCACCCCGGCGAACTGGGACACCGCACAGCGGGTGACCATCGCGGCCGACGCCTCCGGCACCGGCTCGGCGGTCTTCGAGTCGACGGCCCCCGGCCACGGCAAGGCCACGGTCACCGTGACCCAGCTGGCCGCCGCGAAGGACTACGACGCCCGCTTCCTGGAGCTCTACGGGAAGATCACCGACCCGGCGAACGGCTACTTCTCCCCCGAGGGCATCCCGTACCACTCGGTCGAGACCCTGATCGTCGAGGCCCCCGACCACGGGCACGAGACCACGTCCGAGGCGTACAGCTACCTGCTGTGGCTCCAGGCCATGTACGGCAAGGTGACCGGCGACTGGACGAGGTTCAACAACGCCTGGGAGATCATGGAGACGTACATGATCCCCACCCACGCCGACCAGCCGACCAACTCGGCCTACAACGCCTCGAAGCCGGCGACCTACGCGCCCGAGCTGGACACGCCCGAGGAGTACCCGGCGAAGCTGGACGGCACCGTCTCCGTCGGCCCGGACCCGATCGCCGCCGAGCTGAAGTCGGCGTACGGCACGGACGACGTGTACGGCATGCACTGGCTCCAGGACGTCGACAACACCTACGGCTACGGCAACTCGCCCGGCAAGTGCGAGGCGGGTCCGTCCGACACCGGCCCCTCGTACATCAACACCTTCCAGCGCGGCGCGCAGGAGTCGGTGTGGGAGACGGTGCCGCAGCCGACCTGCGACGCCTTCAAGTACGGCGGCAAGAACGGCTACCTGGACCTCTTCACGGGTGACGCGTCCTACGCGAAGCAGTGGAAGTTCACCAACGCCCCGGACGCCGACGCGCGGGCCGTGCAGGCCGCCTACTGGGCGGACAAGTGGGCCGAGGAGCAGGGCAAGGGCGACGAGATCGCCGGCACCCTCGACAAGGCCGCCAAGATGGGCGACTACCTGCGCTACGCCATGTTCGACAAGTACTTCAAGAAGGTCGGGAACTGCGTGGGACCGGCGAGCTGCCCGGCCGGCACCGGCAAGGACTCCTCGCACTACCTGCTGTCCTGGTACTACGCCTGGGGCGGCGCCGTGGACACCTCGGCGGGCTGGGCCTGGCGCATCGGCTCCAGCCACACCCACGGCGGCTACCAGAACCCGCTGGCCGCGTACGCGCTGAGCACGTACGACGACCTGAAGCCGAAGTCGGCGACGGGCGCGTCCGACTGGGCGAAGTCCCTGGACCGGCAGGTGGAGTTCTACCGCTGGCTGCAGTCCGACGAGGGCGCCATCGCGGGCGGCGCGACCAACAGCTGGGCGGGCCGGTACGCGACCCCGCCGGCCGGCACGCCGACCTTCTACGGCATGTACTACGACGAGAAGCCGGTCTACCACGACCCGCCGTCCAACCAGTGGTTCGGCTTCCAGGCGTGGTCCATGGAGCGGGTCGCCGAGTACTACCAGCAGAGCGGCGACGCGCGGGCCAAGGAGGTCCTGGACAAGTGGGTCGACTGGGCGCTGTCGGAGACGACGGTCAACCCGGACGGCAGCTTCCTGATGCCCTCGACGCTGAAGTGGTCGGGGCAGCCGGACACCTGGAACGCGGCCTCCCCCGGTGACAACGCCTCCCTGCACGTCACCGTCGCGGACTACACCAACGACGTCGGCGTGGCGGCGGCGTACGCCAAGACCCTGACGTACTACGCCGACCGCTCGGGCGACACGGAGGCGGCGGCGACCGCGAAGGCGCTGCTGGACGGCATGTGGGAGAACAACCAGACCGCGCTCGGCATCGCCGTCCCGGAGACCCGCGCCGACTACAACCGCTTCGACGACCCGGTGCACGTCCCCAGCGGCTGGACCGGGACCATGCCGAACGGCGACACGATCGACGCGTCGTCGACCTTCTCCTCGATCCGCTCCTTCTACCAGGACGACCCCGCCTGGTCGAAGATCGAGAGCTACCTCGCGGGCGGTGCCGCGCCCACGTTCACGTACCACCGCTTCTGGGCGCAGGCGGACATCGCCCTCGCCATGGGTTCGTACGCGGAGCTGCTCGAATAGCCCCCGCCGGGCGCTCCGCGGGTTGGGCGGTTCTTGGGACTGCGGGCCGGTGCGTGGCCGGTCGCGCAGTTCCCCGCGCCCCTGAGGGGCGCGGTGGGCACCGCTTCATTCCGGGTGGCGCTTGACGGCTCCGCGTGCAGGTCCCGTCACCGGACGACGGGACCATCCGACCGGGCGGCCCCTCACCCACGCCGAGGGCCGCCCGGTCCTCGCACGTTCCCCCTCCCCGAACGGTCCCTGCGAAAGGAAGACTCCCCACCGTGCGAAGAACCCGCATCCTCACGACCGTGCTCGCGCTGGCCGCCGGACTGCTCTCGGGCGCCCCCGCCGCACTGGCCGCCGAGGCACCGCAGGCGGCACTCACCGCCGACACCTACACCTGGAAGAACGCCCGCATCGACGGCGGCGGCTTCGTCCCCGGCATCGTCTTCAACCGCACCGAGAAGGACCTCGCCTACGCCCGCACCGACATCGGCGGCGCCTACCGCTGGCAGGAGCCGACGCAGACCTGGACGCCGCTGCTCGACCACGTCGGCTGGGACGACTGGGGCCACACCGGCGTGGTCAGCGTGGCCTCCGACTCCGTCGACCCGGACCGGGTGTACGCGGCGGTCGGCACGTACACCAACGACTGGGACCCGGGCAACGGCGCGGTCCTGCGCTCCGCCGACCGGGGCGCTACCTGGAAGAAGGCCGACCTGCCCTTCAAGCTGGGCGGCAACATGCCGGGCCGCGGCATGGGCGAGCGCCTCGCGGTCGACCCGCACGACAACGACGTGCTGTACCTGGGCGCGCCCAGCGGGAACGGCCTGTGGCGGTCGACCGACGCGGGCGCGACCTGGGCCGAGGTGACGGCCTTCCCGAACCCCGGCGACTACGCGCAGGACCCGGGCGACACGAGCGGCTACGCCTCCGACAACCAGGGCATCGTCTGGGTGACGTTCGACGAGTCGACGGGCAGCGCGGGTACGGCGACCAGGACGGTCTACGTCGGGGTCGCCGACAAGGAGAACGCCGTCTACCGCTCGACGGACGCGGGCGCGACCTGGCAGCGGATCCCCGGTCAGCCCACCGGCTACCTGGCCCACAAGGGCGTGCTGGACGCGGAGAACGGCTACCTCTACCTCGCCTACAGCGACACGGGCGGCCCGTACGACGGCGGCAAGGGCCGGCTGTACCGGTACGCGACGGCGACCGGCACCTGGACGGACATCAGCCCGGTCGCGGAGGCGGACACCTACTACGGCTTCAGCGGCCTGACCGTCGACCGGCAGAACCCGGGCACGGTGATGGCGACGGCGTACAGCTCCTGGTGGCCGGACACGCAGATCTTCCGCTCCACGGACAGCGGCGGCACCTGGACGCAGGCGTGGAACTACACGTCGTACCCCACCCGCGAGAACCGGTACACGATGGACGTCTCGTCGTCCCCCTGGCTGACCTGGGGCGCGAATCCGTCGCCGCCCGAGGAGACACCGAAGCTGGGCTGGATGACGGAGGCGCTGGAGATCGACCCGTTCGACTCGGACCGGATGATGTACGGCACCGGCGCCACGGTTTACGGCACCGAGAACCTCACGAACTGGGACGACGACGGCGGCAGGTTCACCATCGAACCCATGGTGCGCGGCCTGGAGGAGACGGCGGTGAACGACCTGGCCGCTCCCCCGTCGGGCGCCCCGCTGCTCAGCGCGCTGGGCGACGTCGGCGGCTTCCGGCACACGAGCCTGACCGAGGTCCCGTCGATGATGTTCACCTCCCCGAACTTCACCTCCACCACGAGCCTGGACTTCGCGGAGGCGAACCCGGACACGGTCGTCCGGGCCGGCAATCTCGACACGGGCCCGCACATCGCGTTCTCCACGGACAACGGAGCCAACTGGTTCGGCGGGACGGACCCCGCGGGGGTGAGCGGCGGCGGCACCGTCGCGGCGGGCGCGGACGGCAGCCGCTTCGTGTGGAGCCCGCAGGGCGCCGGCGTGCACTTCACGACGGGCTTCGGCACGTCCTGGCAGGCGTCGAGCGGCATCCCGGCCGGGGCGGTCGTCGAGTCCGACCGGGTCGACCCCGAGACCTTCTACGGCTTCAAGTCCGGCACGTTCTACGTCAGCACGGACGGCGGCGCGACCTTCACACCGTCGGCGGCGGCCGGCCTGCCCGCCGGTGACAGTGTCCGCTTCAAGGCGCTGCCGGGCGGGGAGGGCGACATCTGGCTGGCCGGCGGTGCGGCGGACGGCCCGTACGGCCTGTGGCACTCGACGGACGGCGGCGCGACCTTCACCAAGCTGTCCGACGTCGACGAGGCCGACACCATCGGCTTCGGCAAGGCGGCACCGGGCGCCTCCTACCAGACCCTGTTCACCAGCGCGGAGATCGGCGGCGTCCGCGGCATCTTCCGCTCCACCGACCAGGGCGCCACCTGGACCCGCGTCAACGACGACGCCCACCAGTGGGGCTGGACCGGCGCGGCCATCACCGGCGACCCGCGGGTGTACGGGCGGGTGTACGTGGCGACCAACGGGCGGGGCGTCATCTACGGCGACACGGCCGGCGACGACGGTGGCGGGCCCGGCCCGGGGCCGGCCGGCGCGTGCACGGTGACGTACACGATCACCAACCAGTGGTCCGGCGGCTTCCAGGCGGACGTCCGCCTCACCAACACCGGCAGCTCGCCCTGGAACGGCTGGGCCCTGGACTGGTCCTTCGCGAACGGCCAGAAGGTGACCCAGATGTGGAACGCCGAGCACACCCGGTCGGGCACGACGGTGACGGCCAGGAACACCGGCTGGAACGCCAACGTGCCGGCCGGCGCCTCGGTGGGCTTCGGCTTCACGGGCGAGTGGTCGGGCGCGAACGCGAAACCGGCGTCGTTCACGGTGGGGGGCCGGACCTGCTCGACCGGCTGACCGCCCGCCCGCGTCAGGTCACGCCGCCGAGGGGCGGCTGTGGCCTCCCACGCACGACGGCCCCGAACCGGCAGGGTTCGGGGCCGTCGCTGCGAGGTCGGTCAGGCGACGACGTCGATGTACGTGGAGGGCCCGTAGCTGCCACCCTTGACCGGGGTGACGTACATACGGACGGACTTGCCCTCTCTGAGGTCGCCGCCTTTCCAGGGACTGCAGTAACCGGCCGTGTGGCCGCGGGTGTCGACACTCCGGTCGATGACACCGTCGTAGTTGTAGTCGAGGGCGGTCTCGATGCCCCAGCCGTCCGACTTGGTGTCGCAGGCCCTGATGGCGTCGCCGGGGATCGAACCGGACGGGTCCGCGTTCCAGGTGGCGCTTCCCGCACCGTTGGGGGCGTAGATGGTCACTGATCCCGCCCACGCCTGGCCCTGCAGGCCGACGGCCAGACCGATCGCGCAGGCACCGGTGACGAGTGCTCGGATCGCGGTTCTCCGGGTCTTCATGCTGCTTCCTCCCCTGGCCGGGGACCTCGCGCCCCTGGCATGCACGGAACAATATGCCACACGTTGATCAACTGCAGAAGTCCCTTCGGGCCGCTCAGCGGTGAAGCCCGCCGCAGGTCAGGGCGTGTACACCGTCGGCCTGGGCGCCGTCGCCATGCCGGCGCCGATGAAGAAGCTCGGGTGCGGGGGCTGGTTGTAGGCGGTGTTCTGCCAGGCCAGGGCCGTGCGGTACTGGGTGTCGTGGAGGAGGGTCGTGATCCTCCGGTCCGTGTCGTGCGGGGTGGAGTAGATGCGCAGGGCCGTGTTGTTCGACGTGCGCCAGACGACCTCCTCCCGCCAGTCGCCGAGGATGTCGCCGGCGAGGACCGGTGTGGCCTTCGTGCCGTTGTTGGAGGCGACGCCGGAGCCGGTGAGGAGGCGGGTGTCGCCGGAGGTGCCGTACTTGTCGACGCGGGTGCCGTCGAGGAGTTCGCGGACGGGGTCGCCGTCCCACCAGGACAGGAAGTTGGCGCTGGAGGGCTTGCGGCTGTTCACGACCGTGCCCTTCGGGTTGCGGATGCCGCTCTCGACCGACGACCAGGACTCGGCGCCCGCGCTGCCGGACCAGATGTCGGCGGAGACGCCCCGGCCGTTGTCGCCGTTCGCGCCGGTGGACCAGATGACCTGGCCGGTGCGCGCGTCCGCCATCCACGAGGAGGGCTTCGAGCCGTCCTCGTCGACCTTGAACTCCTCCAGGCCCGCACGGGACGGGTCGAGGTCGCCGACGTGCATGGCGTCGCCGTGGCCGTTCCTCGTGGTCCACAGGGCATGGCCGTTGTCGTCGACGGCCATCGCGCCGTAGACGATCTCGTCCCTGCCGTCGCCGTCGACGTCGGCGACGGACAACTGGTGGTTGCCCTGGCCGTCGTAGCCCTTGCCGGCGTTGGTGGAGGAGTTGGTGTCGAAGGTCCAGCGGCGGGTGAACCGCCCGTCGCGCCAGTCCCAGGCGGCGATGACGGAGCGGGTGTAGTAGCCGCGCGCCATGATCAGGGAGGGGCGGGAGCCGTCCAGGTACGCCGTGCCCGCCAGGAACCGGTCGACGCGGTTGCCGTAGGAGTCGCCCCAGGAGGAGACGTTGCCCCGGGCCGGGACGTAGTCGACGGTGCCCATGGCCCTGCCGGTCTGCCCGTTGAACATGGTCAGGTACTCGGGGCCGGACAGGATGTAGCCGGACGCGTTGCGGTGGTCGGCCGAGGAACTGCCGATGACCGCGCCGGTGCCGTCCCGCGTGCCGTCGGCGGTCTTCATGGCCACCTCGGCCTTGCCGTCGCCGTCGTAGTCGTACACCTGGAACTGCGTGTAGTGGGCGCCCGAGCGGATGTTGCGGCCCAGGTCGACGCGCCACAGGCGGGTGCCGTCGAGCTTGACGCCGTCGACGATCGTGTTGCCCGTGTAGCCGGACTGCGAGTTGTCCTTGGCGTTGGTCGGCTGCCACTTGAGGACGAGGTCCGGCGCGCCGTCGCCGTCGAGGTCGCCGACGGAGGCGTCGTTGGCCTCGTAGGTGTAGGAGACGCCGTCGGGTGTGGTGCCGCCGGCCGGCGGGCTGATGGGGACGTCCTTGTAGCCGGCCCGGAACTGGATCGCGTGGACCGAGTCGCCCTGCTCCGTGCCGTTCACGACCGCGCGGACGGTGTAGTCGGCGTGGGAGGGGGCGCCCGAGTGGAAGAAGGTGGTGGAGCGGGTGACCGGACTGGAGTTGACCTTGGTGCCGGCCCGGTAGACGTTGAACGAGACGTTGTCCGGGTCGGTGCCCAGCCAGCGCCAGCTGACCAGGTTGCCGTCACCGGTGTGGACGCTGACCACGCCCCGGTCGAGGGCCTCGACCTGCCGGGCCGTGGCGGCCTCGGCGGTGTCGGTGGTGAGGGTCGTCAGACCCGCGCCGGCGAGCCCGGTGGCGGCGAGGGCCGCGGCCAGGACGAACGGGCGTCTGCGGTACGTGCGGGAGTGCCTCACGGGACGGACCTCCTTGAGGACGGATGGGTTCCGTCTCTCAGTCGCCGCCCGGAGCGGCCGGGTTGCCGCACCCGGCCTACGATTTCGCGAACGCCCTCAGGGTGAAGACCGGGTCGGGGCGCGGCCGGTCCTGGTCGGGGAGGGCCGCCAGCCGGGCGGCGAAACGCTCCGCGCGCGGATCGCCCGGCGGCAGCGTGACGAACCAGCCGCGCCGCAGGTCGGCGACGGTGCGACGGGGGCTGCGGCCCTGGCCGTGGCCGGTGAAGCGGGCCTGGCCCGCCGGCCTCAGGCCGTGTGCGCGGGCGTAGGACTCGACGAGGTCCGCGGCATCGTGGACGGTGCTGGGCGGGCGGGAGGCGAGCACGGCGTCGATGTCGCTGCCCACGTTGTGCGAGGCGCCCTTGTCGACCGTCGTCACGTACACCCCGCCGGGCCGCAGGACGCGGGCGCACTCGCCGACGATCGCCCGCGCGTTCTCGGCGCCGCCGGCGAGGTGCAGCAGCCACACACTGCTGACGGCGTCGAACTCCCCGTCCCGGAAGGGCAGTCGGCGGCTGTCGGCCAGCACGACGGCGCCGGGCAGCCGGTCGGCCGCGTACCGGGCCATGGTGGGGGTGAGGTCGGCGCCGGTCACGCGCATGCCCTCGCGTCCGGCGGCGAGGCGCCGGGTGACGATGCCGGTGCCGCAGGCGACGTCGAGCAGGCTGCGGGCCTGCCGCGGTACGAGGCTCAGTACGGCCTGTGCGGCGGCCTCGGCGCGGGGCTCGCCGCCGCGGGAGGCGTCGTACCGCTCCGCTTCCTTGTCGTAGTCGAGCACGTCCGTCAGTGTGCCCCATGGCCGGCGGCCAGGTCCTCCACCCTGCGGGCGAGCTCGACGTCCTTCTCGGTGACGGCGCCGCCCGCGCTGTGGGTGTGCACGGCGAGGGAGACCGTGTCGTAGCCGAGGGTCAGGTCGGAGTGGTGGTCGAGTTCCTCCTGCACCTGGGCGATGTGGACGACCATCGCGGTCGCCGCGAAGTGCGAGCCGAGCCGGTAGGAACGGGTGAGGCGGCCGGCGTCCAGGGACCAGCCCGGCAGTTCGGCCAGCCTCTCCTCGATCTCCTTCTGCGACAGCGGTCCGACGGGCATGGGCTGCGCTCCTCTCCTCGGCGGCGGCACCTTTTCAGCCTGCCACAGGATCGCCGCGCGGGCCCTGGTCAGGAGCGTCGGCCGGTCCCGGTGCGGACCGCCGTCGGCTACCGTTCGGCGTATGACCGCACTCATGTCCGGTACCGCCCCCACCGCCCAGGGCGTGGGTCCCCTGCTGCGGGCCTGGCGGGAGCAGCGGCGGATCAGCCAGCTGGAGCTGGCCCTGCGCGCCGACTCCTCCGCCCGGCACATCAGCTTCGTCGAGACGGGCCGCTCCCGGCCGAGCGCGGAGATGGTGCTGCGGCTCGCCGAGCACCTGGACGTCCCCGTGCGGGAGCGCAACGCGCTGCTGCTCGCGGCCGGTTACGCCCCGCACTACCCGGAGACCCCGCTGGACGATCCGGCGATGGACGCCCTGCGCGAGGGCATGGAGCGGCTGATCCGGGGCTACGAGCCCTATCCCGCGCTGGTCGTCGACGCGACGTACCAGGTGCTGGCCGCCAACCGGGGCATCCTGATGCTGATGGACGGCGTGCCGGAGCACCTGCTCGAGCCGCCGCTGAACGCGATGCGGCTGACCCTGCACCCGGAGGGCCTGGCGCCGCGCATCCGCAACCTGCGCGAGTGGCGCGGGCATCTGCTGGAGCAGATGCGGGGGCAGATCGCCCTGCGCCGCTCGGAGCCGCTGCGGGCGCTGTACGAGGAGGTGGCGGCGTATCCGGTGCCGGACACCGCGGCGGGGGAGGAGCCGGCCGAGCCGGTGCCGTACTTCGCGCTGCCCATGCAGCTCGAACACGAGGGCCACGTCCTGTCGTTCATCTCGTCCATCTCCACCTTCAACACGCCGATGGACGTGACGGTCGCCGAGCTGGCCATCGAGACGTTGCTCCCGGCCGATCCGGCGACGGTCAAGTACCTTCACACGCTGGTCTCCTGACGCTGCCTCAGTGCCGCGTACTGGAGCAGCGCGAACCCGGCGACGGCGAGCGCCTGGAGCACCGTCCACACCGCACCGGCCGTGGTGGGCGTCAGCCAGAGGGCGAGGGCGGCGAAACTGACGGCCGACCACGCGAGGTTGGCCTCGACCACGGCCCGCACGGCGAGCGCCGGAGGCCGGCGGCGCGCGGCCACCAGGGCCACACCGGCCGCGTACACCGCGAGGAACGCGCCGAGGCCGAGCAGCAGCCCGGAGCCGGCGCCGAGGAAGCGGCCCAGGGGCCCCGAGAGCGCGAGGTAGGCGACCGCGTTGGCACCGGTCACCACCGCGTCCAGCACCAGGAAGCGGCGCAGCATCAGCTGCGGTTCGGCGGTGCGGGCGAGTGCGGCCAGCTGGTTCGTGGACATGACGAGTCACCCTCCGTCGGGGTCGGACACGGCTGCGGGGCCGGGTTCCGGGCCGGAGTGCGCCGGCCCGGAACCCGGTGACTCCACGATCCCGTCCGGGCCCCGCCGGGTCGATTACCCGGCAGGTAATGATGTTGGTCCCCGCCCACCCCTGTGAGACCGACGGGGGAACATGACACACTGCGGGCAGACTTGGGCGCGTTGGGGAGGCGTGGCGTGAGTGAGCGGCGGGCCGCACCCACCGTGGGCCAGGTGGTCCTCGGCAGACGGCTGCAGGAACTCCGGGAGGCGGCGGGCCTCAAGCGCGAGGAGGCCGCCAAGGTGCTCCGGGTGGCCCCCGCGACCGTGCGGCGCATGGAAACGGCCGAGGTCGCCCTGAAGATCCCGTACATCCAGATCCTGCTGACGGCGTACGGCGTGCCCGAGGGCGAGGTGTCGGCGTTCGTCGCGCTGGCCGAGGACGCGAACCAGCCGGGCTGGTGGCAGCGGTACCACGACGTGCTGCCGGACTGGTTCAGCATGTACGTGAGCCTGGAGGGTGCCGCGCGGATCGTCCGTTCCTACGAGCCGCACTTCGTCCCGGGGCTGCTGCAGACCGAGGACTACGCGCGCTCGGTGCTGGAGGCCGGGACGATCGGGAGCGCGGGCCTGGACGCGGTGGAGCGGCACGTGTCGCTGCGCATGGAGCGGCAGCGGCTGCTGGAGGGCGCGGACGCGCCCCACCTGTGGGTGGTGATGGACGAGACGGTGCTGCGGCGCCCGGTGAGCATCGACGGCCGGGTGATGCGCGACCAGCTGGAGAAGCTGCTGGAGTTCTCGGCCCGGGACCGGGTGACGCTCCAGGTCGCCGAGTTCGCGGACGGGCCGCACCCCGGAACGTACGCGCCGTTCACGCTCTTCCGGTTCGCGGAGCCGGAGCTGCCGGACATGGTCTTCACCGAGTACCTGACCGGTGCGCTGTACCTGGACTCCCGCGCGGAGGTCTCCGCGCATCTGGAGGTGCTGGACCACATGACAGCACGTGCCGCCTCGACCGAGCGCACCGAGAAGGTCCTGCGCGAGTACCGCGAGGCCTTCTGACCCGGCGCCCCCGGCACACCGGGCCCCAGTCCCCAGTCCCCAGCCCCCCGCCCCGAACACCCGCGTCCGAACGCACCGGGCCCGCACAGCCCGGGCCCGACCACCCACCAGGCTCCGAGGAGACGAGAGCGCATGACCGGATCCGACGCCACCCCCGCCCCCATCGACACCAGCCGGCCGCATCCGGCCCGCGTCTACGACTGGTGGCTGGGCGGCAAGGACAACTACCCGGTGGACGAGGAGCTGGCCCGCAGGATCCTCGCCGCGGACAGCACGGCGGTCCGCGGGGCGCGGGCCAACCGCCGGTTCATGCACCGCGCCGTCCGTACCCTCGCCGAGGCCGGGATCCGCCAGTTCCTGGACATCGGCACCGGCATCCCCACCGAGCCGAACCTGCACCAGGTGGCCCAGGCGGTGGCGCCCGAGTCACGCGTCGTCTACGCCGACAACGACCCGATCGTCCTGCGGCACGCCGAGGCACTGCTGCACGGCTCGGCGGAGGGATCCACCGAGTACGTCCACGCGGACGTCCGGGATCCGGACACGATCCTGCGGCTGGCGGGTGAGTCCCTGGACTTCGGCCGGCCGGTCGCCCTGTCGCTGGTGGCCCTGACGCACTACCTCGGCGACGCGGTCGACGGCGACGACGTGCACGGTCTGCTGAAGCGGTACGTCGACGCCCTCGCCCCGGGCAGCTACCTCGTCCTCTCCCAGGTCACACCCGATCTGAACCCCGAGGCGGTGGGCAAGGCCGCCGGTCTGTTCGCCCGCAGCGGCACGCCGTTCTACCCGCGCTCCCTCACCGAGTTCTCGCGCTTCTTCGACGGCCTGGAGCTGCTGGGGCCCGGCACCATCCCGGTCACCGGGTGGCGGCCGGACCCGGAGGACGTGGCGGCGCAGGCGGAGGGCATCGTGCCGGTGTACGCGGGGGTGGCCCGCAAGGCCTGACCCGGACGCCGCGCCGCCCGCCTGACCCGTACGGGCCCCGCGAACAGGTGCGCTCCCGCGCCCGCCCCTAGGTTCGGACCCAGGGCCCGGTCGATCAAGGGAGCGCACGTGACCGACACGCGGACACCGCCCACCGAGCCGGGCGCGGCGCTGCTGCGGGCGGGACGGTTCTTCCGGCCGGGTACGGCAGCCCCCGACCTGCACAGCATCGGGCTGGTCGGCGGCCGGGAGTCGGACGCCTTCTACCGCGACCGGTGGAGCCACGACAAGGTCGTGACCTCCACGCACGGCGTGAACTGCACCGGTTCCTGCCGCTGGAACGTGTTCGTCAAGGACGGCATCATCACCTGGGAGACCCAGGCGACGGACTATCCGTCGGTCGGCCCGGACCGTCCCGAGTACGAGCCGCGCGGCTGCCCTCGCGGCGCGGCGTTCTCCTGGTACACGTACTCGCCGACCCGGGTGCGCTACCCGTACGTGCGCGGGGTGCTGCTGGAGATGTACCGGGAGGCGAAGGCGCGGCTGTCGGATCCGGTGCTGGCCTGGGCCGACATCCAGGGCGACCCTCGGCGGCGGCGGCGCTACCAGCGGGCGCGCGGCAAGGGCGGCCTGGTCCGGGCGACCTGGGACGAGGCCGTCGAGATGGTCGCCGCCGCCCACGTCCACACCATCCGCACCCGGGGCCCCGACCGCATCGCGGGTTTCTCCCCCATCCCGGCGATGTCGATGGTGTCGCACGCGGCGGGCGCCCGCTTCCACTCCCTCATCGGCGCGCCGATGCTGTCGTTCTACGACTGGTACGCGGACCTGCCCGTGGCCTCCCCGCAGGTCTTCGGCGACCAGACGGACGTGCCGGAGTCGGGTGACTGGTGGGACGCGGCGTATCTGATCATGTGGGGTTCGAACGTCCCGGTGACGCGCACGCCGGACGCCCACTGGATGGCGGAGGCCCGCTACCGGGGCCAGAAGGTCGTGGTCGTCTCCCCGGACTACGCCGACAACACCAAGTTCGCCGACCAGTGGCTGCACCCGCACCCGGGGACCGACGCCGCACTGGCCCTGGCGATGGGGCACGTGGTCCTCAAGGAATTCTTCGTCGACCGCGCCACCCCCTTCTTCGACGACTACGTACGGCGCTTCACCGACCTGCCGTTCCTGGTGACGCTGACCGAGCGGGACGGGGCCCACGTCCCGGCGAAGTTCCTGCGCGCGGCCGACCTGGGGCAGGAGGGCGAGGACGCCCGCTGGAAGACGGTCGTGCTGGACGGGGCGACGGGCCGCGCGGTCGTCCCCAACGGCTCGCTGGGCTTCCGCTGGAACGAGGCGGACCAGGGCCGGTGGAACCTCGACCTCGGTGACGTACGGCCGCTGCTGAGCCTGCACGGCCACGCGATGGCGTCGGGCGTCGAGGTGCTGCTCCCGCGCTTCGACACCGAGGGCGGCGCGCACGCGCAGGGCCGCGGTGAGGTGGTCCGCCGGGGTGTACCGGCGACGCGGCTGGGCGGGGCGAACGGGCCGCTGGTGACCACGGTGTTCGACCTGCTGCTGGCGCAGTACGGCGTGGCGCGGGACGGGGTGCCGGGTGACTGGCCGGCGTCGTACGAGGACGCGGCCGCGCCCGGCACTCCGGCCTGGCAGGAGACGCACACCTCGGTACCGGCGGCGGCCTGCGTGCGGATCGCCCGGGAGTTCGCGCGGACCGCCGAGCGCTCCAAGGGGCGCTGCATGATCCTGATGGGTGCGGGCACCAACCACTGGTTCCACTCGGAGACGATCTACCGGGCCTTCCTCGCGCTGCTCCAGCTGACGGGTTGCCAGGGCCGCAACGGCGGCGGCTGGGCGCACTACGTGGGCCAGGAGAAGTGCCGTCCGGTGACCGGGTGGGCGTCGCTGGCCGCCGCGTCGGACTGGTCGCGCCCGCCGCGCCAGATGATCGGCACCGCGTACTGGTTCCTCCACACCGACCAGTGGCGCTACGACCGGTTCGGCGCCGACGTGCTGGCCTCGCCGCTGGGCGAGGGACGACTGGCGGGCATGACCGGCGCGGACTGCCTCGCGCTGTCGGCGCGGACGGGATGGATGCCGTCGTACCCGACCTTCGACCGCAACCCGCTGGAGCTGGGCGAGGCGTTCGGCGACCCGGTGGCGAGGGCGGTGGCCGAACTGCGGGCGGGCACCTTGAAGTTCGCCTGCGAGGACCCGGACGCGCCGGAGAACTGGCCGCGGATCCTGACCCTGTGGCGGGCCAACCTGCTCGGCTCGTCGGCGAAGGGCGCCGAGTACTTCACCAAGCACCTGCTGGGCACGCACTCGTCGCTGCGCGCCGAGGAGGCCGCGCCCCAGGAGCGCCCACGGGACGTGGTGTGGCGCGACGAGGCACCCGAGGGGAAGCTCGACCTGCTGCTGTCGCTGGACTTCCGGCACACCTCGTCCACGCTGCTGTCCGACGTGGTGCTGCCCGCCGCGACCTGGTACGAGAAGCACGACCTGTCCAGCACGGACATGCACCCCTACGTACACGCCTTCTCCCCGGCGGTGGACCCGCCGTGGCAGACCCGTACCGACTTCGACACGTTCAAGGCGCTCGCGGAGAAGCTGAGCGAGCTGGCCGCCGGCCACCTCGGGGTGCGCAGGGACCTGGTGGCGGCGCCGCTCCAGCACGACACGCCGGGCGAGATCGCCCAGCCGGGCGGGGTCGTACGGGACTGGCGGCGCGGGGAGTGCGCGCCGGAGCCGGGCAGGACCCTGCCGGACCTCGTGGTCGTGGAGCGGGACTACACGGCGGTCGGCGCGAAGTTCGCGGCGCTGGGCCCGCTGGTGGAGACCAAGGGCCTGCCCGCCAAGGGCATCACCCTGAAGCCGGACGAGGAGGTCGACCGGCTGCGGCACATGAACGGCGCGGTGCGCGGCGGCCCGGCCGACGGGCGTCCGGCGCTGGACACGGCGGTCAAGGCCGCCAACACCATCCTGGCCCTGTCCGGCACGACCAACGGGCGCCTGGCCGTCCAGGGCTTCCACACGCTGGAGGCGAAGACCGGGCAGGAGATGGCCCACCTGGCCGCCGAGCACGAGGGCAGGCGGATCACGTACGCGGACACCCAGGCGGCGCCCGTGCCGGTGATCACCTCGCCGGAGTGGTCGGGCAGCGAGGCCGGCGGGCGCCGGTACACGGCGTTCACGCTGAACACCGAGCACCTCAAGCCCTGGCACACCCTCACCGGCCGCCAGCACTTCTTCCTCGACCACGACTGGATGCACGAGCTGGGCGAGGCGCTGCCCGTGTACCGGCCGCCGCTGGACATGAGCCGGCTGTTCGGCGAGCCGCGGCTCGGCCCGGACGGCCACCGGGAGGTGACGGTCCGCTACCTCACCCCGCACAACAAGTGGTCCATCCACTCCGAGTACCAGGACAACCTGTTCATGCTGGCGCTGTCCCGGGGCGGCCAGACCATCTGGATGTCGACCCAGGACGCGGAGGCGATCGGCGTGTCCGACGACGACTGGATCGAGGCGGTCAACCGCAACGGCGTGGTCGTGGCCCGCGCGATCGTCTCGCACCGCATGCCGCCCGGCACCGTCTACATGCACCACGCGCAGGAACGCACGGTCAACGTGCCCCTCGCGGAGACCACCGGCAAGCGCGGCGGCATCCACAACTCCCTCACCCGCCTGATCCTCAAACCGACCCATCTCATCGGCGGCTACGCCCAGTTGTCCTGGGCGTTCAACTACCTCGGCCCGACGGGAAACCAGCGCGACGAGGTGACCGTGATCCGCCGCCGCGGCCAGGAGGTCGAGTACTGATGCGCCCGATGGCCCAGGTCGCCATGGTCATGAACCTCGACAAGTGCATCGGCTGCCACACCTGCTCGGTCACCTGCAAGCAGGCGTGGACCAACCGGCGCGGCATGGAGTACGTCTGGTTCAACAACGTCGAGACCCGCCCCGGCCAGGGCTACCCCCGCCGCTACGAGGACCAGGAGAGGTGGCGGGGCGGCTGGGAGCTGAACCGGCGCGGCGCGCTGAAGCCGAAGGCGGGCGGCAGGTTCAGGAAGCTCGCCGGGATCTTCTCCAACCCGAGGCTCCCGGAGATCAAGGACTACTACGAGCCCTGGACCTACGACTACAAGAACCTCACCGACGCCCCGCTCGGCTCCGACTACCCGGTCGCCCGGCCCGTCTCGCAGCTCGACGGCAAGCCGATGAAGATCGGCTGGTCCTCGAACTGGGACGACGACCTGGGCGGCGCCCCCGCCTACGGCGACCTCGACCCGATGGTGGAGCGCACGCGCCGGCAGGCGTCGGAGAAGGTGCGGTTCGCGTACGAAGAGACCTTCATGTTCTACCTGCCGCGCATCTGCGAGCACTGCCTCAACCCGTCGTGCGTGGCGTCGTGCCCGTCCGGGGCGATGTACAAGCGGTCGGAGGACGGCATCGTCCTCGTCGACCAGGACCGCTGCCGGGGCTGGCGGATGTGCGTGACCGGATGCCCGTACAAGAAGGTGTACTTCAACCACCGCACCGGCAAGGCCGAGAAGTGCACCTTCTGCTATCCGCGCATCGAGATCGGGCAGCCGACGGTCTGCTCGGAGACCTGCGTGGGGCGGCTCAGATATCTGGGGGTCGTGCTCTACGACGCCGACAAGGTGACCGAGGCGGCCTCCACACCGGACGAGCAGGGCCTGTACGAGGCACAGCTGGGTGTCTTCCTCGACCCCGAGGACCCCGGGGTGCGGCGGGCGGCGGAGGAGGCGGGGATCCCGTACGACTGGCTGGAGGCGGCCCGGCGCTCCCCCGTGCACGCGCTGGTGAGCAAGTACCGGGTCGCGCTGCCCCTGCACCCGGAGTACCGCACCATGCCGATGGTCTGGTACATCCCTCCGCTGTCGCCGGTGGTGGACGCGCTGACGGAGACCGGGCACGACGGCGAGGACGCGGACAACCTCTTCGGCGCGATCGACACGCTCCGCATCCCCCTGGAGTACCTGGCGGAACTGTTCACGGCGGGCGACACCGGCCCCGTGCGGGCGTCGCTGGAGAAGCTGGCGGCGATGCGCTCCCACATGCGGTCGGTCAACCTCGGCGAGGACCCCGACCCCGGCGTCTGCGCGAGCGTCGGCATGCGCCCGCGGGACGTCGAGGAGATGTACCGGCTGCTGGCGATCGCCAAGTACGAGGAGCGGTACGTGATCCCGACGGCGGCCGTCGGGGACGCGCACCGGCTGGAGGCGTCGGCGCTGCCGGACACGTGCAGCCTGGACACCGACGGCGGCCCGGGGATGGGCGGGGACGGGCCGTTCGGCCAGGACTCGGGACGCAGGCGGCTGCCGCTGGTGCCCGTGGAGAACTTCCACGTCCTGCGCCGGCGGCAGACCGCGGACGACGAGAGGGAGGTCTGATCCGATGCCCGGCTTCGAGGTGCTGTACCAGGCGGCGGCGCTCTGTCTGACGTATCCCGACGACGACTTCCGCGCCCGGCTGCCGCTGCTGCGCGAGGCCGCGCCGCAACTGCGCGCCTTCACCGACCACGCGGCCGTGACGTCGCAGGGCGAACTCCAGGCGCACTACGTGGAGGTCTTCGACTTCAAGAACCGGCACAGCCTGTACCTGAGCTGGTGGACCGACGGCGACACCCGCAACCGCGGGATGTCCCTGGTCCGCTTCAAGGAGCTGTACCGCGCCCACGGACTGGAGTTCACGGACGAGGAACTGCCGGACTTCCTGCCCGCCGTCCTGGAGTTCGCCTCCCGCACCGGGGACATCGGCATGCTCACCGAGCACCGCGACGCCCTGGGCCGGCTCCGCTCCCGGCTCACCGCCTTCGGCACGCCCTACGCGTGCGTCCTGGACGCCGTGTGCGCCACCCTGCCGCCCGCACCCACCGGAGCCCGCCCGTGACCGTCTTCCTCTGGGGCGTCCTGCCCTACGCCGCGTTCGCCCTGCTGATCGCCGGCCTGGTCTGGCGCCACCGCTACGACCGGTTCGGCTGGACGACGCGTTCCTCACAGGTCTACGAGTCGAAGCTGCTGAACATCGCCTCGCCGGTGTTCCACTACGGCATCCTGTTCGTGCTGGTCGGCCATCTCGTCGGGCTGTTCGTCCCGGAGTCGTGGACGGACGCGGTGGGCGTGAGCGAGCACGCGTACCACCTGCTGTCGCTGTACGGCGGCACGGCGGCCGGAGTGCTCGCGGTGGCGGGGATCCTGCTCCTGATCTACCGGCGGCGCACCAACGCGCCCGTCTTCCGGGCGACGACCGCCAACGACAAGGGCATGTACGTCTTCCTGCTCGGCGCGATCGTGCTGGGCATGGTGGCCAAGCTCGCGCACTCCTCGGGCACCGGCTACGACTACCGGCACACCATCGCGCCCTGGTCGCGCAGCCTGTTCACCCTCCGGCCGGAGACGGAGCTGATGGTGGGGGTGCCGGTGCTGTACCAGGTGCACGCGGTGATCGGGATGGTGCTGATCGCCCTGGTGCCCTACACCCGGCTCGTGCACATGTTCAGCGCGCCGGTGCAGTACCTGGTCCGGCCGTACGTGGTCTACCGGTCGCGCGACCCCAGACAGCTGGGGCCGCGCCCGGACCGGCGGGGCTGGGAGCGCGCGGGCTCCTAGCCGGTTACGCCAGCTTCGCGGTGAGGGTGATGGTCGTGCCGGTCAGGGCCTGGCTGACCGGGCAGTTCTTCTTGGCGTCCTCGGCGGCGGCGACGAACGCGTCGTTGTCGATGCCGGGGACGGTGCCCTCCACGGTGAGGTGGATGCCCTTGATGCCCTCACCCGGCTGGAAGGTGACGTCGGCCGAGGTGGTGAGCTTGGTGGGCGGGGTGCCGGCGCCGGCCAGGCCGTGCGACAGCGCCATGGAGAAGCAGCTGGAGTGGGCGGCGGCGATCAGCTCTTCCGGGCTGGTCTTGCCGTTCGCCTGCTCGGCGCGCGACGGCCACGACACCGGCTGCTCGCCGATGCCGGACGAGTCGAAGGTGACGACACCGTTGCCCTCGAGCAGGTTGCCTTCCCAGACGGTGTGTGCGGAGCGCGTGGTTGCCACGGCGGGTCCTCTCGAATTCTCTTGCTGTACTGGGGCGGTGGGAGCCCGCGACCGGGTTCCCACCCCCATCCGATCACACTCCGGCTCAGCTCACCCGGAAGACCGGTCCTCGGGCGGTGAACGGCAGCCGCGCGCCCCGCGGAATCAGGTAGGCGTGCTCACGCCGCACCCTGAGCACGTCGCACCATCCGTCGGTGATGACGAGGACGGGCGCGGTGGGCGGGAAGTCGTCGGCGCGCAGCAGCAGGTCCACGCCGGGCTGGAGGACGGTGCCGCCGCGTCCGTGCACCCGCACCCGGCCCGCGATGTCCGTCACGGGCAGGTATCCGGCGTCGTGGGGTGCCGCGTCGCAGAAGACGACGCGGGCGGCGGGCACGTCGCGGGCCTCGGCGTAGGAGGCGATGGCACCGAGCGCCTTGCCGAGCAGGGTGCGGTCCATGGAGCCGGAGGTGTCGAGGACGACGCCGAAGGTGCAGCGGGCGGTCTCCTCGGGCGGGAAGTACCGCCCGGCGCGCGGGATGTCGGGGGTGGCGGCCTGGCGTCGGGAGGGGCGGGCGTACGACCGTACGGGCTCCGGGCGGGGCACGAACTCGTCGAACCAGCGGGCGAGCCGCGCGTCCCAGGGCAGCGGCGGATGGCTGAGCGCGCGGATCTCCTGGACCAGGCCGCCGGGGAGGAAGCCGCGTTCCTGCTGCCGGTGCAGGTCGAGTCCCTGGGTCAGACCGCGCCGGTAGAAGCCGTCGAGGTCGACGTGGTCGCGGGGCGGGCCGAGCGGGCCGCCGAGGATGTCGCCGACGCCCTTGCCGCGCAGGGTGGACAGGCGGCGTATGCGGCGCAGGTCGCCGGCCATGCGGTCGTAGACCTCCTCGGCGGACAGGCCGGCCAGTGCCGGGTCGTGCAGGACGCCCTCGGGCATGGTGCCGACCCGCATCTCGACGAGCCAGCCGTTGATGACGTAGTCGCAGGCGACGTTGAAGAGGTAGGGGTCGCGGGTGCCGCGGCGGTCGCCGTGGCGCAGGGCGGCGTGCAGCATCTCGTGGGCGAGGACGAACCGCCACTCCTCGTCGTCGAAGCGCCGCAGCGGGTTGACGTAGATCTCGCCGGCCTCGGCGTCGACGGCGGCGACGGAGATGCCGTGGGCGCGGGCCAGTTCGGCGTCGGCGACGAGGGTGATGCCGGCCGCGATGCCGCCGAGCAGCGGGTAGGAGGAGACGAACCAGCTCAGGGCCCGCTGCCAGGGGTGCAGGCGGGTGGGACCGCCCAGCATGTCGTCACGCCGGCCGCCCGCGAGGTCGAGGGCGGTGGACATGGTGCGGGTCAGCGCGTGGGCGAAGGCGAGCTGCCAGTCCGGGGCCCGGCCGCTGTACTTGTCCCAGGGCACGAGGAGCTGGTCGGGTTCGCGGCCGGCGGTGCCGCAGTGCTCGTAGGCGGCCGGGATGCCGCCCTCGCGGCGCCAGGCGGCGGCGATGCGCTCCTCGTCGCCGTCGGGGTAGGCCGGCGGCAGGTCGTCCGGGGTGCGGCCGACCGGGAAGGTCTGGAGGAAGCGGTTGACGACGACGCAGCGGGCGGCGAGGTCGTAGCGGTCGGGCTGGACGCGCTCCCCGGTCGCGGCGGGTACGTGGCCGAAGCCGAGGTGGATCAGCGCGTGCGCGATGGCCCACGCCCACTCGGCGGGTTCGGCGTGGCGGGTGGGGTGCAGGTGGAGCCGGCCGTTGGAGCTGACGCGGACGAGTCCCTGCCGGGGTGCGACCCGGCACTCCTCCTCCCGGCACAGCTTGACCTCCATCGCGGCCAGTGCCGGGTTGGCCCAGGCCAGCTGCACGCCCTTGGCGCAGTTCTCGGCGGCCGGGTCCTTCTTTTTCTTCTTCCGCTTCTGCCCTGCGGCCCGGCTCACCGTCGCGCCTCGACCAGCCGGGGCATGTCGCGGGCGGCCTCGACGAGGAACCAGGCGGGCAGCACCGGGTTGCCGTCGGCGTCGGAGGCGATGACGCTCTGGGCGACCTCGACGGAGATCTCGGCGAGCTGGACGAGCAGCGACTTGGCGCGGTAGGCGGTCTGGCGGCCGTTCGCCGACATGTGCTCCTTGCTCGCGGGCAGTTCCTTGACCAGCCGGCCGCGGAAGGACTCGGCGAGGTAGTAGAGCAGGTCCCGGTCCTGGAGGCGGTTGGGCCAGCGGGCCTCGCCCCTGAGGATCGCCTCGATGCCGAAGCGGCTGCGGACGATCTTGACGTAGCCGCAGAAGGCGGTGGCGTGGGCGGGGGTCAGCGTGCCGTGCGCGAGGACCTTCAGGGTCTCCTCGTCGAGATCCTGCCCGAAGGAGTGCAGGGCGTCGGAGAGCATGTGCCAGGAGCGCGGGGTGGAGAACGGTTCCTCGGTCTTGGGCGGATTGGACCACAGGTGGTCGGGGCGGTCGGTGAGGTGGTCCGTGATCCAGGGGTGGATGCCGTTCTCGGCGGCCCAGGCCAGCCAGTCCTTCGCGGAGGCGTCCAGGTGGACGTGGGTGAGGCGGTTGACCAGCGCGGAGGCGATGGGGCGGGCGAGGGCGTTGTCGGTGGCGCGGTTGCCGGCGCCGATGACGATGGAGCCCTTGGGCAGCTCGTAGCTGCCGATGCGACGGTCCAGGATGAGCGAGTAGAACGCCTTCTGCACGTCCGGAGTGGCCGCGTTCAGCTCGTCCAGGAACAGGCAGTACGGCTCGTCGCGGGCGATGGTCTCGGGCGGGCAGAACACCGACCGCCCGTCCCGGATCTGCGGTACGCCGATCAGGTCCTCGGGCGCGAGCTGGGTGCCGAGCAGGCTCACGCACTCCAGGCCCAGCGAGTCGGCGAAGTTCCTCACCAGGGAGGACTTGCCGATGCCGGGTGCGCCCCACAGGAAGACCGGCCGCACGGTGGCGAGACCGAGCAGCAGTTCCGGGAGTCGGGCGGGAGTGACGGCGACGGCTGCCTGCACGCAGGGGCTCCTCGGAAGGGGGGATGTCGGGAGGGGACCGCACCAGTGTGGGTCCCCCTGCCGCCCGCGCGCAGCCGAATTACGGTGCGGCGGGCCCCTCCGCGCGCCGCCTGCGGGCCGCCATCACCGCGTAGACCAGCACGCCCGCGAAGAGGAACAGCACGCCCTGGTAGACCGCCGCGTAGCCGGCGCCGGCGACCAGCCAGAGGGAGAAGCCGGCCGCGACCGCCGCGATCACGCCGTCGCGGACGAGCCGGGCGCGGTCGACCTTCTCGCCCTGCCCGGAGACCAGGTGGAAGATCTGCGCGGCGGTGGCCAGCAGGTAGGGCACGGTCGCGGTGAAGGTGGTGACGAGGACGAGGATCTCGAAGACCTTCGCCGAGCCGGACGTGTAGTTGTAGACGGTGAGGAGGGAGGCCAGGACGACGGTGACGCCCACGCCCACCGTCGGCACGCCCCGCCGCCTGCGGGCGAACGCGGCCGGGAAGAGGCCGTCCTTCGCGGCGGCGTACGGGGTCTGGGCGCTGAGCAGCGTCCAGCCGTTGAGGCAGCCGGTCATCGACACCAGGGCGGCGAGCGCGACCGCCCAGCCGCCCCAGGCGCCGCCGAACATGGCGTTCACGGCATCGGAGAAGGGAGCGGTGGAGTCCACCAGACGGTCGTGGGCGACCGTGCCGAAGACGGACAGGGTGCCCAGCAGGTAGACGAGGGCGGCGCCCGCGGTGCCGATGACCGTGGCCCGGCCGACCGTGCGGCGGGGGTCCTTGACCTCGCCGGCGCTGACGGCGGCGGACTCCACGCCGAGGTAGGAGAAGAGCAGGATCGCGGCGGCGGCGGAGACCGCGCCGATGCCGCTGCCGCCGCTCGCGTTGAACGGGCCGAGGTTGTCCGCGTCGAAGAAGAACAGCCCGCCGACCGCGACGAGCAGCAGCGGTGCGAACTTCAGCACCGTGGAGACGAGCTGCACCGCGCCGACGTAGCGGGTGCCCGCGAAGTTGGCGAGCGCCGGCAGCCACTGGATGACGAGCGCGGCCAGGCACGCGGTCCAGCGGTGGTCGTTCACCGGGATCAGGACGTCGAGGTAGCCGACGGCGGCGACGGCGAGCGCCGCGTTGGACACCCAGGTGGTGATCCAGTACGCCCAGGCGGCGAGGAAGCCGGCGAAGTCGCCGAACGCCTCGCGGGCGTACACGTAGGGGCCGCCGGTGCGCGGGTCGCGGGCGGCGAGACGGCCGAAGACCAGGGCGAGCGCGATGGCGCCGACGGTCAGGACACCGAAGGCGAGCAGGCTGATGGTGCCGAAGGGGGCGACGGAGGCCGGGAGCAGGAAGATGCCGCCGCCGATAATGTTGCCCATGACCAGGGCGGTGGCGACGGGGAGCCCGAAGCGGCGGGCGTGCCTGCCGTTGCCGGGGGCCGGAGCGGAATCGGGGGCCGCGGGGGGTTCCTGCGGATCCGGAGCCGGTGGGGGGACGGACCCGGTGACGTGCATGGGGTGGGGCGCCTTCCTTGGAACTGGTGCCCGGGATCGCCGGGACGGCGCCCATGGTCGGGCACGGTCCTGCGCGGCTCCAAATCAGGCGCTTTTATCCTGTACGACCCCGTCCGGGACCGGAAAAGGTCCGCTCTCGACAGCCCGGGACCGGGGATCCTCCAAGGGCACCTGCGGGCCGTTCGACTCGCGCAGCCAGCGGCGCAGGACCCGGTGGACGTGCTCGGCGCCGACGATCTCCGCGCCCTCGGCGACCGGCGCGGACAGGACGACCGGTGACAGCAGGAAAGCGCGGGACTGGGCGCCGCCGAGTCCGCCGTGGGAGCCGATCTGCTCCTCGAAGGCGAGGACCTCGCCGTCGGCCGGGTCGTGGAAGGAGTTGACCATGATGTCGGCGGTGTGCGGGAAGGAGTGCGTGCGGCGCACGGCGTCGGCGGCTCCGGGTCCGAAGGGCGCGAGCGGGCCGGGGTCCTCGTCGAGCCGGTCCAGGGGGATCTCCGCGCCGCGCGCGCCGAGCACCACGCCGCCGTGCCTCTCGCTGCGGACCAGCAGGAAGCCGATGCCGGGGTGGTTGGCGAGGGTCGGCAGCAGGGCGGGGTGGCGGGCGTCGATCTCCTCCCGGGTCATCCGGTGCGGCACGTCGGGGAAGGAGACCAGGCCCAGGTTGCCGGAGGCCAGCACGATCGGCTCGGAGCGGCGGCCGGTGGGGGTGTCGGCGGGGCGCTGCTGCTCGGCGCCCTCCTCGACGGGCCGGTGCAGGGCGGCCCGTACGGTGTTGCGCGCCTCGGCGCCGCTGCGGGTGCGCTGGGCGCGGCGCGGCACCGGCAGTCCGCAGCCGGCCCGCACCAGGTCGCCGAGGGTGAGGCCGTAGCGGGTGCGGAACGTCTCGCCGGGGCTCTGGCCGTGGTCGGACAGGACGACGATCCGGTACTTGCGGGGGGCGTGCTCGGCGACCTTCTCGATCAGCGCGAGCGCGCGGTCGAGCCGCTGGAGGACCTTCCGGGCGTCCCGGCCGTACGGCCCGGAGTGGTGCGCCACCTCGTCGTACGCCACCAGGTCGGCGTAGACGGCGGTGCGTCCGGCGAGCATGTCGCCCATCACCGCGGCGACGACGACATCCCGTTCGACGACGGTCGCGAAGGCGCGGACGAAGGGGTAGAGGCCGCCGCGGGAGACTCGCGGGCGGACCTTGCGCACGCGGGCGCGGGTGGACTGGCCGATCTCCCGGCACACCTCGGCGACGAAGGACATGGCGGTGCGGACGGCGTTGGCCGGGTCGGAGAAGTAGGCGAAGTAACCGGACCGGGACCGCGTCTGGGGGCTGCGGCGGCGGGTGGCGATGGAGAGCACGAGTGCCTGTTCGTCGGCGCCGCCGCCGAACAGGTTGCCGCGGCTGGCGCCGTCGAAGGTGAGCAGACCGCCGTCGCCGGTGCGCTCGACGGCCCGGTGCTGGAGCTCGGCCGCGCTGGTCGGCCGGTTGCAGACGACGACCTCGCCGCTGTCCTTCTCGTACCAGCGGAACGCGGGGACGTCGTGATTGCTGCCGTGCAGGATGCCGAGCTGGCTGGCGCCGGTCTGGCTGGACCAGTCGGTGCGCCACCGGGCGAGCCGGTGGGTCGCCGACGTTACGTCCCGGCCGAGCCAGCGGGCGACGGTGGGCATGGTGCCGTCGTCGACGGCGTCCAGCAGGACGTCGTGGCCGACGCCGTCCAGTTGCAGGAAGACGGTGCCGGGGTCGGCCGGGCAGGGCGGGCCGGCTCTGCGGCGGCGGTCGGCGAGCCGGTAGAGCCGGCGCCGGTAGGCGTCGTCGTCCCGCACGGCCAGGGCACCGCCGGTGGCCGAGGCGACCGCGGACATGACGGCGGCCACCACGACCGCCGTCTCGGGGGCGACACCGCCGCGCCCGGCCGGGTTCACGTCGATCGCGAGGAGCAGCAGCCCGCCGTTGAGGAAGAAGACGAGGAGCCCGAGGACGAGCGCCGGCACCAGCAGCAGCAGCCGGACCAGCAGCGGCCACACCAGGGCGGACAGCAGGCCGAAGGCGCCGGCGCCGACCGCGGCGGTCATGGCGATGTCGGTCGCGCTGTCGCCGTCGGGCGACTGGAGCCGGAAGTCCGGCAGGATCCCGGCGAGCACCAGCATGGTGAGGGTGGAGACGGCCCACACCGCGACACTCCGCCCGACCTGACTGGCGACCCGGCGCCAACGCCCTCCACCCACGCTCCGCACACCTCACGTCCCGGCCCGTCGTCCGCGCGGGCCCTCCCCACCCTGTCACAACGGTCCGGAGCACCCGTTTGTCCCCCCGGGTCCGGTTCACACCCCGGCCGGGTCAGCGGCCGTCGTACCCGGCCGTCGGCATCGACAGTCTGCGGTGCACGCACGCCTTCATCCGGGCGTCGTAGGACGGTTCCGCGTGGCCGGCCGTCTCGACGCGGACCCCGCGTCGCGCGCACTCCGCGGTGAACTCCTCCACGGACGACAGCGCGCTCTCCAGCACCCGGAGACTGGGCGCCACGAACAGGTCGTGCCCCGGGCGGACACCGTCCCACAGGGCTTCGTGGTCGGGCCGCAGACCGCGTACCAGCAGCTCCCTGGCGACGACGTATCCGTGGTCCGCGGCCCAGCGGGCGCACATGGCGTGCTGGCTGCGCGAGTCGACCAGGAAGGGATCGTCGTCCAGCTGCTCCAGCGGCGTCAGACTCGCGATCGCCGTCACCCGCACCGGCCCCATGCTGCCCCCTCACCTCCCGTTTTCGCCGCCGACCCTACCCCTGGACGTAGGCTTCGGGGAGTCGCACGAAGGAGGCAGAGAGGTGCCGGTGGAGCTCACGTGGTGGGGTCACGCCACCTGCACGGTCGAGGACTCGGACATACGTGTGCTCACCGACCCGCTGTTCGTCCGCAGACTCGCCCATCTGCGCCGCAGACGGGGCGCGGTGCCGCCGCCGGACGCCTGGCGCGCGGACGTGGCGCTCGTCTCCCATCTGCACGCCGACCACCTGCACGTGCCGTCGCTCGCGCGGCTCGCGCCGGGCACGCGCCTGCTCGTGCCCCGGGGCGCACGCCGGGCGGTGGTGGGGCTGCGCCGACTCGGGCACCTGAAGCTGACCGAGGTGGCGCCCGGCGACGAGACCAGGGTGGGTGACCTGCGGATACGGGCGGTGCCCGCGCGGCACGACGGGCGGCGGCTGCCGTTCGGACCCCACCGCTCCCCCGCCCTCGGCTATGTCGTCGAGGGCGACGCCCGGACGTATTTCGCCGGGGACACCGGCCTGTTCGACGGCATGGAGAAGGAGGTCGGGCCGGTCGACGCGGCCCTGCTGCCGGTGGGCGGCTGGGGGCCGTACCTGGGCGAGGAGCATCTGGACGCGGGGCGTGCGGCACAGGCGCTGGCCCGGCTGGCGCCGCGCACGGCGGTGCCGGTGCACTACGGCACGTACTGGCCGATCGGGATGGACGCCGTGCGCCCCCACGAGTTCCATGCGCCGGGCGACGAGTTCGTGCGCCTGGCTGCGCTGCGCGCGCCGGGGGTGGCGGTGCACCGGCTGGGGCACGGCGAGCGGACCCGGGTGGAGGTCGTGCGGTGAGCTGGCTGGGCGCCGTCACGACGAACATTCCGGCCGATCCGGCGCAGCAGGCGTTCGGTTATCCGTCGCTGTTCCTGCTCGTGCTGATCGGGGCGCTGGTGCCGGTGGTGCCGACGGGCGCGCTGGTCAGTTCGGCGGCCGTGGTGGCGATGCACCAGACGGTGCCGTTCTCCCTTCTGATGGTGTTCGCGACGGCGTCGCTGGCCGCGTTCTGCGGGGACTTGGCGCTGTACTGGCTGGGGCGGCGCGGCGTCGGCTCGAAGAACGGGTCGCGCTGGCTGGAGGCGATCCGGTCCCGGGCGCCCGAGGACCGGCTGGAGCAGGCGCAGAGGAAGCTCGCCGAGCACGATGTGGCGGTGCTCGTACTGTCCCGGCTGGTGCCGGCCGGGCGCATACCCGTGATGCTGGCCTGTCTGCTGGCCAAGTGGCCGCTGCGCCGGTTCGCCCGGGGCAACCTGCCCGCCTGCCTGGCCTGGGCGGTGACGTACCAGCTGATCGGCATCCTGAGCGGCGCGCTGTTCCGCGAGCCCTGGGAGGGCGTGGCCGCGGCGATCGCGCTGACCGTCCTGGTCGGCGGGGCGCCGAGCGTGTGGCGGCGGTGGCGAGGGCCCGCGAAGGCGTAGGCCTCCGGCGGTTCGGCCGGCCCCGGAGAGGCGTGAGCCCGGAGGACGAGCGGGCCCGGAGGACGAGCGGGCCCGGAGGACGTCGCCTGCCGGGCTCACGGCGTGCGGCGCGCGACCGCGCGGTCCGACGCGTCGACCGGCGTGTCGCGGCCCGCGGCGGCGCCCCGGTCCGGGCGAGCGACGGTCACTCCAGCACCCGGGAACCGCCGACCGGGAGGTCCCACAGGTGCTCCCGGGGCAGACCCGCCCGCTGCCAGGCGGCACGTACGCGGGTGAGCGGTTCCAGTACGGGTTCCGCGGAGAGCACGAACGTGCCCCAGTGCATCGGTGCCATCCGGCGGGCTCCGACGTCCTGGGCGGCCCGCACCGCCTCCTCCGGGTCGCAGTGCACGTCGCTCAGCCACCAGCGGGGATCGTAGGCGCCGATGGGGAGCAGGGCGAGGTCGATCCCGGGGTAGCGGCGGCCGATGCGGGTGAACCAGTGGCCGTACCCGGTGTCACCGGCGAAGTACACGCGCCGGCCGCCGGGGTCGGTGAGGACCCAGCCGCCCCACAGCGTGCGGCAGGTGTCGGTGAGGGTGCGCTTGGACCAGTGGTGGGCCGGTACGAAGTCGAAACGGACGCCGTCCAGCTCGACCGCCTCCCACCAGTCCAGCTCGGTGACGCGGGTGAAGCGGCGGCGGTGGAACCAGCGGCCGAGCCCGGCCGGCGCGAGGACGGGGGTGTCGCGCGGCAGCCGGCGCAGGGTGGGGGCGTCCAGGTGGTCGTAGTGGTTGTGGCTGACGACGACCGCGTCGACGCACGGCAGGGCGCTCCAGGGAACGCCCACGGGGGTGACACGAGCCGGGGTGCCGAGGATGCGGCGGGACCAGACCGGGTCGGTGAGGACGGTGAGCCCGCCGATGCGCACCACCCAGCTGGCGTGCCCCGCCCAGGTGACGGCGACGGTACGGGCGTCCACGCGGGGCAGCGGGCCGGGGGCGTAGGGCAGCCGGGGGATGTCGGCGAGGCCCTCGGGGCCGGGTCTCACCGCGCCCTCGCGGGCGAATCTGGCGAAGGCCTTCAGACCGGGCAGCGGCGCGGTGAGCCGGTCGTGGAAGGTCCGCGGCCACACCCGGTGTTCGGACATCGGCCGGGGATCGGCGAGCGGCGGGTACGAGGAGGCCGAGGAGGACGGGACCGGAGGCGCTTCGGTGTCCCCGGCGGGCGTAGCCGTGGACGTGGACGTGGACGTGGATGTACGCGTGGTCGACCGGGGCTGCTGCGTCATCGAGGAGACTCCCATCGCTGAGCGTCGCGGAGATCGTCGAAGACCGACTTCAGGCCGGCCAGCGCGCGGTGGACGTGCGGCAGTTCCAACGGGTCGGGGGACGTGAGGCATTCCGCGCGCCGCTCGTCGGTGCCGCCGAGCAGGGGGCCGGTGGCGAGCCGGACGCGCAGGGCCGGGAGGTCGTCGCCGAAGCGGTGGCCGCCGGGGGCGGGCATGCCGAGCCGGGCGGTGAGGAAGTCCTCCAGTTCCTGGGCGTCGCCGACGCCCTGGGCACCGAGCGCGTCGCGCAGCGGGCCGAGATCGGCGTACAGGTGGCGGCCGGCCTGTGGTGGCCGGGCGGTGGCCCCCGCGGCGACGACGGCGGAGTGCACGGCGGCGGCCACGCGCGCGTGCAGGCGTACGGCGGCCGACCGGCGGGCGGTGACCGGCTCGGGTTCGGCGAGCGCGTACCCGGCGGCGGCGGCGACGGGCGCGGCGACGTTGGCGCCGAGCGCGGTGAGTACGTCGAGTACGCGCGCGTGCAGGCCGTCTCCGGCGGCGGACGCCGGGAAGCGGGCGACGGCGGCCGGCCAGCCCGGAGGCAGCAGCGCTCCGGCCAGGTCGGTGACGACGGTGACCCGTCCGGGCAGCATCTCGGCGGGGCTGAGCAGCACGGTGGCGTGCGGATCGTGCACGGTGTCGCGCCAGGTCTCGTCGCTGACCAGGTGCAGTCCCTCGTCGGCGGCGGCCTCGACGGTCTCGTGCAGCAGTTCGGGCGGCGCGACGGTGCCCGTGGGGTCGTCGGCGACGGACAGGACGAGCAGTCGCGGGTCGCCGCCCTCCGCACGGACCCGGCGGACGGTCTCCAGGAGGGCGTACGGGTCGGGGACGCCGCCGGACTCGGCCGGGGTCGGCACGTGGAAGACGGGTCTGCCCAGCAGCCGGGCGTAGGGCGCCCACCAGGTGGCGCAGGGGCGGGGTACCAGGACGTCGCCGCCGAGCGCGGCGGTCAGCGCGAGCAGCAGGGCGTTGGCGCCGGGCGCGGCGGCCGCGTGGCCGGGCTCGGTGGGCAGGCCGCGCCGGTCCCAGTAGGCGCAGGCGGCGTCCAGGAGGGCGGGGGCGCCGCCGGCCGGTTCGTCCCGGCCGCGGCCCGCGGCGGCGGCGAGCACGGCGGACAGTTCGGGCAGCACGGGCAGTCCGTCGTCGGGGAGGTGCGGACCATAGCGGACGGGGCCGTGCCCCACGGGGTCATGTCCGTCGGCACGGCCTCCACGGTCGTGGCCCGCCTCGTGGCCCGCCCGGTCGTGGCCTTCACGGTCCGTCCGCCGCATGCGTGCCTCCGCGCAGTCCGTGGTGCCGTGTCCTGTCGCGCCCGGCCGGGTGCTCCTTCGTTGCTCCCAGTACCCACCGTGGCGGCCTGCCATGGCTGTGGCCCCGGTGAGCGGAGGCACGCGGTCCACCGGCGTGCGGATCAGCGGTGCTCGGCGTCTCCGCGCAGGCGGAGCCTCAGCCGGTGCGCGGCCGCGCCGAACGCGCCTGCGATCAGGGCGCCGCCGGCAACCAGTGCGGGCACCGAGTCGGTGAAGGCGCCGCCGGTGCCGGCCCGCACCCCGTGCTCCACGGCCCCGCCGCCGCAGGGCTTTCGCCGCGCGGAGGTCTCACCGTGCGGAGCCGCGGGTTCGGGGCACGCGGGGTCGGTGGCGCAGGACGTGCCGTGCGGGGAGGGCCCGCCCGGTGCGGCGTGCTCGCCGTGCGCGGAGGACTCGCCGTGCCCGGCCGCCGGTTCGGGACACGCCGGTTCGGTGGCGCAGGACGTGCCGTGCGCGGAGGACCCGCCCGGTGCGGAGGACCCGCCCGGTGCGGCGGGCTCGGGGCACGGGGATGCGGCGGCGCCGGCCCCGTGCGCCCCGGGCACGGTCATCGTCGCGCTCCACGGATCACCCTCGCCGCCGGACGCCTCCGGGCAGGCGCCGTCGACGGTCCACGCCTCCTCGGAACCCGCGGCGTCCGGGGCGGCTTCGATGTCCTCGGCGGCGACTATGCGGGCGGTGCCCCGGTAGGCGAGCCCGGGCGTCGTCCCGTCGTCGCCCTTCACCTTGCGCAGCTCGACGGTGCCCTCCTCGAACGCCGGCGAGGTGGCGTCGAGGGTCGCGGGCGCGGTCCCGCCGGTCGGGGCGCAGGAGACGGAGACGGTGACGAGGCCGCCGGGTGCCACGTCGGCCGGGCTGACCTCGGCGGTGGGTCCACCGGCGCCCGCCGACGGCGGGGGGACGCCGGGGTCGGCCGAGACGGACCCTGCGCTGACGCCGAGGGCGGCACTGGCCAGGACGGCGGTGGACAGGGCGCGGGCGGTGCGG
The DNA here is from genome assembly GCF_049975785.1 of Streptomyces sp. WG7. Lineage (NCBI taxonomy): Bacteria > Bacillati > Actinomycetota > Actinomycetes > Kitasatosporales > Streptomycetaceae > Streptomyces > Streptomyces sp. WG7. Next base: position 247,990 of record NZ_JBNGGE010000003.1, read on the forward strand.
CGCATGGGGCGGGCTCCTTCGAGCGACGGCTGCGGGGGCACGGCACTCGCGCCCCCTCGGCCATCACAGCCCGCCCGGTACGCGGGCGCGCGCCACCGTGCGCCGTTCGCGGGAACGGGTCGCCCGGGCGGGTGAGCCCCTGGTTTCGCCACACCCGCCACGGGTCAGGCCCGGCCGGAACGGCCCGCCGGGCCGGCCTCGCCGCATCGGCCTTCTCCGGACCCGTCCCGCCGGGCCGCCCGCGGCCCCGCCGGGCGAGGCCTCCGCGACGGCCCCGTCCCAGCTGGGGCGAGCCCGTCGGCTCGGCCCGGCGGTCTCGGACCCGCCGGACCGGGCCGCCACCGCTGCGGCCCCGCCGGCTCAGGCCGCCTGGTCCCGCAGCACCTGTTCCCGCACCCGGTTGCAGCACCGGCTGATCAGACGGGAGACGTGCATCTGGGAGATGCCGAGCTGTTCGGCGATGCGGCTCTGGGTCATGTCGTCGAAGAAGCGCATGTAGAGGATGGCGCGTTCCCGCTCGGGCAGGGCGGCGAGGCGGTCCTTGACCGCCTCGCGGTCGACGACGGTGTCGAGGGCCGGGTCCAGGTCGCCGAGGGCGTCGCCGAGTGAGTAGCCGTCCTCGCTGCCGGGGAGCTCCGCGTCCAGGGACAGTGCCGTGAAACTCTCCAGTGCCTCCAGGCCCACCCGGACGTCCTCCTCGCTCAGGTCGGCGTGCTCGGCGATCTCCGCGACGGTGGGGTTGCGGCCGGAGATGGTCTGGGACAGGTCCTGGCCGGCGAAGCGCACGCGGTTGCGCAGGTCCTGGACCCGGCGCGGCACGTGCAGGGTCCACATGTGGTCGCGGAAGTGGCGCTTGATCTCGCCGGTGATCGTCGGCACGGCGTAGCTCTCGAAGGCGTTGCCGCGCTCGGGGTCGTACCGGTCGACAGCCTTGACCAGACCGAGGGCCGCGACCTGGCGCAGGTCCTCGTAGCTCTCGCCGCGGCTGCGGAACCGTCCCGCGAGCCGTTCGGCCATGGGGAGCCAGGCCTCGACGATCCGGTCGCGGACCGCGTCGCGTTCCGGGCCGTCGGGAAGGGTGGTGAGTCGGCGGAAGGCGTCGGCGGTGTCGGGGGCGTCGTCGTGCGGGTGCTTCACGCTGGCGTGGATCGGCATGGTGCGTCGCAACTCCCTCGGAGCGCGGGGCCCTGTCGTCGCGCCGGGCTACGGCCCGGCAGGCGCGGCCGGTGCGGCCGGCGCCGGATTTCGTGCGGCCTCCGGCGCGCGGGACGGGCGTCACCGGTGCGACGACACGGCCCTTGGGTTCGGGCGGTCACCATGGGAGGGCGTCCGGCCCGGACGGACGCATCCGTGACGGCGTCGCGCCGCTCCCACGGACGTGCCTCCTGTCCGAAGCACTGAACTTGCGCCTGCCCCCTGGACCACACGGCAAACACCCGGAGATTCTCCGCGCGGGCCCGGGGTTCCAGGGGAAGGTGCGGGAGTTGCCCGCCGGGCCGGGAGCGGGGACGGCCGCGCTCCTCGCGCGTACGCGCACGCCCGGTCCCTCCGGGTTGGTGACGCGCGCGCCTCGGCGCCGACGGTTCCGTCGGTCCTCGGGTCAAGGCCTTCCGTCGGTCCTCGGGTCAGGGCCTTCCGCCGGTCCACGGGTCAGGGCCTTCCGTCGGTCCTCGGGTCAGGGCCTCACCGCGGCGGCCCTCGGGGTCACCGCCGGCGCGGCTGGTTGAAGCGCAGCATGTTGCCGGCCGGGTCGCGGAAGGCGCAGTCGCGGACTCCGTAGGGCTGGTCGACCGGCTCCTGGAGGACCTCGGCGCCCGCGGCCCGGATGCGTTCGAAGGTGGCGTCTACGTCGTCGGTGGTGAAGATGACGCCGCGCAGCAGGCCCTTGGCCAGCAGTTCGGCCATGGCCTCCTTGTCGGCGGTCGAGGCGTTCGGGTCCGCGAGCGGGGGTTCGAGGACGATGTCCACGCCGGGCTGGGCCGGGGAGCCGACGGTCACCCAGCGCATGCCCTCGAACCCGACGTCGTTGCGCACCTCGAGTCCGAGCACGTCCCGGTAGAAGGCGAGCGCCTTGTCGTGGTCGTCGACGGCGATGAAGCACTGCGAGAGGTTGATGTCCATGCGCTTCACGCTACGGGCGGGGGCGCGGGCCTCGCTTCTCCGTTCCTGACCGGTCGCGTGTAGATCTTGGCGACGCAGGCGGGGATGTCGGCGCCGTCGGCGTGGTCGCGGGCCCGGTAGGCGCTCGGGCTCTCGCCGACCAGTTCGGTGAACCGTGTGCTGAACGAGCCGAGCGAGGTACAGCCGACCTCGAAGCAGACCTCCGTGACGGACAGGTCGCCGCGTCGCAGCAGGGCCTTCGCCCGTTCGATCCGGCGCGTCATCAGGTAGCTGTACGGCGTCTCCCCGTACGCGGCGCGGAAGCTGCGGGAGAAGTGGCCCGCCGACATGAGGGCGACGCGCGCCAGCGCCGGGACGTCGAGCGGCTCGGCGTATCTGCGGTCCATCAGGTCGCGGGCCCGGCGCAGCCGGGCCAGGTCCTCCAACGTCGTCACCCCACCACGATCCCACAGCGCCGGGCGCCCCCGGTACCGGCGCTGCGGGCTCGTTCGCGGTCAGGCGCCGACGTACGCCGCGAGGTGCTCGCCGGTGAGGGTGGAGCGGTCGGCGACGAGGTCGGCGGGGGTGCCCTCGAAGACGATCCGGCCGCCGTCGTGGCCGGCGCCGGGGCCGAGGTCGATGATCCAGTCGGCGTGCGCCATGACCGCCTGGTGGTGCTCGATGACGATGACCGACTTGCCGGCGTCGACGAGCCGGTCGAGGAGGCCGAGCAGTTGCTCGACGTCGGCGAGGTGCAGGCCGGTGGTGGGCTCGTCGAGTACGTAGACGCCGCCCTTGTCGCCCATGTGGGTGGCCAGCTTGAGCCGTTGGCGCTCGCCGCCGGACAGCGTGGTGAGCGGCTGGCCGAGGGTGAGGTAGCCGAGCCCGACGTCGGCGAGCCGGTCGAGGATCTTGTGCGCGGCCGGGGTACGGGCCTCGCCGGCGCCGAAGAACTCCTCGGCCTGCGCCACCGACATGGCGAGGACCTCGCTGATGTCCCGGCCGCCGAGGCGGTACTCGAGGACCGAGGCCTGGAACCGCTTCCCCTCGCAGTCCTCGCACGGCGTGGCGACGCCCGCCATCATCGCCAGGTCGGTGTAGATGACACCGGCGCCGTTGCAGGTGGGGCAGGCGCCCTCGGAGTTGGCGCTGAAGAGGGCGGGCTTGACGCCGTTGGCCTTGGCGAAGGCCTTGCGGATCGGGTCGAGCAGGCCGGTGTACGTCGCCGGGTTGCTCCGCCGGGAGCCCTTGATGGGGCTCTGGTCGACCGATACGACGTCGGCGCCCGCGCCGGCCGGGACCGAGCCGTGGATCAGCGAGCTCTTGCCGGAGCCGGCCACGCCGGTGACCACGCAGAGCACGCCGAGCGGGACGTCGACGTCGACGCCCTGGAGGTTGTGCGTCGTGGCGTCGCGGATCTCCAGGACGCCGGTGGGCTTGCGGACCGTCTCCTTGAGGGAGGCCCGGTCGTCGAGGTGGCGGCCGGTGACGGTGCCGCTTGCCCGCAGGCCCTCGACGGTGCCCTCGAAGCAGACGGTGCCGCCCGCCGTGCCGGCACCGGGACCGAGGTCGACGACGTGGTCGGCGATCGCGATCGTCTCCGGCTTGTGCTCGACGACGAGGACCGTGTTGCCCTTGTCCCGCAGCCGCAGCAGCAGGTCGTTCATGCGCTGGATGTCGTGGGGGTGCAGGCCGACGGTGGGCTCGTCGAAGACGTACGTGGTGTCGGTGAGCGAGGAGCCGAGGTGGCGGATCATCTTGACGCGCTGGGCCTCGCCGCCCGACAGGGTGCCCGCCGGACGGTCGAGGGAGAGGTAGCCGAGGCCGATCTCCACGAACGAGTCGAGGGTGTCCCGCAGCGCGGTGAGCAGCGGCGCCACCGACGGGTCGTCGAGAGTGCGGACCCAGTCGGCCAGGTCGCGGATCTCCATCGCGCAGGCGTCGGCGATGCTGATCTTCCCGATCCTCGACGACCGGGCGCCCTCGCTGAGCCTGGTGCCGTCGCACTCGGGGCAGGTGGTGAAGGTGACCGCCCGCTCCACGAACGCCCGGATGTGGGGCTGCATCGCCTCCTTGTCCTTGGACAGGAACGACTTCTGGATCTTCGGGATCAGTCCTTCGTAGGTGAGGTTGACGCCGCCGACCTTCACCTTGACCGGCTCGCCGTAGAGGAAGTCCCGCAGTTCCTTCTCGGTGTACTCGCGGATCGGCTTGTCCGGGTCCACGAAGCCGGACTGGGCGTAGACCTGCACGGTCCACTGGCTGTCCGACTTCCAGCCGGGGATGGTGAACGCGCCCTCGGACAGCGACTTGGAGTCGTCGTAGAGCTGGGAGAGGTCGATGTCGGAGACCTTGCCCCGGCCCTCGCAGCGGTTGCACATGCCGCCGGTGCGCTCGTAGGTCGCCTTCACGGCCTTCTTGTTGCCGCGCTCGACGGTGATCGCGCCGCTCGCCCGGACGGAGGCGGTGTTGAAGGAGTACGCGCTGGGCGGGCCGATGTGCGGGTCCCCGAGCCGGCTGAAGAGGATGCGCAGCATCGCGTTGGCGTCGGTGGCGGTGCCGACCGTGGAGCGGGGGTCGGCGCCCATCCGCTGCTGGTCCACGATGATCGCGGTGGTCAGGCCGTCGAGGACGTCGACCTCGGGGCGGGCGAGCGTCGGCATGAAGCCCTGGACGAAGGCGCTGTAGGTCTCGTTGATCAGCCGCTGCGACTCGGCGGCGATCGTGTTGAACACCAGCGAGCTCTTGCCCGAGCCGGAGACGCCGGTGAACACCGTCAGCCGGCGCTTGGGGATCTCGATGCTGACGTCCCTGAGATTGTTCTCGCGGGCACCGTGCACACGGATCAGATCGTGGCTGTCGGCGACGTGTGGCACGGCCGACTGCTGGTCCGTTCTCCTGGCGCTGCTCATCGTGTCTCCATCCGTCGGGCGGGTCAGCAGGGACACGCTAGACGGAGCGCCACGGGCCTCGCTTCTCGATTACTGATCTGCCGGCCCGGCCACGGCCTCGGCCGCGTCGGGGCCGTCGTCGGACGGCGGCGCGGTGCCCGGCAGCACCAGTTCCTCGTAGCGGCCCAGGGCCAGCACCACGCCGAGCATGAGGACCGGGATGAACACAGCGAGCAGCACCGCCATGATCCGTCCTTCCCGACAAGGGGTGGGCGTGGGGGGTGGTGGCGCGCGGGCCGGGTTCCCCGTGCCCGCCGGGCAAACCCGCGGTGCACGCGGGCACACGCAGCGTGCCGGGGGAAATCGGATCGGGCCCGTCCGGATGTTTCCGTGTCGGCCCGCGGGGCCCGGGTACGCGGTCGGCACCCCCGAAGGATGTGGAGGGAGACATGCAGCGAGGCAGTGACCGGATGAGCGTCCACCGTGACGACGAGATGAAGCACGAACTGCAGGGTCTGCTCAGGTCCGGGCACCCCACCCGCAGCGAGGAGTGGAACGACCCGGAACCGGCCGCGGAGGACGACCCGGAGGTCACCTACGGACCCGTGACGCCGGGCCGCGGGCCGACGTATCTGGAGGCGCTCCGGCTCGAACTGGCCCGGAACCTGACCCGGGGCACCTTCCCCGCGAACCCGCGGGAACTGACCCGCGCGCTGCGCCGCGGCAACGCGCCCGACGCCCTCGTCGAGGGTCTGGAACGGCTGCCGCACAAGGCGCGCTACGACAACGTCCAGGAACTGGCGGTGGCGCTGACCGAGCACGGCGGATCCGGACCGGCCGGGGCGCGGAGCACGTAGGCGCCGGAAAGGGCGGTCCTCATGGCCGAGCGGGTGGCCGAGTACGTGCGGGACGTCATGACCCCGGGTGTGACCGCCGTCCGCCCGGACGCCTCCCTCGTCGAGGCGGCGCGGCTGATGCGCACCCACCACATCGGTGATGTGGTGGTCGCGGACGGGCGGGGCGTGACGGGCCTGCTCACCGACCGGGACATCACGGTGCGGGCGGTGGCGAAAGGCCTCGACCCGATGGCGGTCGGCGTCCGGGCGGTCTGCACCCGTGACCCGCTGACGGTCTCCCCGCACGACCCGGTCGCGGACGCGGAGACGCTGATGCGCGAGCACGCCGTACGACGGCTGCCGGTCGTGGAGGACGGGCTGCCGGTCGGCCTGGTGAGCCTCGGCGACCTGGCCGAGGCCCGGGATCCCGCCTCGGCTCTCGCCGACATCAGCCGCGCGGAAGCGGACGCCGGCCCCGACGCCACGGACGGACCCGCCGCCGGACCCGACGCCACGGACAGCGAGTAGGACGGGCTCGCCACGACACACACGACCGGACGACCCACACACGCGCGCGGGGCGGCGACGCCGGCCGGCGCGCCAGGAAAGGAATCCGACCACATGCGCATCGCATTTCTGACCGCGCCCGAGGGCGTGGAGCAGGTCGAGCTGACCGAGCCGTGGCGGGCGGCACAGGAGGCGGGCCACGAACCCGTGCTCGTCTCCACGCAGTCCGGCGAGGTCCAGGGCTTCGACCACCTCGACAAGGCGGACACGTTCCCCGTGGACGAGGTGGTGGGCGACACGTCGGCCGACTCGTTCGGCGGGCTGGTCCTGCCCGGCGGCGTGGCCAACCCGGACTTCCTGCGAATGGACGGGAAGGCCGTGGCTTTCGTCAAGGAGTTCTTCGAGCAGGGCCGGCCGGTGGCCGCCATCTGCCACGCCCCGTGGACGCTCGTCGAGGCGGACGTCGTACGCGGCCGGGTCATGACCTCGTGGCCCAGCCTGCGGACCGATCTCCGCAACGCGGGCGCCACCTGGGTCGACGAACAGGTGAAGGTCTGCGACCACGGCGACAACGTCCTGGTCACCAGCCGCAAGCCGGACGATCTCGAGGCGTTCTGCGAGACCTTCCTCGCCGAGTTCGGCAAGGCGGACGGCTGAGGAGCGGACGGCCGCAGGCCGGGGCGAGAGCCTCACGCCGGGCCCGGCCCGCCGGTGCGCCCCGATCGCGCCGGCGGGCCGGGTCCGCTGCTGCCCGGGTTCGAGGGCCGCCGAGTCTCAGCGTGAGGCTCAGGGCCGAGTCTCTTGCCCGCCCGGGGCTGAGTGCCAGGCCTCGTGCCCGCCGACGTCCGAGGCGCCCGCCGACGTCCGAGCGGCCGGGCCTCGCGCCCGCCGGGGCCGGACGGCCCTCGCGCCAGCCGGGCGGCGGTACGGCCGGTACTCAGCCGCCTACTCAGCCGCCGGGGGTGGTGGCCTCCCCGCAGCCCCGTTCCCGGGCGCCCTCGCGGGTGCGGCCCGCGGCGACCGGGCGCCGGGGGTTTCGGCGCAGCCACTCGCCCTCCAACTGGGCCATGCGGTCGTTGTGGGACCGCAGCGCGTCGTTCGACCCGTACAGCAGGGTGTCGTGACGTGTGCGGTGGATGGTCTCCAGCTCCTTCATGAGCTGTTGGTCGTCCAGGCGGCCCGGGTCCACTCCGGTCATGGTGTCGTCCCGCGTGTCGTGTTCGTTCATGCGGTCCGGGTACCCGCCCCGGAAGCAACACCACCCCCGAGCGGCACCCGGGAGGGAGCCATGGATCTCGCGTTTCTGCACCCCCTCTACGAACATCAGGGGCCCTGGGCCTCCGTATACGTCGATCTCTCCCGGAACGCGGAGGACACCGCCCACGAACGTGAGCTGACGGCCGCCGCGGTGGCCCGGGAGCTCGCGGAGCAGGGCGCGGACGACGCGACCTGCCGGGCCGTGAAGGAGGCGGTGGAGGGGCTGCGCCACGCCACCGACCCGCACGGGCGGGCCCTGTTCGCGTGTGCCGGGCGGGTGGTCCTCGATCCGCCGCTGGCCCGGCCCCCGTACGGCGGGACCACCGCCGACTGGGCGCCGCTGCCGCACGTCGCACCGCTGCTGGAGCTGGCCGGCGAGGACCCGGTGTGCGTGGTGGCCTACATCGACCGCAAGGGCGCCGACTTCGAACTGCGCAGCGCGCTGGGCAGCTCGGACGCGGGCGGCGTGACCGGCCGGCAGTGGCCGGTGCACCGCACCAGCAGCGTCGACTGGTCGGAGCGCCACTTCCAGCTGCGGGTGGAGAACACCTGGGAGCACAACGCGGCGGAGATCGCGGACGCGCTCGCCGTGTGCCAGGAGGAGACCGGCGCCGACCTGCTGATCCTGGTGGGGGACGACCGGGAGCGGCGGTCCGTGCACGAGCGGCTGCCGAAGCGGCTGCAGGAACGGATCGCCGAGGCCTCGCGCGGTGCCGGCAGCAGGCTCCTGGACGACGAGGTGGAGCGGCTGCGCGACGACCACGTACGCTCGCGCGCCCGGGAGGACCTGGACCGCTTCCTGGCGGCCCGGTCACCGGACGGCCAGGGCCGGGCCGGTGCCGCGGAGGGGGTGCCCGCGCTGGTCGAGGCCGCCCGGGAGCACCGCATCGACGAGCTGCTGATCATCCCGGACGGCCCCGACACCCACCGCGAGGTGTGGATCGGCGAGGACGCCGACCAGTTGGCGGTGCGCCGTACGGAGCTGAAGACGCTCGGCGAGCAGAACTCCTGGTCGGCCCGCGCGGACGACGCCCTGCTGCGCTCGGCGGTGATGACCGGCGCCCCGGCGATCTCCGTGACGGCGGCCCTGCCGTCCGAGGCCGCGGACAAGGCACCGGTGGGCGGTCTGGGGGCGCTGCTGCGCTGGAAGTGACTTCCGCGACCGCCCGCGACCGCCCGCGACCGCCCGTGACCGCCCGTGACCGCCCGCGTCAGCGGGCCCGCTCCACCCGCCGTTCGTCCCAGACCGGCTCCGGCGTCTCGCGGACGCGTCCGTCGCTGCCGAAGACGAGGTACCGGTCGAAGGATCGGGCGAACCAGCGGTCGTGGGTGACCGCGAGGACCGTGCCCTCGAAGCCCTCCATGCCTTCCTGGAGGGCTTCGGCCGATTCCAGGTCGAGGTTGTCGGTCGGCTCGTCGAGCAGCAGGGCGGTGACGCCCTGGAGTTCCAGCAGGAGGATCTGGAAGCGGGCCTGCTGGCCTCCGGAGAGCCGGTCGAAGGTCTGCTCGGCCTGCTGGGTCAGCTCGTAGCGGCGCAGCCTGGACATGGCGGCGCCCCGGTCCTGGGAGTGTTCGGTCCACAGGATGTCCAGGAGCGCCCGGCCCACCAGTTCGGGGTGGGCGTGGGTCTGCGCGAAGTGTCCCGGCACCACGCGCGCCCCGAGTTTCCAGTTCCCGCCGTGGGCCACGTCGCCGCCGGCGAGCAGCCGCAGGAAGTGCGACTTGCCGGAGCCGTTGGAGCCGAGGACGGCGACCCGTTCGCCGTAGAAGACCTCCAGGTCGAAGGGTTTCATCAGGCCGGTGAGTTCCAGCTGCTCGCAGGTGACGGCGCGTACGCCGGTGCGGCCGCCCTTCAGGCGCATCCTGATGTCCTGCTCGCGCGGCGGCTCGGGCGGCGGGCCCGCCTCCTCGAACTTGCGCAGCCGGGTCTGGGCGGCTCGGTAGCGGGAGGCCATGTCGTCGCTCACCCCGGCGGCCTGACGGAGCGTCAGCACGAGCTTCTTCAGCTGTGCGTGCTTCTCGTCCCAGCGGCGGCGCAGTTCCTCGAAGCGGGCGAAGCGTTCGCGCCGGGCCTCGTGGAAGGTGGCGAAGCCGCCGCCGTGCACCCAGGCGTCGGCACCCGCGGGGCCCGGTTCCAGGGAGACGATCTTCTCGGCGGCGCGGGCGAGCAGTTCCCGGTCGTGGGAGACGAAGAGGACCGTCTTGCGGGTCTCCTTCAGCCGCTCCTCCAGCCAGCGCTTGCCGGGTACGTCGAGGTAGTTGTCCGGCTCGTCGAGCAGCAGCACCTCGTCGGTGCCGCGCAGCAGCGCCTCCAGGACGAGGCGTTTCTGCTCGCCGCCGGACAGGGTGCTCACCTGCCGCCACTGGGCCTTCTCGTACGGCACCCCGAGCGCGGCCGTGGTGCAGATGTCCCACAGCGTCTCGGCCTCGTAGCCCTGGGCCTCGGCCCAGTCGGCGAGCGCCTGGGCGTAGCGCATCTGGGCGGCCTCGTCGTCGACCGTCATGATCCCGTGTTCGGCGGCGTCGACGGCGCGCGCGGCCTCGCGGATGCGGGGCGGCGCCACGGACACGAGCAGGTCGCGCACGGTCGTCTCGTCCCGGACGGAGCCCACGAACTGGCGCATCACCCCGAGGCCGCCGCCGACGGTGACGGTCCCGCCGTGCGGTTTGAGCTCCCCGGACAGCAGGCGCAGCAGGGTGGTCTTGCCCGCCCCGTTGGGTCCGACGAGGGCCACGACGGCCCCCTCCCCCACCCGGAAGGAGGCGTCGCCGAGCAGCGCCCTCCCGTCGGGGAGGTAGTACTCCAGGTGCGCGGCTTCGAGATGACCCATGGGACCGGATTCTGCGGCTCGCGGCACGTCCCGGGCAAACCCATTTCCGCCGCCGCGGCCCGGGGCGGCGGTACGTGGGGCGCGCCACCCGCAGGAAACGCCGTCCGCAGGGTAGGCGGGAGCCATGAGCCCCGACGTAGACCTCACCGCCCCGACGTCCGGTCCGCATCCGGTCCGCAACCGCCTGCTGCGGCTGGACCAGCGCCTGTTCGAGGCCGTCGCCGCCCGTACCTGGCCCGGCGCCGACCCCCTGCTGCCCCGCCTGAGCCGCAGCGCCAACCATGGTGTGCTGTGGTTCGCGGCGGGCGCCGCGCTGGCCGCGACCCGCACCCCGAGGGCCCGCCGCGCCGCCGCCCGGGGCCTCGCCTCGCTGAGCCTGGCCTCGCTGGCGATCAACACGCTCGGCAAGCGCTCGGTCCGCCGCCCCCGTCCCGTGCTGGACCCGGTGCCACTGGTGCGGCAACTGAAGCGGCAGCCGATCACGACGTCCTTCCCGTCCGGGCACGCCGCGTCGGCCGCCGCGTTCGCGACCGGTGTCGCGCTGGAGTCCCCGGCGTGGGGCGCGGCGGTCGCCCCGGTGGCCGCCGCGGTCGTCCTCTCCCGCGTCTACACCGGCGTCCACTTCCCGAGTGACGTGCTGGCGGGTGCGGCCCTCGGGGCGGGGGCCGCGTTCGCCGTACGGGGCATGGTCCCGACGCGCGCCCAGCTCACCCCGCCGGCCCGGCCGCGTGCCGACGTGCCGGCGCTGCCCGGCGGTGAGGGTCTCGTGATGGTGGCCAACATCGGCTCGGGCACCTCGGACCGGGTTCGGGCGCTGTGCGACGCGCTGCCCGACGCGGAGGTGGTGGAGTGCGAACCGGGCGACATCCGCGCGGAGCTGGAGAAGGCGGCGGACCACGCCCGGGTGCTCGGCGTGTGCGGCGGCGACGGCACCGTGAACGCCGCCGCCGAGACCGCCCTGCGCCACGGGCTGCCGCTGGCCGTGCTGCCCGGCGGCACGCTCAACCACTTCGCCTACGACCTCGGGGTGGAGGACGTACGGGATCTGTGCCGGGCGCTGGAGCGGGGCGAGGGGGTACGCGTGGACGTCGGCCGGTTCGCCTCCGGCGGGCGGCACGGCATCTTCCTGAACACCTTCAGCCTCGGGGTGTACCCGGAGCTGGTCAACGAGCGGGAGCACTGGTCGCCCCGGATCGGCGGCTGGCCGGCCGGGGTGCTCGCGGCCGTACGGGTGCTGCGCGCCGACCGGCACCCGCTGGAGGCGGAGGTACGGGGCCGCCGGCGCCCGCTGTGGATGCTGTTCGCCGGCAACGGCACGTACCACCGCCGGGGCCTCGCCTCCGGCCGCCGCCTCGACCTGGCGGACGGGCAGCTCGACGTGCGGGTGGTGCACGGCGGTCGCCGGCCGGCCCTGCGGCTGCTGTCCGCGGCCCTCGCGGGCCCGCTGACCCGCTCCCCCGCGCACGCGGCGGTGCAGGTGCACCGGCTGCGCCTGAACGGGGTCGCGCCGGGGACGCTGATGGCGTACGACGGCGAACTGACCGAGACGGAGGGCGATCTGGCACTGGAGAAGCTGCCGGAGGCGCTCACGGTCTACCGTCCGCTGCCCGGTACCGGACTGCTCTCCTGACAACCCGTCAGTCCGTATACTGACACACGGGTCTCATCATTCGGCCGGTGCGCGTACGGTGACCGCATCGTCGGTAGAGGGGACCCACCATGCCGGAACCGCGGGAGACCGCCGTCTACACGCACGGGCACCACGAGTCCGTGCTCCGCTCGCACACCTGGCGCACCGCCGCCAACTCGGCCGCCTACCTGCTCGGCTCGCTCGAGCCCCACATGCGGATCCTGGACATCGGCTGCGGTCCGGGCACCATCACCGCGGACCTGGCGGAACTGGTCCCGGACGGACACGTCACCGGCGTGGACCTGGCGCCGGAGATCGTCGAACGGGCCCGGGCCACGGCGGCCGACCGCGGGCTCGCCAACACCGCCTTCGCGGTGGCGGACGTGCACGCGCTGGACTTCCCGGACGACACGTTCTGCGTCGTCCACGCCCACCAGGTGCTCCAGCACGTGGGTGACCCGGTGCGGGCCCTGCGCGAGATGAGGCGGGTCGCGAGGCCCGACGGGATCATCGCCGTCCGTGACTCGGACTACGGCGCCATGACCTGGTACCCCGCGTCCCCGGGCATGGACGACTGGCTGGACCTGTACCGCCGGGTGGCCCGCGCCAACGGCGGCGAGCCGGACGCCGGACGCCGGCTGAAGGCCTGGGCGCTCGAGGCGGGGTTCACGGACATCACAGCGACCTCCGCCACCTGGACCTTCGCCACACCGCGGGAGCGGGAGTGGTGGAGCGGTCTGTGGGCGGACCGCACCGTGGCGTCGGCGTACGCCGGACTGGCCACCGAGGGCGGCCTGCGACGGCCGAGCAGCTGCGGGCCGTCTCGGCGGCCTGGCGGGAGTGGGGAGAGCGGCCGGAGGGCTGGTTCAGCGTCCTGCACGGGGAAATTCTGTGCCGAAAGGAAGCCTGACCCACGCCTGATCGGTGGATTACGGGAAACCAGTACGACAGGAGGTTAGACATTATGGTTCCGCTTCTGCTCGTACTGCTTCTCGCGATTGTTCTTTTCGGCGCGGGATTCGCCGTGAAGATTCTCTGGTGGATTGCCTTGGCAGTCCTGGTCCTGTGGCTGCTGGGTTTCCTGGCCCGCGGGACGACGGCCGGCGGCGGCAGGGGCCGCTGGTACAGGTGGTGAACGACGCGTGATGAAGCCGCTGCCCCGGGAGACCGACTCCCGGGGCAGCGGCCTTCCCGGCTCCGGGAGGCTCATTCCCGGGGCAGCAGCGGTCCCAGCGGCCCGAGGTCCAGGTTCAGGTCCTCGGGCCGCAGTCCGTAGCGGTCGCGCAGTTCGGTCATGCGGTCGTCGAGGAGCATCAGGGTCAGCCCGATCCGCTCCTCCTGCTCCTCGCTCAGGTCGCCCTCGTCGACGCGGCGCAGCGCCTGGCGCTCCATGAGCTGGCGCAGCAGCTCGACGACGGTCAGCACCAGCTTGATCAGGTCGCGCTCGACCGTGTCCGGCTCGAGGTCGAGGCGCTTGCGGGGCTCGGTGTGTTCACTCACGTCAATCCCCGAACGGCGACGGAACATCGCGGTTGACCGAGCTGATCAGCGCGTTCAGGTCGATGCGGACCAGGTCGACGTCCGCGATGCGCAGCGTGACGTCGCCGGTGATGACGACGCCGCCCGCCAGGAGCCGGTCGAGCAGGTCGACGAGGGCGATCTCACGGCGTTCGACGACGGTCATGATCCCTCCCCCGTCCCTGCCCCGCCGGAGGTCTCCTCCCCGGCGAATGAATACGCTGCCCACGGTCCGGTGAGTTCCACGCGAATTCCGGGGGCCTCGTCCTTTGTCCGGTCCACCATTTCCACGAATTCCTCGGAGACGTCGCGCCGCACCAAATAGGCCGCGTTGAGTACGTTCCGTCCGGCGGCGCCGGAGAGGCCGGGATTCTGCGGCGCGTGCAGCCGCGCGTCGTCGGCCCGGGACGTCAGCGTTTCGTGCAGGCGCGTCGCGAACTCCTCGGCGCTGGCCCACAGGGCGTCGTTCGCCCGGGTCCGCATGCGCCGCTGCCGCAGGTAGTCCCGGCCCGAGGCGGGCTTGGAGGCGGGCTCCGCCGCTGTGGCGGTCTGCTCGGGCTCCGCCTCGACGTACACCTTGACGCCCCATTCCACGCGTCCGTCCAGCCGGTCGAGCGTGCGCCGGAAGGCGTCCTCCCGCTCCTCCATCATCACGCGTACGCCGCTGTCGTCCCGGAAGACGGTGGCCAGCCGGAGCGGCAGCGGGGTGGTGACGGCGGTGAGCGCGTCGATGACCTGCTGGTGGGCGCGGGCCGTCCCGGCCAGCCAGTCGAGGTCCTCCAGGTGGGCGCGCAGCGCCTCCTCGCAGAAGTCGGCCTCCGGCACATGGCTGACCACGGCGACCAGGTCGCGGTGGGCCAGCAGCCGGGGCGGGTCGCCCGCCACCCCGGTCAGCTGGGCCTGCAGGGCCGCGCCGAAGGGACGGCAGACGGCGTAGACGTACCGCAGTCCGGTCACGGTGCCTCCCTCGGTACGCGACCCGGGTCCAGCTCGCGCAGACGTTCACGCAACTCGGCGTTCTCCCGGGTCAGTTCGTCGCGCCGAGCGCGGGAGGAGAGAGCGGGGTCGCTCTCCCACCAGTCGATGCCCATTTCCTTGGCCTTGTCGACGGAGGCGACGACGAGCCGCAGCTTGATGGTGAGCAGCTCTATGTCGAGCAGGTTGATCCGGATGTCGCCCGCGATCACGACTCCCTTGTCGAGCACCCGCTCCAGGATGTCGGCGAGGTTGGCGCTCTGTCCCTGGCCATAGGGATCGGGCAGCCGGCTGGGTGTGGTCATCGACGGCTCCCGCGATCGGCTTCCGCTTGATCGTCGTCCTCGTGATCGTCGTACGCGTCACGGGACGCGTACCCGTCCTCTTCCTCGTCCCCGTCCTCGTACTCGTCCTCGTACTCGTCCTCTCCGGTTTCCTTGTCCTCCTCGTACTCGTCCTCGGGCCCGGGCTCCGCCTCTTCCTCGTACTCGCCTTCGTATTCGCCCTCGGGCTCGGGCTCGGACTCTCCGTCGTACTCGCCCTCGGGTTCCTCCTCGTAGCCGGTCTCCGCCTCCGTCTCGGGCGGCTCCTCGCCCTCCTGCTCCCGCGCGAGGGCGTCCTCGTGGCTGCGGACGACCTCGCCGTCGCGGATCTCGCCGCGCCAGCCGTCGTCCGCCTCGCCCTTGAGGGTGATGTGGCGGACGTAGTTCTTCAGGTCGAGGCGGGCCCGGCGGCCCTGGGCACGCCAGATGTTGCCGGTCTTCTCGAACAGACCCTTGGGGTAGTACTCGATGACCAGGATCACGCGGGTGAGGTTGTCGGCGAGCCGGTGGAAGCTGACGACGCCCTTGGTCGTGCCCTTGGCGCCCTCCGACGTCCAGGAGATCCGGTCGTCCGGCACCTGCTCGGTGGTCTTCGCCTTCCAGCTGCGGTTGGACCAGAAGACCTTCAGCTGCCAGTCGGACGACGTGTCGTCGGCGCGGTTCGCGCTCTTCACGCCCTTCGCGAAGGTGCTGAAGTCCTGGTACTGGGTCCACTGGTCGTAGGCCGTGCGCAGCGGTACGCCGACGTCGACGTACTCGATGATGACGGTCGGCTTCTGGCCGCCGCCGCCCTTCTTCCTGCCCTTGCCGCCGCCGAGGTTCTTGACGGCGCCGACCACGTTGTCCTTCACCTTGCCGGCGCCGACCTCGAACGCGGCCCGCACCGGGCTCTTGCCCTCGGCGAGCTTGCGGCCGCCATCGAGGGCCAGCTTGGCGAAACCGGGGCTCTTGCCCTCGGCGATGTCGTTCAGCTTGCCGGTGGTCTCGCCGAGCTTGGTGCCGACGCCGGTCAGCAGCCGTGTGACCTGGGCGGCGAGGTAGTCCTGGACCTCCGCCTTGAGGCGGTCGGCCGCCTCGCTCCGCGCCGCGTCGGCGATCGGGTTCTTCTTCGCGGCCTTGCCTGCCGTGGAGGCCGCGGAACCGAGGGTGTCGGTCATCGCTCCCCACCGCCCTTCGACTGCCGGGCCCCGGCACCGCGGGCGGCGCTCCTGGCCCCGGCCGCCGCCTTCTTGCCGACTGCCTTCTTGTCGGCTGCCTTCTTGTCGGCTGCCTTCCTGGCCGGCTGCGCCCGTTTCGCCACGGCCTTCTTCGCTGGCGCGGGTGCCTTCCTGGCCGCCTTGCGTGCCTCGGCCGGTGCCTTCTTCGCGGCCCGCTCGCGCGACTCGCGCCGGCCCGCCCGCTCGTCCCGCTCGTCGTCGTACTCGGCGTCCTCCGAGTCCTCCGAGGCCTCGGAGTCGCGGGAGTCGTCGGATCCGGCGACCGGCACCTGTGACGTCACACCGGAGAGCTGGTCGCGCACCTGGGCGGTACGTCCGTGCAGGCGGTCGGCGAGCGCGTCGATCTGCCGCTCGACCATGGCGCCCGACGCCGCCTTGCCCACGCCCCGCAGGTCCGTGCGCAGCTGGTCCCCGATCTCCTTGAACTGGGGGTTGTTCTGCACCTGCGTGGAGACCAGTTCCGCGATGCCCTTCGGGGTCAGGTTCAGCTTCTTGCCGGCCACCATGGTGCCCACGGCGACCGCGAGTTTCAGTTTCCTCGTCCGTCCCAGCAGATAGCCGGCCCCTACCGCGAGGCCCAGTCCCGCTCGATTCATGGTGCCGTCCCGTTGCCCAATCCCGCGCTCGTGCGCGTAGCGATCTCCAGCCGGTCCAGAAGCCCGTCCTCCTGTCGGTCGAACTCCTCCTCGGAGATCTCGCCGGCCTCCAACTGCTCCTCCAGACGTGCCAGCTCGGCCCGGACCGTGGCGGGGTCGTAGTAGATCCGCTCGGCCTCGTTCATCACCTGTCTGATGGCCCATGCGCTGCCGCGCACCGGGGCGAACGGCAGCAGCAGGACCTCCGAGATCAGTCCCATGTCCTCATCCCGTTCCGGTGTCCATCCCGCCGGCCGCCGTGCCCGCGGGCTCCGCGGGACCGGGCTCGACGAAGCTGTACGGCGGCAGCGGGCCGTTCACGCGCACCTCCAGGTGCGGCATCCGGTCGCGGGCCTGCTCGACGGCGGCCAGGAACTCCTCGGCCGACTCCCGGTTCACCAGGAACGACACGTTGGCCAGCCAGCCGGTGGACTCGGGGCCCACGCTCACAGCGTCGGCGGCCGGCTCCAGGGCGCGCTCCAGCGCGGTGGCGTCCTCGGCCTCCTTGCCCTTGACCGCGGCCGCGACCATCTCACCGAGCTGGATCTTGCTCTCGTAACTGCCACCACCCGAACGCCGGTTGGACTCCGCGAGGGCGCGGATCTCCGCGTTCTCGGCCATGACGTGGTGCAGGACGGCCTCTTCGACGTGGTTGGCCTTGATGTTGTACTCGACCCGGCCGTCCAGCGCCTCCAGGCGCTCCCTGTAGTGCTCGGCCCGCTCGGCGAGCACCCCGGTGACCGACTTGTCGTCCGGGGCGACGCTGCCGAAGCGCATGGGCAGCACGCACCCGGCCGCGCCGACCTCGCTCAGTACGTTCTGGTGGGCGAGCAGTTCCCTGCGCTTGGGGCGCAGTCCCTCGGGCGCGTCGCTGACGACGGCCGCCAGCCCGCCCTCCTTCAGGAGCCGCACCTCGCTCGGCGGATCGCCGACGCCACGGATGCCCTCGGGGAGCCCGGGATGCGAACCGGCGGTGATGCCGTAGACGTACGTACTCACTCCTGCTCCTCCTTCCGGCGCGAGGGCGCGGCCTTGCGGGCGCGCGGACGCGATGCGGTCTCGCGCTCGGAGCCGCCCTCGTCACGGGCCTGCTTGAACGCGTCGGAGATGGTCTCGGCGGCGCCGGACAGCGCCCCCTTGGACTTGCCGCGGGCGCCGGACTCGGTCATCTCACCGACCAGGTCGGGCAGGCCCGGGGCCTTGCGCGGCCCGGCCTCCAGGTCGAGCCGGTTGCATGCCTCGGCGAAGCGCAGATAGGTGTCCACGCTGGCGACGACGACACGGACGTCGATCTTCAGAATCTCGATGCCGACCAGGGAGACGCGCACGAATGCGTCGATGACGAGCCCCCTGTCCAGAACAAGCTCAAGCACGTCGTAAAGGCCGCTGCTGCCGCCTCCACCGCCGGTCTGTTGTGCCGGTACGACAGTCATGCCTGCTGTTCCTCCATCTTGTTTGTGGGGGATGTTTTGTGGGGGGTGTTTGTGGGGGGGTGGGGTTGTGGGGGTGTGGGGGTGTTGGGTGCGCTGTTTGTTGGTGCCGTGTTCTGTGGGTGGTGTTTGCGGGTGTGGGTGCGTTCGGACGGTGCGGCCGGGCGGCCTAGCGGCCGCCGCGCGCGTCGGCCCGACCGCGCTCGTAGCGCCTGACGCGCCGGTAGCCCGTGAGCTGCCCCTCGGCGTCGAGCTCCACCTGGTAGCTCGCCATCAGGCTCATCGTTTCGGGCACCCGCTCGAGTTCGAGAACCTCGACCTCGAGCGACCAGCCCTCCTCCGTCTGCTCGAAGGACGACACGGACTCCGCGGTCATGCCGGTGAGCTCCGCGAGCTGGGCTCGCGCCTCGCGCAGAACTTCCATCGGCCGTGGCCGACGCGGCTCCTGTGAGTCCTGGGCCTTCTGTGTCTTCTGTGATTTCTGTGAACTCTGTTGTGAGCCTTGTGATTCGGACGTGTTGTTCGTGTTCGACATGGCCACCTCCCCCTCCGTGTGGCCGCAAGTGTGTTCGCCAAACCTTTACGGGCGCACGCATGTGCCACCCGCCCACTCCACGCCCCCCCGTGCCTGCCGGGGCCTGCTCAGCCGCGCAGGGCGTTCAACCGCCGGCGGGCGGGTCCCAGGGCCCGGGCGTGGCTCATGATCCCGGCCCAGGGCCGGGTGCGGGCCTGGCCGACGGCGTCCGCGATCGTCCAGCGGCGGGCGTGCAGGGCGGGGTCGTCCAGCTGGTCCCAGGAGATGGGGACGGCCACGGGTGCGCCGGGCCGGGCGCGGACGGTGAAGGGGACCACGGCGGTCTGCGCGTAGGCGTTGCGCTGGATGTCGAGGTAGAGCCGGTCGCCCCGGTCCTTCTTGCGGGCGGCGGTGGTGAGCCGGTCGGGGTGGGACGCCGCCAGGACATCGGCGACGGTCCGGGCGAACTCACGCACGTCGTCGAAGTCCTGACGGGTGGTCAGTGGTATGACGACGTGCAGCCCCCGGGACCCGGTGGTCATGAGCGCCGAGGGCAGTCTCAGCTCGTCGAGCAGCTCGCCCAGCAGCCGGGCCGCCTCCCGTACCGCCTCGAAGTCGTCACCGGCCGGGTCGAGGTCGAAGACCATCCGGTCCGGCCAGTCGGCCTTCCCGGCCCGGGACAGCCAGCGGTGCAGGGTGAGGGCGGCCTGGTCGGCGAGGTAGAGGAGGGTCGCGGTGTCGTCGCAGACGGTGTGGCAGACGGTGCCGCCCTCCTTGGCCACGTCGACGCGGCTGATCCACTCCGGGTAGTGCGCCGGAGTGTTCTTCTGCATGAACCGCGGTCCGTCGACGCCGTCCGGATGCCGCTCCAGCATCAGCGGGCGGCCCCGCAGGTGGGGCAGCATGAAAGGGGCGACGGCACGGTAGTAGTCGACGAGGTCGCCTTTGGTGTACTCCTCCTTCGCGCCGCCGTCCCCCTTGGGGAACAGCACCTTGTCCGGCCGATGGACCTCCACCGTGCGCCGGCCGGCCCGGACGGTCCGTACGGCGTCACCGCTCACGGGATGATCGCCTGCTCCACCAGCATCCGTACGGCCGCCTCGATGGACTCGGCGTCGATCCCCGCGGCGTGCAGTTCCTCGGCCGGGGTCGCGGAGCCCGGCATCGTCCCGACGGCGAGCCGGACCAGACGGGGCACGGGCCGGCCGTCGCAGAACGCGTCGACGACGGCGTCGCCGATACCGCCCTCCTGTCGGTGGTCCTCCACGGTCAGCAGGCATTCGGTGTCCTCGGCGGCCTCGCGCAGGGTGGCCAGATCGACGGGCTTGACCGAGTACAGGTCGATGACCCGGACCGGGATGCCGTCCCGGCCGAGGGCGTCGGCCGCGGCGAGTGCCTCGTGCAGGGTGACACCGGCCGCGACGACGGTCAGCCGGTCGCGGTCGGAGGAGCGCAGCACCTTGCTGCCGCCGACGGGGAACTCCTCGTCGGGGCTGTAGATCACCTTGCTCTCGCCGCGCGAGGTACGCAGGTAGCGGATGCCCTCCAGGCCGGCCATCTCGGCGACGAGCCGGGCGGTCTGGTTGGCGTCGCACGGATACAGCACGGTCGAGCCGTGGACGGCCCGCATCATCGCGAGGTCCTCCAGGCCCATCTGGCTGGGCCCGTCCTGGCCGATGGCGACGCCCGCGTGGGAGCCGACGAGGTTGATGCCGGAGCCGCTGACCGAGGCCATGCGCACGAAGTCGTGGGCGCGGGTCAGGAAGGCGGCGAAGGTGGTGGCGAACGGCACCCAGCCGCGCGCCGCCATCCCCACCGCGGTGGCGACCATCTGCTGCTCGGCGATGTAGCACTCGAAGTAGCGCTCCGGGTGTTCCTTGGCGAAGAACTCGGCGCGCGTGGAGTCGCCGACCTCGCCGTCGAGGGCGACGACGTCACCGCGGGCGGTGCCGAGCGCGGCGAGCGCCTCTCCGAAGGCGTTGCGGGTGGCGACCTCGTCGCCCTTGTCGTAGCGGGGCAGCTCGGTCTGGCCGGTGCCGGCCGAGTGCAGTGCCCGTGCGGACGGCGGTTCCTGTACCCGGACCGTGAGGTCGCGCGGGCCGCCGAGCTCGGCGATGGCCTCCTCGGCCTCGGGCAGCGGCTTGCCGTGCTGACCCTCGCGGTCCTCCACCGCCTTCACCCCCTTGCCCTTGAGGGTGCGGGCGATGATCGCGGTGGGCTGGCCCTTGGTGGACAGGGCCTCGCCGTAGGCGCGGTCGATGGCGTCCACGTCGTGGCCGTCGATCTCGATCGTGTGCCAGTCGAAGGCCCGGAAACGGCGCGCGTACGCGTCGAGGTCGTGGCCGTGCCGGGTCTGACCTCGCTGGCCGAGCCGGTTGACGTCGACGATCACGGTCAGGTTGTCGAGGTTCTCGTACCCGGCGTGCTCGGCCGCCTCCCACACCGACCCCTCGGCCATCTCGCTGTCGCCGCACAGCACCCACACCCGGTAGTCGGCGTGGTCCAGCCGCTTGCCGGACAGCGCGATGCCGACACCGACGGGCAGGCCCTGGCCGAGCGAACCGGTGGCCGT
Organism: Streptomyces sp. WG7; assembly: GCF_049975785.1. Lineage (NCBI taxonomy): Bacteria > Bacillati > Actinomycetota > Actinomycetes > Kitasatosporales > Streptomycetaceae > Streptomyces > Streptomyces sp. WG7. The sequence goes on from NZ_JBNGGE010000003.1 coordinate 269,226, forward strand.
CTCGACCCACGGCAGCCGCTGCGGCGTGGGATGCCCCTCCAGGCGGCTGCCCAGCTTGCGGAAGGTGAGCAGTTCCTCGTCGTCGATGGCGCCGGCCGCCTTGTAGGCGGAGTAGAGGAGGGGTGAGGCGTGTCCCTTCGAGAGGACGAAGCGGTCGTTGCCGGGGTGGGCGGGGCGCTCGAAGTCGTAGCGGAGGTGGTTGGCCAGGAGTACGGCCATCAGGTCCGCGGCGGACATCGAGGACGTCGGGTGTCCGGAGCCCGCGGCGGCGGACGTCCGTACGCTGTCGACGCGCAGCTGCTGTCCGAGGTCGACGAGTTCACCGGTGTTCATGAGTCTCCTTCCGCGGCACGGCCGTCGGAACGCTTGACGGGGCCGGGGGCGATGTCGGGTCCGGGGGGCGGCTGGTTCGCCGGGGGTTCGGGGCCGGGGTCGTCGGGCGCGCCGGCGGAACGGGCGGGGGTGGGCGCCGCACCGGCGCCGTGCCGGGGTCTGCCGGGCGCCGCACCCGGCCGCCGTGGTTCGGCGGGCGCGTTGGCGGACGGCGGCCTGGCGGGCGCCGCGGTGGACGGAGGCTTGGCGGGCGTTCCGGCGGGGCGGGACTTGCCGGGGGCCGCGGATCCGCCGGGTTCAGTGGTCCGGCCCTTCGCCGGGCCGCCGCCCCCTCGGCCCTTCGCGGGAGCACCACTCGGCCCGCCCTTCGCGGGCTCGCCACCCGGCTGACTCCTGGCCGGTTCACCGCCCGGCCCGCCCTTCGCGGGCTCGCCACCCGGCTGGTTCTTGGCGGGCTCGCCACCCGGCTGATTCTTGGCGGGCTCGCCACCCGGCTGGTTCTTGGCTGGCTCGTCGCCCGGCTGGTTCTTGGCGGGTTCGTCGCCGGGGCTGCCGTGGGCGTCCGCAGAGCCGAGGCCGTCTCCGCGCCCCGGTCCGTGCCCGTCTCCGCGCCCCGGTCCGGGCCCGTCCCCGTCCGCCGCCCCCTCCTTCTTCCGTGTCCCCGCCTTCCCCGGCACCCGCGCCACCTCCGGCGACGCCGACTCCAGGGGGACGGACCAGGACCGTACGAGACCCAACTGGACGGCCTGCCGGGGCAGTACCGCGTCGAGCAGCCAGTCCGCGGCGACCCGCACGCGGTTGCCCGGCATCGCCGCGAGGTGGTAGCCGCGGGTGACCGCGCCCGCCGCCGGGCCGGACAGCGGGAGGCCGAGCGGGTTGGCGGCGGCCTTGGCGCCGCCCAGGTCCACGACGAACCCCATGTCACGGTGGCGGTAGACCCGCCGCCCGCCGCCGATGCCGAGTGACGCGGCGACGTTCTGGGCGCAGACCCTGCCGTGCCGCCAGGCGTGCTGTGCGGTCATCGGCGTGTACTGGCCGGGCTGGTTCAGGTCGGGCACCGCGGCGACGTCACCGCACGCGAACAGCTCGGGCCGCCCCGGCACCTGGAGGTGCGGGTCGACGAGCAGCCGGCCGCGTTCCATGGGCAGCCCGAGGGACTCCACCAGGGGATCGGGCCGCACGCCCACGCACCACACCAGCGTGCGCGTGTCGACGCTCGTGCCGTCGGTCAGCACGACCCCGTCGTGTGTGGCCTCCTTCACGGAGATCCCCATCCGGACGTCGACGCCCCGCTGCCGCAGCACCCGCTCGGCGGTGCGGGAGAGCCGTTCGTCCATCTCGGGCAGCACCCGCGGCGCTACGTCCAGCAGCATCCAGCGGGGCCGCATACCGGTGCGCATCGGGTGCCTGCGGACCTGCGCGTCGGTGTACATCTGGCCGTGCGCGGCGACCTCCGTACCGGTGTATCCCGCCCCGACCACGACGAAGGTGCACCGTGCGGCGCACTCCGCGCGGTCGCCGGCCGTGGCGGCCAGTTCCACCTGCCGGGTCACGTGGTCGCGCAGGTAGAGCGCCTCCGGCAGCCCGCGGAAGCCGTGGGCGTGCTCGGCGACGCCGGGAATGGGCAGCAGCTTGTTGACGCTGCCCGCGGCGAGCACCAGCCGGTCGAAGGACAGGGTGCCCCGGTCGCCCTCCGGGCCGGTGTAGCGCACGGTGTGCCCGTCGAGGTCGATGCCGTCGGCCTCGCCGAGCACCAGCCGGACGCGCGGCAGCGTGCCCGACAGGGACACGCTGACCCGGCGCGGTTCCAGGATTCCGGCGGCGACCTGGGGCAGCAGCGGCAGGTAGAGGAAGTAGTCGGTCGGGTTGAGCAGGGTGATGTCGGCCTGGTGCCGGGTGAGCCGGGACAGGGTGCGGGCCGTCCGGTACCCGGCGAAGCCGGCACCGACGATCACGATGCGGGGTCGGCTCACGGTTCGCCTCCGGGCTGTCGCGTACCTCGTGAGCCTTCCGCGTCCCCCTGGCCAGGGCACCCAAACGTCCGCCGGGCCCCGTGCGGCGGCCCCTCCCGGCACCCCGCGCAGTTCCGCACATTTCCCGCACAGTGCCCCGCGCCGCCGGTTTCCGGCCGGACGCCCGGGCGCCCGGGCCTGGCCCCTCCCTCCGGCGCGGAGCCGCGGGAGTTCGCCGACACGGGCTTCGACCGGGTGTACGCCGACCAGATCGGCCCCGGCCCGCGCGGCTTCTGCGACCTCTGCGACCTCTGCGACCTCTGCCGTACGACTGTGCTGCCGCAGCTCCAGCAGGGCGCCTGACCGGCGCAGGGCGGCGCCCCCCGCACCGCTGTCGGGGGGCGCCGTGCCGTGTGGGCGGCGGCTGGTCAGCCGCGGCCGTGCGGGGCCTCGGGGTCGATGTCGTCCCGGCGCGGCGCCGCCGGGCCGGTGCCGCCCGGTGCGGGCGTGCCCGCCCCCGGGGCGCCGGTCGCGCCGCCGACACCGCCGGGCGCGACGGGTGGCATCGGCGGGTACGGCATGCCGAGTCCGCTCGGCGGCACACCCGGCGCGTCACCGCCGAGGGTGCGGCCCGGCCCCGTGCCGTGGGTGGCCCCCGGCCGGGCCGCACCGCGCAGCAGGTACGCCGCGACGCCCAGGAGGACGGCCGTGATCAGCGCGGCGGTCCAGTCCGGCAGGCCGGTGGCGAGGGCCAGGCCCACGGTGAGCGCGAGGGCGGCGCCCGCGTACAGGGCGGCGGCACCGGACGCGGCGTACAGCGTGGCTTTGCGACGCTGCTTCCTCGTCTGCTCACGCAGCTCGTCGCGCACGGTCTCGCGTGCCACCTGCGCCAGTTCGTCGACCAGATGCTTGTCCAGGTGTTCCAAGTGATCCATGCGGTCCATATGTCGCGGGTACCCGCGAGCGGAACTTCCATGGGCCGACCCGCGGGTGAGGCCCCGCCCCTCCCAACTAGGCTCCTCCGTATGGACATTCTGGGAGCCACACTGCGCATCTACGTCGACGACCTGGACAAGGCGATCCCCTTCTACGAAGGTCTGGCGGGCGGTCGCGCCCACCGCTTCGAACGCGGCGGTGTCGAAGCCGCCGCGGTCGGCTGCTTCCTGCTGATGAGCGGGCCCGAGTCCCAGCTCGAGGTGCTGCGCAAGATCACCGCGACGATCGCCGTGACCGACGTCGAGGAGACCCACCGTGTCCTGACCTCGCTGGGCGCGGACGTCATCGCGGGCCCGGTCCCGACGCCCGCCGGCCGCAACCTGATCGCCCGGCACCCGGACGGGACGATCTACGAGTACGTGGACCGGCAGGCGTAGGGGCGGGCCGGGCGGGGTCACCCCCCGTCCGGCCGCATCCGGAAGTCGTACCGGGCCGGGAGCGGTTCGTCGCCGAGCCGGGCCCACAGCCGGCCGATGTTCTCCGCGCCCTCCCGCAGGTCGGCGACCTCGAAGCCCTCGTCGAAGACGGCCCGCGCCTCCTCGCGCCGGCCCTCGGCCGCCAGCAGCTCCGCCTCGGTCAGCCGGAACCGGCCGCGGGCCCGTGTCGCGGGGCGCAGCCGCTCCCACACGGCACGGGCGTCCGCCGTCCGCCCGACGGCGAGCAGCGCCTCGATCGCCTCGCGGCCGAGGGCGGCGGCGACGGCCACCCACTCCTCGGCGTCGCGGACGTCCTCCTCCTCCCGCCCTTCCCGCAGTTGCCCGCACAGGCCGTCGAAGGCCTCGGCGTACCGGTCGGCGGCCCGCTCGTGGTGGCCGTCCTCCTGGTCGGCGACGGCGAGGCAGCGCAGCAGCGGCCAGCCGGCCGCGGCGGTCTTCAGGCCCCGTTCCCAACTGCGCACCGCCTGGGCCCGGTCGTCGCCGTGCCACTGGGCGACACCGAGGTGGTACTCGGCGGCCGGGGTGGCGGCCGTGGTCTCCAGCATGTCCCGCCAGGGCCGGGAGACCAGTGTGACCCCGGGCGGCTCGTGGCCGCCCGGTCCGGGCAGGGACCCGGCGCGCAGCAGGTGCAGCCAGGGCCGCTGCTCGTCGCCGAGGGTGTGCTCCCCGAAGGGCGTGCCGGGCAGTTTCCAGCCCGCGCGCAGCACTTCGAGCGCGCCCCAGCCGGACCCGGTGGCGAGGCTCTCGCCTGGCTCGGCGTCGGCGTACGGCCGCCACGCCGCGTAGGCCGCGTCGACGTCGGCGCGCGGCAGGACCGTCTCCAGTCGCTCCTCGGTCCCGCGCAGTACGGTGTGCCACTCGCCCTCGGGTGCCGCGTCGAGCGGCCCGTAGGCCTCCAGCCAGGACACCTCGCTCTCCGCTTCCAGCTTGACGTGTTCCAGCTGGGTGCGGGCGAGCCCGGCCTGGATCTCGCAGTAGCCGCCGGTGCCGGGCTCGGTGAGCCACTCCTGCCAGCGCCGCCCGCCGGGCCCCGTGCCCCACACGAAGAGCTTGCGGCCGCGCAGCACGTCGGTCGAGGTCTGCACGAGCCCGTGCCCGTCCGCGTCGAGTGCGGCGATCCAGCGGCGCCGGCCGTCCGGCACCTCGTAGAAGTAGTCGGCGGCGTACGTGCTGTTCAGCGGGTACGTCCGGTCGGTCCCGTCGTACGACGGGACGGGCACCCGGCGCAGTCGCCTCTCGTAGCCGAAGTGCCAGGCCTCGTCGGCCGGGGCGAGGACGCGCCGCTCCTCCGGCACGGCGATGTTGGACCACCAGTACGTCGGCACCGGGCGCTCGTGCGGGTTGCGGATCCGGACGCCGACGTGGAGGAAGTCCGAGCCGTCCGGCAGCCACAGGTCGACCTGGAAGGGCAGGTCGCGCAGCCGCTCCCACTCCCACAGGCGCAGCATCTCCCCGCCGTCGGGGGCGGGCACGCGGGCGGCGTGCACGGGCGAGCAGGACAGGGTGGTGTGACCGGTGGCGCCGATGTTCCACTCGATGCCGCCGGAGAACCAGGCGCCGTTGAGGGCGAAGTTGGCGGGCTGGAGCACGGGGTTGACGTAGAGGAGTTCGCGGTCGGTCGGCTTGTGGTGGAGGGAGGCGATACGGCCGCCGAGGCCGGGCAGGACGGTGGCCCTCAGCCGGTCGTTCTCGATGACGAGGGCGTCGGTCTCCCGTGCCTCGCGCGCCCGGTCGTAGCCGTCTCTGACCCGCACGGGCAGCAGGCTGCGCAAGGGCTCGTAGTCGACCTGGCGGGCCATGTCCCGCGGCAGGCCGGCCCGGTCCCGTTCGTCGATGCGGTGGGCCTCGTCCAGGGGGCGCAGTGGCGGCAGGGGGTTGTCCGGCCCCAGCGGCGCGGCGGGCAGGCGCAGTACCTCACGTCGGATCGTCGTCACGGTTCCCCATGGAAGCCGTTCGCCGGTGCGCTGAACAGAGGGCCGCCGGTCACGTTCGCGCGACGTCGCGCACGTTCGAATTCCCTGGGCGCCGTGCGGGCGGCGGGCGTAGGGTCGGGCGGTCGACGCGGATACGGAGGAGCGGCACGTGAGTGAGCAGCACGTGAGTGAGCAGCACACCTACCGGGTGATCGTCCGGGGCACCTGGGAGGGCCTGACCGATCGGGCCCGTACCCGGCTGCTCGCCGAGGCCGGCGAGCACGGGATGGCGAGCATGCGGTTCACCGAGGAGGGCTCGCTGTCGTACGAGCCCTCGCCGCTGAAGCACTTCTCGATGCGGTACGTCGTGGTGTCGGACGCGGCGGACGGCGAGGAGATGGCGGGTGCGATCGCCGAGGACCGGGCGGAGACGACGTTGCGCGGGCTGGGTTACGGGTTCCGCGAGCTGCGGTCGACGGTGACGGACCTGGACACGATGAAGATCAACCGGAAGTCACGGTCTCGGCGGTGATCGCCCAGCGCTGGTGGTCGCGCCAGGCCCCGTCGATGTAGAGCATCCTCGGTGAGAAGCCCTCGAGGTGGAAGCCGCAGGCGCGGGCCAGCGCGATCGACGCGGCGTTGCCCGGCTGCACGTTGATCTCCAGCCGGTGCAGGCGCATCGGTCCGAACGCGTACCGCACGACGAGGTCCAGTCCCTCGCGCATCAGCCCGCGGCCTGCCGCGTGCGCGAAGGCGCCGTAGCCGAGCGCGCCGCTGCGGAAGCCGCCCTCGACGATGTTGTTGATGTTGACGAATCCGGCGATGGAGCCGCCGCCCGCCCCGCCGCCGTCCGCCCCGCCTGTTTCCTTCTCGCCCGGTTCCTGCTCGCCCGTTTCCTTCTCGCACACCAGGAACCCGGCCTTGGTCGGGTCCTCGATCAGCCGCGCCGCGTAGGCGTCGTACGCCCGGGCGGTGTCCGGCGGGAAGAGCCACGGGTGGTGCAGGTCCTTGCTCTGACGGGCCCGGGCGGTGAACTCGGCGCCGTCCTCGTAGGTGAAGTGCCGTATGACCACGCGGGGGCCCTCGGCGAGGAGGCGGGACGGGGTGTGCGGCATTCCGCCAGCCTACGACGTCGTGCCGCCGCGCGCGGGGCGTGGTCAGCGCAGCGCCGGCCGGTCCAGCGTCAGGGTGCCCGCGTCCGCGTCGAGCTCCGCCATGACGCCGAACGGTACGGTCAGCGCACCCTCGCAGTGCCCGAAGCCGAAGTCCTCGACGACCGGCACACCGAGGCCGCCGAGCCGGTCGGCCAGCATGGGCCGCAGCCGCTCGTAGGGCTCGCACTCGTGCCACGAACCGAGCAGCACACCGCTGACCCCGTCGAGCAGTCCGGCGCGCAGCAGCTGGGTGAGGTAGCGGTCCAGCCGGTACGTCTCCTCCCCCACGTCCTCCAGGCACAGCAGTCCGCCGCGCGCGGCGGGGCGGGCGTGCGGAGTGCCCAGTTCGGCGGCGAGCAGGGCGAGGCAGCCGCCGAGGGTGACGCCGCGCGCCCGGCCGGGGACCATGGGCGTGCCGCCGGAGGCGATCACGCGGACCGTCTCCGGGGCGAACAGGGTGGCCTTCAGGTGCTCCTGCGCCCGCGCGTTCTTGAGGAAGTCGATGCCCGCGGCCATCGGCCCGTGCAGCGTGACCAGACCCAGCCGGGCGGCGAACGCCTCGTGCAGCGCGGTGATGTCGCTGAACCCGACGAGCACCTTCGGTCCGGCCGCGCGCATCGCCTCCCAGTCGAGCAGGTCGGTCATGCGCTGGACGCCGTATCCGCCGCGGGCGCACAGCACCGCGTCCACGGACGGGTCGCACCACGCGGCCTGGAGGTCGGCGGCCCGGTCGGTGTCCGTGCCCGCGAGGTAGTCGAAGGCGTGGTGCCGGTCCAGGACGTGCGGTGCCACGACCGGGTCGAGGTCCCAGCCCCGCAGCACGTCCAGGCCCGCCTGCAGCCGCTCCTCGGGCACGGGGCCGCTGGGCGCGACGACGGCCACCCGGGCGCCGGGGGCGAGCCGGGGCGGCCGGGTCAGCTCGCTCACCTTTCTCCCCTCCCTCATCCGGTCAGCTCCAGGGTCGGGATGCCGCGCGGATCCAGGCCGAAGACCTGCGCGTAGAGGGAGAGTTCGGCCTCCAGGGCACGCACCATGGTCTCCGCCCGGCGGAACCCGTGTCCCTCGCCCTCGAAGGTGAGGTACGCGTGCGGCACTCCCCGGCCCTCCATGCGGGCGAGGAACCGCTCGCACTGCACGGGCGGGCAGATCACGTCGTCCAGGCCCTGGAGCAGCAGGAACGGTGCGGTGATCCGGTCGGCGTGCGCGGCGGGCGACCGCTCGACGTACCGGGCGGGCACCTCGGCGTACGGGCCGATGAGGCCCTCCAGGTACCGGGACTCGAAGTCGTGGGTCTCGCCCGTGCCCCAGCCGGTCAGGTCGAGGATGGGGTAGCTGACCGTACCGCAGGCGTAGACGTCGGTCGCGGTCAGCGAGGCGGCGGCCGTCCAGCCGCCCGCGCTGCCGCCCCGCACGGCGAGGCGTTCCCGGTCGGCGACGCCCTCGTCCGCGAGGGCGAGGGCGACGGCCGCGCAGTCCTCCACGTCGACGACGCCCCACTGCTCGCGCAGCCTGTTGCGGTACTCCCGGCCGTACCCGGTCGAACCGCCGTAGTTGACCTCCGCGACGCCGATGCCGCGCGAGGTGAAGTAGGCGATCTCCAGGTCGAGGACGAGGGGCGACCGGCTGGTGGGCCCTCCGTGCGCCCAGATGACGTACGGCGGCAGCTCGCCGTCCGGTGCGAGACAGGCGGGGTTGTGCGGCGGATGGAGGTGGGCGTGGATCTCCCGCCCGGCGGGGCCGGTGAACGTGCGGATCCGCGGTTCGGGGTAGTACGCCGGGTCCACGGCGTCGTCGTGCGGAGCGCCGACGACCCGGGCCCGGCCGGTACGGGCGTCCAGCTCGACCACCTCGTAGGCGCTGCGCGGGCTCGCCCCGACGGCCACGACCCTCTCGCCGTCGGCGGCGAGCGTGGCCGCGAACTCGGTCCAGGGGCCCGCCGCGTCGACGACCTCGCCGGTCTCGGGGTCGAGTATGCCGAGGGCGGTGGCTCCCCGGCCGTGCACGACGGCGATCAGGCCGCTGTCCAGCGGCGCGAACCAGCGCTGCCCGAGCTTCCACAGCGGCCCGCCGAACTCCTCCTCGCGGGTGCACAGCGGCTGCCCGTCGCGGTAGAGGTTCCACCAGCCGGTGCGGTCGGAGGCGTACAGCAGGGCGCCGTCCGGGGCCCAGTCCGTCTGGGCGATCGACTCCTCGGGCCCGCCGGCGATCGTCCGGGCGTCCCGGAACGTGCCCTCCGGGCCGACCTCCGCGACGATCAGTTCGGTGCCGTCCCAGGGCATGCGCGGATGGTCCCAGGCGAGCCAGGCCGCGCGCCGCCCGTCGGGCGAGAGGCGGGGGCCGGTGACGAAGCGGTGCCGGTCGCCGGTGAGTTCGCGGACCGCGTCCCGGTCGTCGGCAGCCGAGCCGTCCAGCGGCACCGCCGCCGGGACGCGGCGCACGTCGCCGGGCCCGTCGCCGGTGAACTCCTCCAGGACGCACCACACCTCGCCGCGCTCGGCACGCACGTCCGGCTCCGCCCACCGCAGCCCGCCGCCCAGCGTCGAGACGGGCGTGAGCGGACGCGGCTCGGCGCCGCCCGGCCGGTAGGCGTACAGCCGCTGGTCGGCGAAGTTCACGAAGACCACCAGCGGCCCGGACTCCGTCGTGAGTGCGGCCCAGGGCCGGCCGCCGTACTCGATGACGCGGCTGCGGACGTTCCACGGCGCGGGCAGCACCGGCTCCTCGGTGCCGTCGGGAAGCCGCCGCACCAGGGTGCGCCGCCCGCCCTCGGCGGGCCGGGGCGCGGTCCACCACACCTCGTCACCGACGAGGCCCACGTCGTCGGGCCGTCCGTCGTGCGCGGCGGCGAGGGCCGCGTCGACGGGCGAGGGCCACGATCCGTACGCCAGGGTCTGCACTGACTCGCCCACTTCTCCTCCAGGTCTCGTCGGGCAGGGGCTACGCCGTGCGCAGGAAACGGTCGAGCACACGGACGCCGAAGTGCAGCGCCTCGACGGGGACACGTTCGTCGACACCGTGGAAGAGGGCCTGGTAGTCGAAGCCCTCGGGCAGCCTCAGCGGCGCGAAACCGTAGCCGGTGATGCCGAGGCGTGAGAACTGCTTGGCGTCCGTGCCGCCGGACATGCAGTAGGGCACCACGTGCCCCTCCGGGGCGAACTCCTCGACGGCGGCGCGCATCCGGGCGTACGTCGGCGAGTCCACCGGCGACTGGAGGGCGACCTCGCGGTGGGCGAACTCCCAGTCCACGTCCGGCCCGGTGAGCCGGTCGAGGGTGCTGCGGAACTCGTCCTCCAAGCCGTGCAGGAAGCGCCCGTCGACGTATGCGACGGCCTGCCCGGGGATGACGTTGACCTTGTAACCGGCGTCCAGCATGGTCGGGTTGCTGCTGTTGCGGACGGTGGACTCGACCAGCCCGGCGGCGGGTCCGAGCTTGTCCAGCAGCGCGTCGACGTCGCGCAGGTCGGTCTCGATGCCGTAGACGGCGGCGAGTTCGGTGAGGGCGGCGCGCACGGTCGGGGTCAGGCGCAGCGGCCACTCGTGGCCGCCGATGCGGGTGATCGCCGCAGCGAGCCGGGTGACCGCGTTCTCCCGGTTCACCTTGGACCCGTGTCCGGCCCGCCCCCGTGCGGTGAGCTTGAGCCAGCCCGTGCCGCGCTCACCGGCGGCGATCGGGTAGAACTGGCGGCCGGCGCCGTCGTGGAAGGTGAACGCCCCCGACTCGCTGACACCCTCGGTGCAGCCCTCGAACAGCGCGGCGTGCCGGTCGGCGAGGAAGCCGGAGCCGTCCTCGGCGCTGGCCTCCTCGTCCGCGGTGAACGCGATGACGACGTCGCGCCGGGGGCGTACCCCCTGCCGGGCCCAGTCGCGCACGACGGCCAGGATCATCGCGTCCATGTTCTTCATGTCGACGGCGCCGCGCCCCCAGACGACCCCGTCGCGGATCTCCCCGGAGAACGGGTGCACGCTCCAGTCGGCGGCCTCGGCGGGCACCACGTCCAGATGGCCGTGCACGAGCAGCGCTCCGGCCGACGGGTCGGTGCCCTCGATCCGGGCGACGACGTTGGTGCGGCCCTCGGTCCGCTCCAGCAGCGTGGGTTCGATCCCCGCCTCGGCGAGCCGCGCGGCGGCGTACTCGGCGGCGGGCCGCTCCCGGCAGTCGCCGCCGCCCCGGTTCGTCGTGTCGATCCGGATCAGCTCGGAGGTGAACCGCACGACCTCGTCCAGCGCCCGCGCGTCCACGCCCTCGGGACTCTCAGCCATACTGCTCCTCCACCGCGGCCGAGGCGATCGTGGTGACCGCCTTGAAGGTGCGGATCGCCTCGAACATGGTGTCGTGGGTGTACGCCACCTTCCGCTCCCCGATGCGGGCCACGCCCGGCACGACGGTCGAGGCCGCCGCCAGGTGCTCGGCGTCGAACTCCACCGCGACGGTAAAGGGCCCGCCGCTCACCGGCTCGTGCCGCACCGCGAGCGCCGCCGCCTCCTTTGCCGCCGCCCGGATGTCGCCGGCGGTCCTGGCCGGCGTACGGCACACGGCCGCGTACCGCGACACATGGTCCTTGACCGCGACCTTCAGCGCCTCGGGCGCGTACCCCAGCGCGTCCTCGCACGCCACGTCGTCCCCGGTGACCAGCACCACCGGCACCCCGTACTCGGCGACGACGTGCGCGTTGAGCAGCCCCTCGCTGGCCCGTACGTCGTTCAGCCACACGCCGGTGATCTGGTTGGCCAGGTAGGTGTGCGCGAGGACGCCCTCCATGCCGGCGCCCGCGTGGTACCCGATGAACGCGATGCCGTCCACGTCCCCGTGCTGGACGCCCTCCACCATGGACAGCGCCTTGTGCCGGCCGGTGAGCATCTGCGTCCGCTCGTCGAGCTGCTCCAGGAGCAGGTTGCGCATGGTCCAGTGCGCCTCGTTGACGAGCACCTCGTCGGCACCGCCGTCGAGGAAACCCAGCACGGCGGCGTTCACGTCCGAGGTGAACATCGACCGGCACCGCTCCCACTGCGGCGTCCCCGGCAGCACGTCGGCCGGCCAGGTGACACCGGTGGCGCCTTCCATGTCGGCGCTGATGAGGATCTTCATGCCTCGAAACCGTACGCGCTGCCCGGCCGCCTCGGCCAGAGCTGTGGATAACTATCGGTGGTCCGGACCACTGAACTCACCTCGTACGGGCTACGACCAGCTCTTTCCATGCGATCGGCCGGTCGTGGAGCGGCGGCCGCCCGACGCCGGCCCGCGCCCGACCGACGTGCCGGGCGGGTGCGCGAGCCTCGGATGCGGCGCCTGCGGCGGGGCGCAGGCGCCGCTCCCGCCGCAGGCTCGGAACGGGCTCGACGCCTGCCCCGGGACAGCACGCGCCGGGCTCGCTCACCACCCGGCGCGTCCGTCACTCGCGCCGCCCCGCCACCACCCACGTCGACGGCAGTTCGATCCGTGTGCCGTCCGGTGTGTACTCCGTGGTGAACAGCGGGAGTTGACCGCTCGCCAGGACGGTGAGGCCGGCCGCGCCCAGGTACTCCGGTACCGCCTCGTCGGGGATCGCGCCGGGGGTCAGGCCGTGCCGCAGGACGGGTGCCAGCTTGGCCGGGGGCCCCTCGGGCCCCCGGGCCAGTCCCGTCAGCACGGTCCCGGCCTCCTGGGACGGTTCCACCAGGAAGGCGCGGCCGCGTACGCCGACGAGTGCGGCGAGGGCGTCGGCCAGTGGCCGGCGGTCGTCGGGCTCGCACTGGTGCAGGACGCCCCGCACGTAGACGTTGGCGTCGCCCAGCTCCGCGTGCAGCGTTTCCGCCTCGGCCTTGTCGGCGGCGTCCAGTTGCCGGTACACCGCCTGGCCGGCGGGGTCGGCGTGGCGGGCGTGGTCGAGGGCGGCGGTGGCCAGGTCGGCGCCGACGACGTGCGGGAAGCGGTCCGCGAAGTACCGGGTCTGGGTGCCGTTGCCGCATCCGAGGTCTATCAACGGCAGGCCGGGGTCGGTCAGGTGCGGCTCGAAGTACGCCAGGTGCCGCCCGGCGGTCAGCATGGGCTCCGCGTCCCAGAACACCGCCCCCTGGCCTCCGGGCGCCTCGCTCCAGAAGCTCTCCCAGGCGTTCCGGTACCGATTCGTGACGCTCATGCCCGTCTCCCCAGGTGCGACGTACGGCCCGCCGGAGTGACGGGCCCGTACGGTGTATCGCGCCCGGCGCACGGCCACAAGCGCCCGGCGCACACCTTTGTCGGACAGGGGGACCCTGCGCGCCCCCTGACGGCGTGTGACGACTCAGCGGCGGGGCAGCGTCAGCTCGAACCACACGGTCTTGCCCGCCTTCGTACGGCTCGCGCCCCATTCACGGGCGAGGGTGCTGACCACGCGCAGCCCGCGCCCGGTCTCGTCGTCGGGACCGGCGCCGCGCAGTGCCGGCAGTTCGTGGTCGTCGTCGTCCACCTCGCACAGCAGCGTGTCGGCGCGGACCAGGCGCAGCTCGACGGGGCGGGTGTGGGCGTGCCGCAGGGCGTTGGTGACGAGCTCGCTGACCATCAGTTCGGCGGTGTCGGCCACGTTCGCGGGCAGCGCCCAGTCGTGGAGTTGCTCGCGGACCGCCGCCCGGGCCCGGCCGGCCTCGGCCGGGTGGTGGTCGATGCGCCATGTGGCGACGGCGTCGGGCTCGATGCCGCCCAGCCGTGCCATCAGCAGGGCCACGTCGTCCCTGCGGCCCCCGTGGGTGCCCAGCGCGCGGATGATGGTGTCGCAGGCGTCGTCCATGGAGGCGGCCGGGTGGGCGGCGGACTCGCAGAGGGTGGCGAGGCCGACGCCGATGTCCTCGCCGCGCACCTCCACCAGGCCGTCGGTGCACATCACCAGCCGGTCGCCGGGCTCCACCCGCACGCGTACCGTTTCGAAGGGCACCCCGCCGACGCCGATCGGCGCCCCGGTGGGCAGGTCGAGCAGCTCGCCGGCACCGTCCTGGGCGCGGACCAGGACGGGCGGGATGTGGCCGGCGTTGGCGAGGTGCAGTTCCCCGGCGATGGGGTCGTAGACGACGTACAGGCAGGTCGCCAGGTGGGTGTCGCCGAGCCGCCGGGCGAGGTCGTCGAGGTGGCGCAGCAGTTGGGCGGGCGGCAGGTCGAGGCCGGCCATGGTCTGCACGGCGGTGCGCAACTGGCCCATCATGGCGGCCGAGTTGAGTCCGTGGCCCATCACGTCGCCGACGACGAGGGCGGTGCGGGCGCCGGGCAGTTTGACCGAGTCGAACCAGTCGCCGCCGACACGGCCGAGGAGGGTGCCGGGCAGGTAGCGGGTGGAGATGTCACAGCCGGCCATGTGCTCCGGGATGTGCGGGAGCATGCTGTCCTGGAGCGTCTCGGCGACGTTCTCCTGGTAGGTGTACATGCGCGCGTTGTCGAGTACGAGGCCCGCGCGGGCGGCGAGTTCGGCGCCGGTGACCCGGTCCATGTCGTTGAAGACGGGCCGCTCCGGGTGCCGGAGAAGGATCATGAAGCCCAGGACGACGTCGCGCGCCTTCAGGGGCACCAGCAGCATCGAGCGGCCCGTGATGAGCGGCCGGATGTCCCGCTTCTCGAACTGGGAGGCGATGGAGTGGCCCATCTCCTCGCTGATGCGGGGCACCAGGACGGGTTCGCCGGTGGTCATGCACTGGAAGAAGGGGGTGTGCGCCGGGAACGGCATGGCCTCGCCGACCGGTACGACGTCGTCCCAGCGGCCGGGTTCGTCGGTGTGTTCCAGGGCGACCCGGTGCCACATCGTCGTCGTGTCCGGCACACCGTCGGGGAATCCCTCGCCGGCGACGACCTGCTCCCGCAGATAGGTGCCGGCGACGTCGGTGAAGCGGGGGACGACGGCCCGGCTGACCTCGACGACGGTCCGGGAGAGGTCGAGCGAGGTGCCGATGCGTCCGCTGACCTCGTTGAGGAACTCCAGGCGTTCGCGGACGGCCGCGTACTCCAGGTCCTCGGCCTCGTCCCGCAGGTCCTCCGGCACCGGCTCGCCGGCCGCGAGTGCCCGGGCCGCCCGCTCGCGGCGCGCCCTGCGCCCGGCGCGCCGGGGCACGCCCCAGTCGGGGGTGACGGGCACCCGGTCGTTCCGGCTGAACTCCAGGACCGGGTAGCCCAGTTCGAGGACCTGCGCGACGATGCGGGCGCTCTCGCCCACGCTCATGCTGGGCAGGATCTCGGGGAGGCGGCGGGCGAGTTCGTCGGCGCCGGGGAAGTCGGTGTGCAGCGCGAAGCCGGGTGCGATCCGCTCGACGGTCGCCTCCCCGGCGCTCCCGCCGGCGAAGTCCCGCCGCAGCCCGTCCGCGTCGGCGGCCAGCACGAGCAGCCGTTCCGGGCCGGGCCCCACCAGGGGGTACGCCCACCACAGCACGTCGACGCGGTCGTTGCCCGGGACGGTCAGGCGGGCCCGGCCCGCCGCCGGGTAGGACAGCTGTCCGTCGAGGGAGGTCGCCAGGCCGGGTCCGAAGCCGTCGTAGGCCGCCGCGGACGAGCCGTACGCGGTGGCGTCCTCCGCGTCGGGGAGCGCACCCGAGACGGGCAGCAGGTCGGGGGCGGGCCGGCCGATCGCCTCCTCCTTGGGCAGGGCGAACAGCCGTCGTGCGCCCCGGCTCCAGTGGGAGACCAGTCCGTCGCGGTCGACCACGACGACGGCCAGCGGGACACGGCCGGCCACGGGGTCCGCGGGTACGGCGCCGGGTCCGGCCCGGCGGCCTGGAGGTGTGTCCCGCTCGGTGCCATGGTCCATGGCGTCAGGCCCTCTCTCCCCACGGCTCCGCAGGATCTGTGTCGCCGTCACCACCGTACGGCGGTGGCCGGTGACCAGGTGCGGCAACGGGGGAATTGGTGGCGCGCGAACACACCGGCGCGCGCCCGCGCGCCGGTGTCCGGTCTCAGTCCTCGTGCCCGAGTTGGAGGTCGCGTTCCGTGCGGCCGCCGCCGGCCATCTGGAGCACGGTCGCGACGGGCGGGTAGCCGGCGGCGATGACGGTGTACTCGCCGGACGACAGGTCGACGAACCGGAAGGTGCCGTCCGGCCCGGTGGTCAGCGTGTCCACCACGTTGCCGGCCGCGTCGAGCAGCGTCACGCGCGCGTCCTCCACGGCCCGTCCCCCGCCGGCCCGCACGGTGCCGCGCAGCACGGCGCCGCCGGCCAGCTCGATGTCCTGGCGGGTCTCCCGGGCGGCCTGGACACTGACGGGCAGCGCGGCCGGGCGGAAGGCGGGGGCGCTGCCGGCGAGGGTGTACTCGCCGGCCACCAGCTCGGTGATGACGTAACCGCCCTCCCGGCCGCTGCGGGTGGTGGCGACGACCTCGCCGTGGACGTTGGTGAGCGTGACGATCGCGTCGCGCACGGGGCTGCCGTCCGCGGTGAGCACGCTGCCGGCGAGGCGCCCGGCGCCGCCGAGGACCACGTCCAGTTCCACCGGGCGTTCGCCGACGGTCACGGAGACCGCCTGCGGCTGGTGACCGCCGGCCGCGGCGATCAGGACGTACGACCCCGAGCCGGGCGTGGCCAGCGCGTAGCGGCCGTCGTCGCCGCTGGCGCCCCGGCCGATCTGCTGTCCGCCGACGTTGATGAGGGTGAGCGCCGCGCGGGGCACGACGGTGCCGTCGGGGTGCTGCACCGTGCCGCAGACGGGGATGCCGGCGGCGTACGGCGACCGGGCCTGCGGGACGGGGGCGACGTGCTGCGCGGTCTCCGGCTCGGTGACGGGGGCGTTGTGGGACACCAGGGGTTTCTCCTTGAGGAAGCAGGCGATGAGCAGCCCGAGGACGAGTACCGGTACCAGGTAGAGGAAGATCCGCGGCATGGCGTCGGCGTACGCCCCGATGTAGGCCTCGCGCAGCGCCGGGGGCAGGGAGTGGACGAGCTCCGGGGTGATGGCCTCGGCGTCGGGCAGTCCGGCGCCCGCCTCGGCGGGGAGCCGGTCGGTCAGGGCGTCGGTGAGCCGGTCGGCGAAGAGGGTGCCGAAGACGGCCGCGCCGACGCTGCCGCCGATCTGCCGGAAGTAGTTGTTGGCACTGGTGGCGGTGCCGAGGTCGGCGGGGCGCACGGAGTTCTGCACGGCGAGGACCAGGACCGGCATCACCATGCCGATTCCGGCGCCGAGGACGGCCATCCAGATGCTGTAGTTCAGGCGGGGTGTGTCGGCGTCGAGCCGGGACAGGAGCCACATGCCGACGACGGACAGGGCGCTGCCGAGGATCGGGTGGGACCGGTAGTGCCCGGTACGGCTGATGAGTTGGCCGGAGATGATCGAGGCGCCGACGATGCCGCCCATCATCGGCAGCATCAGCAGGCCGGACTCGGTGGCGGTGGCGCCGTCGACCATCTGCAGGAAGGTCGGCAGATAGCTGGCGGCGCCGAACAGGGCGACACCGATGACGAGGCCGACCAGGCCGGTGACGTTGAAGACGGAGTCCCGGAACAGCCGCAGCGGGATCAGCGGTTCGGGCGCGAAGTGCTCGGCGACCAGGAAGAGGAGGGTCGCCCCGGCCGCTCCGGCGGCGAGGCCGAGAATGACCTCGGAGCCCCACTCGTACTCCGTGCCGCCCCAGCTGGTGAGCAGCACCAGGCAGGTCGAGGCGGCGGCGAGCAGCAGCGCGCCGAGGATGTCGAGGCGGGCCCTGGCCCGCGGTTTGGGGAGCTTCAGGACGACGGCGACGACGGCCATGGTGACCAGGCCGAAGGGCACGTTGATGTAGAAGCACCAGCGCCAGGACAGGTGGTCGGTGAAGTAGCCGCCCAGCAGGGGGCCGGCGACCGAGGCGAGTCCGAAGGCGGCGCCGATCAGGCCCATGAACCGGCCGCGTTCGCGGGGCGGCACGATGTCCGCGATGATCGCCTGCACACCGATCATCAGGCCGCCCGCACCGACGCCCTGCACGGCGCGGAAGGCGATCAGCTGGTCCATGGTCTGGGCCCGGCCGGCGAGTGCCGAGCCGACGACGAAGACCAGGATGGCGAACTGGAAGACGCCCTTGCGTCCGAAGAGGTCGCCGAGCTTGCCGTAGATCGGCAGGCCGACGGTGGAGGTGAGCAGGTAGGCGGTGATCGCCCAGGACATCTTGTCCAGGCCGTGCAGCTCGCCGACGATCTTCGGCAGCGCCGTGGCGACGATCATCTGCTCCAGGGCGGCGAGCAGCAGGGCCAGCATCAGCCCGACGAAGACCAGCCGGACCCGGCGCGGGCTCAGCCCGGCGTCCCACTCCGGCCCGGGAGCGGGGGGCTCGGGAGGCGTCGGGGGTGCCGCGGCCGGTTCCTCCTGCACCAGAGTGATCCCGCCCACGCGCCGCTCCCCTCGTCACACCTGCTCACAATTGCCGCCAGATGCGACAACTGCGAACAAGTGCGAAAAGTTACGGCGCGCAACGGTATCCCGCGGGGATCACTCGAACCGGTGAGGCCGCCGACGGCCGCTCAACGACCGTACGCGGCTTGCCCTTTGGCTACTTCTCGACCTCGGCGGCGAGCTTGGCCAGCATCGCGTCGTAGATCCGGGCGAGCCCCTTGGGCGCGAAGGTCTTCTCGAAGAAGCCGCCGATGCCGCCGGCACCCTGCCAGGTGGTGGCGACGACCACCCGGGACCTGCCCTCCCCGGCAGGGGTGACCCGCCAGGTGGTGACCATGGAGGAGTTGCGGTCCCTCTCGACGAGTTCACCGTCGGTCGGCTCGGTGACCTCCAGCAGGCAGTCGCGGACGCGCTTGCTGGTGGCCTGGAGCTTCCAGTGCACGAGGGTGCCCTCGCCGTCGCCGCCCTCGCGGACCTCGTACTCGCTGAAGTGCTCGGGCAGCAGCTTCGCGCGGGTGCCGCTGTAGTCGGCGAGGGTGTCGAACACCGTCTCCGCGTCCGCCGCGACGATCCGCTCCGTCTCCGCCTCGACCTGCGCCATCGGGTTCCTCCAGGGCCTGGTTCTCGGGGTCGGGGCAAGCCAACCACCCCACCGCCCGGCCACCAAATCGGGGGGCGCGAAGCGGCTCCGCGCGACTCGTCCGCACGATCAAGGGAACATGTGTTCTATTGTGTGGGCGCAGTACTACCGAGGAGGCGCCATGCGCTGGGAGAACCTCACGGACTCCGACCACGCCCGGGCCGCCGACCCCGCGCTTTTCGGCGCGGACGCGGTCACCACCCGCACGTTCGACACGCCCGAGTTCCGCGGCATCACCTTCCACGAGGTGCGGGCCCGCTCGATCCTCAACCGCGTGCCGGGCGCCTCGCGCATGCCGTTCGAATGGACGGTGAACCCCTACCGGGGCTGCACGCACGCGTGCGTGTACTGCTTCGCGCGCAAGACGCACGGCTATCTGGACCTGGACACGGGACTCGGTTTCGACTCCCAGATCGTCGTCAAGGTGAACGCGCCCGAGCTGCTACGACGCCAGCTGGCGTCGCGCCGCTGGCAGGGCGAGCACGTGGCGATGGGCACCAACGTCGACTGCTACCAGCGCGCCGAGGGCCGCTACCGGCTGATGCCGGGCATCATCACGGCCCTCACCGAGCGGGCCAACCCCTTCTCGATCCTGACCAAGGGCACGCTGATCCTGCGCGACCTGGACCTGCTGACGCGGGCGGCACGGGTGACGGACGTGGGGATCTCGGTCTCGGTCGGCTTCACCGACCCCGAGCTGTGGCGCACCGTGGAACCGGGGACGCCCGCGCCGGAACGCCGCCTGGAGGTCGTACGGACCCTCGGCGAGCACGGCATCGGCTGCGGGGTGCTGATGGCACCGGTCATCCCGTTCCTGAGCGACGAGCCGGCCCAACTGCGCGCGACGGTGCGGGCGATCGCCGCCGCCGGCGCCACGTCGGTGACGCCCCTGGTGCTGCATCTGCGGCCGGGCGCCCGGGAGTGGTTCATGGCCTGGCTCGGACAGCACCACCCGCACCTGGTACGCCGGTACGAGCGGCTGTACGCGGAGGGCGCCTACGCCCCGAAGTGGTACCAGCGCCGAGTCACGCGCCAGGTGCACGACCTGGCCCGGGAGTACGGCATCGGACCCACGCGCGCGGGGACGCCGCGGCGGATCACGCCGCCGGAACCTGAGGCCGAGCCCACGCCGGCCGAGCCGGTCCAGCTCTCCCTCATCTGAGAGCGGACACCCCGGCGCGTGGCCGCACGCCACGGCAGGCGCACCACTTTCCGCGGCGGTCCCTCCGCACCGGGCCGGTCGTTCTTCCGCGTCGCGGACCAGGAGCGGCCGGCAGGCCGTCAGGCCCGCGATGCGGCGACGGCCTCCTGTCCTGCTGTCCTGCTGTCCTGCTGTCCTGCTGTCCTGCTGTCCTGCCACCTTCGCCCCGGCCTCCGCCACCAGGGCGACGCCAGGGGGCAGGCCGGGCCCCGACGCGAACGGCCATCCGCGTCCCGCGCGCCCGACCACGGCCTCACCCCCGGCGGTCGCGTACCGGCGCTCCCCGGTGTTCAAAGGGTGGGAACACATCTGGACGGCAACCCGGTCGAAACCGCCGTAGTCGTCGAAGTCGGCGGCGTGGCCGCCGAGCTGCCGGTCTCCGCCGGTCCACCATGGACGCATGAGTGAACTGACCAGGATTCCCGCCCCCGAGGGCGTCGCGCCCGCCGCCCAGTACACCCATGTCGTCCTCGGCACCGGGCGGTTCGTGGCCGTCTCCGGCCAACTCGCGCTGGACGAGGACGGCAAGCTCGTCGGCGAGGACGATCCGGCGGCTCAGGCCCGCCAGGTCTTCGAGAACCTGCGGCGGTGTCTGGCGGCGGCCGGGGCGACCTTCGACGACGTGGTGAAGCTGACCTTCTTCGTCACGGACATGGCACACATGTCCGCGATCCGCGCGGCCCGCGCCGAGCACATACCCGACGACCGGCTCCCGGCCGCGTCGGCGGTACAGGTCGCCTCACTGGTCCGGCCGGATTTCCTGATGGAGATCGAGGCGTTCGCGGTCGTGGCCCCGTGAGCGGGCCCCGGGCCCGGGTGCGGGAGATGGAGCTCGTCGACTGCGACCGCGTGTCCGCGATCCGCGTCCGTGGCTGGCAGACGGCGTACCGGGGCCTCGTGCCGCAGCCGTACCTGGACGGGCTCGACGTGAGCGAGGACGCCGAACGGCGCCGCGACTTCCTCACCCGTGCCCCGGACGGCGTGGTGAACCTGGT
The DNA here is from genome assembly GCF_049975785.1 of Streptomyces sp. WG7. Lineage (NCBI taxonomy): Bacteria > Bacillati > Actinomycetota > Actinomycetes > Kitasatosporales > Streptomycetaceae > Streptomyces > Streptomyces sp. WG7. Next base: position 290,133 of record NZ_JBNGGE010000003.1, read on the forward strand.
CGCCGAGGACGACACGGGCCAGGTCGTCGGCTGGGCCTGCCACGGTCCGTACCGGAGCGGCGAACCGCACCCTGCCGACGCGGAGTTGTACGCCCTGTACGTCGACACCGCGTGCTTCGGCACCGGAGTCGGACAGGCCCTGCTCCGGGAGTCGGTGCGCCGGAGCAAGGCCGCCGGGCACGCCCGCATGCTGCTGTGGGTGCTCGAGGGCAACGCCCGCGCCCGGCGCTTCTACGAACGGGCGGGTTTCCGCGCCGACGGTGCCGAGGAGCCGTTCGAGGTGGAGGGGGTCTCGGTACCCGAGGTGCGGTACACCAGAGACCTGACCGGCTGACGGCTCACCGCTGCCCCGGAATGCGCGCCAGCGCCCGCACCGCCGCCTCGGCCAGCGCCGGGTGGGCGAGCGCGTCGTTCAGGACGGGGCCTGCCCGGTCGTCGCCGAGGGTACCGAGGCCCTCGACACAGGCGAGCGCCACGCGCCGGTACGGGTCGTGCGGGCGCAGCCGTCGCTCCAGCGTGGTGATGAGGGCGGGCACGGACTCGGGAGCCCGCAGTTCGACCAGCAGCCGCACCGGGTGCAGGGCGTAGGCGACCCGTAGTTCGTTGGTGGCGAGGGCGGCGGCGGCGCGGGCGGTGCGGGGGTCGCCGAGCCGGGCGAGGGCGTGGGCGGCGGAGGCGCAGCGGGGTGGGTCGCGGTGGTTCAGCAACAGCACGAGGGACTCGAAGGCCCGCCGGTCCCCCGCCACGCCCAGCCGGAACGCGGCCAGTTCCCGGGCCCACAGCGGGTGTCCGGGCTCGGTGAGCACCGCGGCCAGCTCGTCCGGGTCCCCGGTCGCCACGAGACGGTCGTACGCCGCCGGGGCACCCGGCGCGTCGACCGACTCGGCCCGTAAGCGCTCCGTGAGCGCTCGCAACTCTTCGTCCATGACACCGAGGTTAGGGGCGTCACAGGGCGCGTGGGACGTGCATCACGAACACCGGGGGCTGGCGCGCTCGTTACCCGCGAGTTAAGCTCAGACGAGCGAGTTACCCACTCGCCGCAACTCCTCCCGGTGGCCTGGTGACGCAGCCGCCGTGAGAGCAGTCGGTTCGGTATCCGGGTGTCCCCGGTACCGCAGTACGACTCGGCCTCGGGACAGGGCCGGTCGGAAACCGCCGTCGGACGGCGTGTGCACGCCCTCCGACGCGGCACCGGGCGTGTGCGCCAGTCGGCCCGGCACCACCCGCACTTCCTTCCTCACGCACCCGGTACGCCCCTTCGCGTACCCGGGCGTGTTCCCGTCGTCACCCTCATTCCTGGAGTCCCGCGATGGCCACTCCCCTGTCCGACACCCCTCTGTCCCCGCTCCGGACCATCGCCGTCGTCGGCCTCGGCACCATGGGCACCGGCATCGCCGAGGTCCTGGCCCGGGCCGGCCGTGACGTCGTCGGCATCGACATCAGCGAGGCGCAGGCCGCGACGGCCGTCGCCGCGCTGGAGTCCTCCACCGCCCGCGCCGTCGAGCGCGGACGCCTCACCGAGCGGGAGCGCGCCGACGCCCTCGCCCGGATCCGCACCTCCACCGACCTGCGGGCGGCCGCCGACGCCGACCTGGTGATCGAGGTGACCCCGGAGTCGTACGAGATCAAGCAGCAGGTGTTCCGGGACCTGGACGGGATCGTGCGTCCCGGGACGATCCTGGCGACCGGCACCAACGCGCTGTCCGTGACGCGGCTGGCCGCCGACTCGGCCCGCCCGGAGCGGGTGCTGGGCCTGCACTTCTTCAACCCGGCCCCCGCGATGAAGCTGGTGGAGGTCGTTTCCTCGGTGCTGACCGCGCCGGGCGCCGTCACGGCGGTCACCGACCTCGCGCTGGACCTCGGCAAGGAGCCCGTCGCGGTCGGTGACCGGCCCGGGTTCGTCGCCGACGGCCTGCTGTTCGGGTACCTCAACCAGGCCGCGGCGATGTACGAGGCGAACTACGCCTCCCGCGAGGACATCGACGCCGCGATGCGGCTCGGCTGCGGCCTGCCGATGGGGCCGCTGGCCCTGCTGGACCTGATCGGCGTGGACACCGCGCGTACGGTCCTGGAGGCCATGTACGCCGCCTCCCACGACCGTCTGCACGCCCCGGCGCCGATCCTGAGGCAGCTCAGCGAGGCGGGTCTGACGGGCCGCAAGGCGGGGCGCGGCTTCTACACCTACGAGGCGCCGGGCAGCGCGGCCGTCGTGCCGGACGCGCTGACCCCGAGCGCGGGTGGCGGTCCGGTGACCGGCCGTCCCGTCCGCGCGGTGGGCGTCGCGGGCTCGGGCACCATGGCGTCCGGCATCGCCGAGGTGTTCGCGAAGGCCGGCTACGAGGTCGTGCTCGCCGCCCGCAGCGCGGAGAAGGCGGTGACGGCCAAGGCCCGGATCGGCAAGTCCCTGGCCCGCAGCGTCGACAAGGGCAGGCTGACCGCCGAGGCCGCCGCGCGGACGCTGGAACGGATCACGCCGACCGGTACGTACGACGACTTCGCCGACGTCGACCTGGCGCTGGAGGCGGTCGCCGAGGACCTGGAGGTCAAGCGGCAGCTGTTCGCCACGCTGGACAAGGTCTGCAAGCCGGGCGCGGTGCTGGCCACCACCACCTCCTCGCTGCCCGTGGTCGCCTGCGCCCGCGCCACCTCGCGTCCGCAGGACGTGATCGGCATGCACTTCTTCAACCCCGCGCCGGCCATGAAGCTGGTCGAGGTGGTCCGCACCGTGCTGACGGCGGACGACGTGCACGCCACCGTCCGCGAGGTCTGCGCGAAGATCCGCAAGCACGCCGTGGACTGCGGCGACCGGGCCGGGTTCATCGTGAACGCGCTGCTGTTCCCGTACCTCAACAACGCCGTGAAGATGGTCCAGGAGCACTACGCGACGCTCGACGACATCGACGCGGCGATGAAGCTGGGCGGTGGCTATCCGATGGGCCCCTTCGAGCTGCTGGACGTGGTCGGTCTGGACGTCTCGCTCGCCATCGAGAAGGTCCTGCACCGCGAGTTCCGCGACCCGGGCCTGGCCCCGGCGCCGCTGCTGGAGCACCTGGTGGCCGCGGGCTGCCTCGGCCGCAAGACGGGCCGCGGCTTCCGCGAGTATGCCCGCCGCTGAATCCGGCCCCGGCGACCGGTTCCGGTCCGGGGAGGACTGGGGCGGACTGCTCGGTCCGGGCGGGTTTCCGCCGCCCTCCCCGGGCGGGTCTCCCCCGGCCTCCCCGGGCGGGTCTCCCCGGCCCTCCTCGGGCCGGGGAATCCCCGGTCACGCGCATGATTGCGGGCACATGCAGTACGTTCATGGCATGTCCCAGCCCGCCAAGTCCTCACGTACACCAGCCACGCCCGACGCGCCGGAGAGCGCGGCCGGCAGCCGAGCCGCCGCGCAGCGGCTCAAAATGCGCCGGGAGCTGGCGGCGGCGGCGATGGAGCTGTTCGCGACCAAGGGGTACGAGGCGACCACCGTCGACGAGATCGCGGCGCAGGCCGGGGTCGCCCGCCGCACCTTCTTCCGTCACTTCCGCTCCAAGGAAGAGGCGATCTTCCCGGACCACGACGACACCCTGGTCCGCGCCGAGGCGGTGCTCAACGCGGCGCCCGCGCACGAGCACCCGCTCGACACGGTGTGCCGGGGTATCAAGGAAGTCATGAAGATGTACGCGGCCCGGCCGGAGATCTCGGTCGCCCGCTACAAGCTGACGCGTGAGGTACCCACCCTGCGCGAGGCCGAGATCGCGTCGGTGGCCCGCTACGAGCGCCTGTTCACCCGCTATCTGCTCGGCCACTTCGACGAGCACGCGCACGACGACGACGCCAACGACGACCCGCTGCTGGCCGAGGTCGCCGCGTCCGCCGTGGTCACCGCCCACAACCACGTGCTGCGGCGCTGGCTGCGGGCGGGCGGGCAGGGGGACGTGGAGACCCAGCTCGACCACGCTTTCGCGATCGTCCGCAAGACGTTCGGCACGGGCATCGGTGCCGGGCGCGGCACGGCCTCCGCCGCGCGGCCGGCCGCCTCGTCGGCCTCCGTGCAGGGCGAAGTGCTGGTGACCGTCGCGCGTACCGACGCGCCACTGCACGAGGTGATGCGCACCATCGAGCAGGCACTCAAGGAGCGCTGAACCCGCTTCGTCCACTGTGACAACGGCCACCCGTCGGGTGGCCGTTTTTGCGTGCCCGCGCCCCTTTTAGGCGGCCCCCTGACCCCTGCCCGATCGATCATCGCTCATCTGTCGCGTAAAGATTTCATCTGAGAGCATTTTCTGGCACTCAGTGCCTTGCGGGGTGACACGGGGTGTCATACGTTGAAGGTGTTCGGGCTGTCCCCGCACCTCATCCCCTGCGCGCCCGAGCGCCTGCGTCACAGGCACCCTCACCCACCCTCATCAGCACCGACGTACCCCCCAGCGCCCCTCCCTCGGGGCGCTCACCGCCGGAGGCAACACCGTGACCGTGAAGGACATCCTGGACGCGATCCAGTCGACCGACTCCACGCCGGCCGACATCGCCGCCCTGCCGCTGCCCGAGTCGTACCGCGCGATCACCGTGCACAAGGACGAGACCGAGATGTTCGCGGGCCTCGAAACCCGCGACAAGGACCCGCGCAAGTCGATCCACCTGGACGAGGTGCCGGTGCCCGAGCTGGGCCCCGGCGAGGCCCTGGTGGCCGTGATGGCCTCCTCGGTCAACTACAACTCGGTGTGGACCTCGATCTTCGAGCCGCTGTCCACGTTCGGGTTCCTGGAGCGCTACGGCCGCACCAACGAGCTGGCCAAGCGCCACGACCTGCCGTACCACATCATCGGCTCCGACCTGGCGGGCGTCGTCCTGCGCACCGGGCCGGGCGTCAACGCCTGGCAGCCCGGCGACGAGGTCGTCGCGCACTGCCTCTCCGTCGAGCTGGAGTCGTCCGACGGCCACAACGACACGATGCTCGACCCCGAGCAGCGGATCTGGGGCTTCGAGACCAACTTCGGCGGTCTCGCCGAGATCGCGCTGGTGAAGTCCAACCAGCTGATGCCGAAGCCGGACCACCTCAGCTGGGAGGAGGCCGCCGCCCCCGGCCTGGTCAACTCCACCGCCTACCGCCAGCTGGTCTCCCGCAACGGCGCCGGCATGAAGCAGGGCGACAACGTGCTCATCTGGGGCGCGAGCGGCGGCCTCGGCTCCTACGCCACCCAGTTCGCGCTGGCCGGCGGCGCCAACCCGATCTGCGTCGTCTCCAGCGAGCAGAAGGCGGACATCTGCCGGGCGATGGGCGCCGAGGCGATCATCGACCGCAGCACCGAGGGCTACAGGTTCTGGAAGGACGAGCAGACCCAGGACCCCAAGGAGTGGAAGCGCTTCGGCAAGCGCATCCGCGAACTCACCGGCGGCGAGGACATCGACATCGTCTTCGAGCACCCCGGCCGCGAGACCTTCGGTGCCTCCGTCTTCGTCACCCGCAAGGGCGGCACCATCACCACCTGCGCTTCGACCTCGGGCTACATGCACGAGTACGACAACCGCTACCTGTGGATGTCCCTGAAGCGCATCATCGGCTCCCACTTCGCCAACTACCGCGAGGCGTGGGAGGCCAACCGCCTGATCGCCAAGGGCAAGATCCACCCCACCCTCTCCAAGGTGTACTCCCTGGAGGACACCGGGCAGGCCGCCCACGACGTCCACCGCAACGCCCACCAGGGCAAGGTCGGCGTGCTCTGCATGGCCCCCGAGGAGGGCCTGGGCGTGCGCGACCAGGAGAAGCGCGCCCAGCACCTCGACGCCATCAACCGCTTCCGGAACATCTGAGGACGGCGGAGGCCACACATGACTGAGCGTCAGAAGGACCGGCCGTGGCTCATGCGGACCTACGCCGGTCACTCCACGGCCGAGGCGTCCAACGAGCTGTACCGGCGCAACCTCGCCAAGGGGCAGACCGGTCTGTCGGTCGCCTTCGACCTGCCGACCCAGACCGGCTACGACTCCGACCACGTCCTCGCCCGCGGCGAGGTCGGCCGGGTCGGCGTGCCGATCGCGCACCTCGGTGACATGCGCCGGCTCTTCCAGGACATCCCCCTGGAGCAGATGAACACCTCGATGACCATCAACGCCACGGCCATGTGGCTGCTGGCGCTCTACCAGGTCGTCGCCGAGGAGCAGGGGGCGGACATCACCCAGCTCAGCGGCACGACCCAGAACGACATCGTCAAGGAGTACCTGTCCCGGGGGACGCACGTCTTCCCGCCGGCGCCCTCGCTCCGCCTGACGACGGACATGATCGCGTACACGGTCTCCCACATCCCGAAGTGGAACCCGATCAACATCTGCAGCTACCACCTGCAGGAGGCGGGCGCCACGCCGGTCCAGGAGATCGCGTACGCGATGTCCACCGCGATCGCCGTGCTCGACGCCGTGCGCGACGGCGGCCAGGTGCCCGAGGAGCGCATGGGCGACGTGGTCGGCCGCATCTCCTTCTTCGTGAACGCGGGCGTCCGCTTCGTCGAGGAGATGTGCAAGATGCGGGCCTTCGGCCGGATCTGGGACCGCGTCACGCGCGAGCGCTACGGCATCGAGAACCCCAAGCACCGCCGCTTCCGCTACGGCGTCCAGGTCAACTCCCTGGGGCTGACGGAAGCCCAGCCCGAGAACAACGTCCAGCGGATCGTCCTGGAGATGCTGGCCGTCACCCTCTCCAAGGACGCCCGCGCGCGTGCCGTGCAGCTGCCGGCCTGGAACGAGGCGCTGGGACTGCCCCGGCCCTGGGACCAGCAGTGGTCGCTGCGCATCCAGCAGGTGCTGGCGTACGAGAGCGACCTGCTGGAGTACGGCGACCTCTTCGAGGGCTCGAAGGTGGTCGAGGCGAAGGTCGACGAGCTGGTCGGGGAGGCGTTCGCCGAGATCGAGCGCATCCAGGAGATGGGCGGCGCTATGGCCGCCGTCGAGTCCGGCTACCTCAAGTCGCAGCTGGTCGCCTCGCACGCCGAGCGCCGGGCCCGGATCGAGTCCGGCGAGGAGAAGATCATCGGGGTCAACGCCTTCGAGGGCACGGAGCCGAACCCGCTGACCGCCGACCTGGACACCGCCATCCAGACGGTCGACCCGGCGGTGGAGGCCCGCGTCATCGCCTCCCTCCAGCACTGGCGCGACACCCGCTACCAGCCGCCCTTCAACCACCCGCGCCCCTGCAAGGCCCTGGACAAGCTGAAGGAGGCCGCCAAGGGCACCGACAACCTCATGGAGGCCACCCTGGAGTGCGCCCGCGCCGGCGTCACGACCGGCGAGTGGGCCGGGGCGCTGCGCGAGGTGTTCGGCGAGTTCCGCGCGCCGACCGGGGTGTCCTCGGCGCCGGTCGCGGTCGCCGCCGAGGAGGGCTCCGCCCTGTCCGGGGTGCGCCGGAAGGTGGACCTGACGGCGAAGGACCTCGGCGTCGGCAAGCTGCGCTTCCTGGTCGGCAAGCCCGGCCTGGACGGTCACTCCAACGGCGCCGAGCAGATCGCCGTGCGGGCCCGCGACGCCGGGTTCGAGGTGGTCTACCAGGGCATCCGGCTCACCCCGGAGCAGATCGTGGACGCCGCCGTCGCCGAGGACGTGCACGCGGTGGGCCTGTCCATCCTCTCCGGCTCGCACGCCCAGCTCGTCCCGGACGTGCTGGAAAGGCTCCGTGTGGCCGGTGCCACAGATATACCGGTGATCGCCGGTGGCATCATCCCGAACGGTGACGCCGAAGAACTGCGGGCCGCGGGAGTGGCCGCGGTCTTCACCCCGAAGGACTTCGACATCACCGGAATCATCGGCCGGATCGTCGACGAGATCCGGAACGCGAACAAGCTCGACCCCCTGGAGGTCCCCGCATGACGACAGTCGACCGCCTTCGCCCCCGCCGCTCCTGCCTGGCGGTCCCGGGAAGCAACCCGCGCTTCCTGGAGAAGGCCCAGGGCCTCCCGGCCGACCAGGTCTTCCTGGACCTGGAGGACGCCTGCGCGCCCCTCGCCAAGCCGGAGGCCCGGCACACCATCGTCAAGTTCCTCAACGAGGGCGACTGGACCGGCAAGACCCGCGTCGTGCGCGTCAACGACTGGACGACCGAGTGGACGTACCGCGACGTCGTGACCGTCGTCGAGGGCGCCGGCCCGAACCTCGACTGCATCATGCTGCCGAAGGTCCAGGACGCCCAGCAGATCGTCGCCCTCGACCTCCTCCTCACCCAGATCGAGAAGACGATGGGCTTCGAGGTCGGCCGCATCGGCATCGAGGCGCAGATCGAGAACGCGCGGGGCCTGAACAACGTCAACGAGATCGCGCAGGCCTCCCCGCGCGTGGAGACCATCATCTTCGGCCCGGCCGACTTCATGGCGTCCATCAACATGAAGTCGCTGGTCGTGGGCGAGCAGCCGCCCGGCTACCCGGCGGACGCCTACCACTACATCCTGATGAAGATCCTGATGGCCGCCCGCGCCAACGACCTCCAGGCGATCGACGGCCCCTACCTCCAGATCCGCAACGTCGACGGCTACCGCGAGGTCGCCCAGCGCGCCGCCGCCCTCGGCTTCGACGGCAAGTGGGTGCTGCACCCGGGCCAGGTCGAGGCGTCCAACGAGATCTTCTCGCCCTCCCAGGAGGACTACGACCACGCCGAGCTGATCCTGGACGCGTACGACTACTACACGTCCGAGGCGGGCGGCAAGAAGGGCTCCGCGATGCTCGGCGACGAGATGATCGACGAGGCCAGCCGCAAGATGGCGCTGGTGATCTCCGGCAAGGGACGTGCGGCCGGCATGCGGCGCACCAGCAAGTTCGAGATCCCGGAGGGCTGAGGGCGATGCAGTTCGGACGCACCTACGAGGAGTTCGAGGTCGGGGCGGTGTACAAGCACTGGCCCGGGAAGACGGTCACGGAGTACGACGACCACCTCTTCTGCCTCCTCACCATGAACCACCACCCGCTCCACATGGACACGAACTACGCCGAGACGACGACGGACTTCGGCAAGAACGTGGTGGTCGGCAACTACGTCTACTCGCTCCTGCTCGGCATGTCGGTCCCGGACATCTCCGGCAAGGCGATCGCCAACCTGGAGATCGAGTCGCTCAAGCACGTGGCGCCGACCTTCCACGGCGACACGCTCTACGGCCAGACCACCGTCCTGGACAAGTGGCCGTCGAAGTCGAAGAACGACCGCGGCATCGTGCACGTCGAGACCAAGGGCTACAAGCAGGACGGCACGCTGGTCTGCGTCTTCCGCCGCAAGGTGATGGTGCCCACCGAGACGTACGTCAAGGAGCGCGGCGGCGAGCAGCCCGGCCGGCCCGAGCTGAAGGAACAGGGGAAGTAGATGAGCCGCCTCGCCCAGACCCACGGCCTCACGGACGTCCAGCGGGAGATCCTCTCCACCGTCCGCGACTTCGTGGACAAGGAGATCATCCCGGTCGCCACCGAGCTGGAGCACCGGGACGAGTACCCGCAGGACATCGTCGACGGACTGAAGGAGCTCGGCCTGTTCGGCCTGATGATCCCGGAGGAGTACGGGGGCCTGGGCGAGTCGCTCCTCACCTACGCGCTGTGCGTGGAGGAGATCGCCCGGGGCTGGATGTCGGTGTCCGGCATCATCAACACGCACTTCATCGTGGCGTACATGCTCAAGCAGCACGGCACGCAGGAGCAGAAGGACCACTTCCTCCCCCGTATGGCCGCCGGGGACATCCGGGGCGCCTTCTCGATGTCCGAGCCGGCGCTCGGCTCGGACGTGTCGGCGATCTCCTCGAAGGCGGTGAAGGACGGCGAGGAGTACGTCCTGAACGGCCAGAAGATGTGGCTGACGAACGGCGGCACGTCGTCCCTGGTGGCCGTTCTCGTGAAGAGTGACGAGGGTCACCCCGAGGGCACGGCCCCGTACAAGTCGATGACGACCTTCCTCGTGGAGAAGGAGCCCGGCTTCGGCGAGGTCCGGCCCGGACTGACCATCCCGGGCAAGATCGACAAGATGGGCTACAAGGGCGTCGACACCACCGAGCTCATCATGGACGGCCTGCGCATTCCGGCCAATCGCGTGCTCGGCGGAGTCACCGGCCGAGGTTTTTACCAAATGATGGACGGTGTCGAGGTCGGCCGCGTCAATGTGGCGGCACGTGGTTGCGGCGTCGCCCAGCGCGCCTTCGAGCTGGGTGTGCGATACGCCCAGCAGCGTCACACTTTCGGCAAGCAGATCGCCCAGCACCAGGCCATTCAGTTCAAGCTCGCGGAGATGGCTACCAAGGTGGAGGCGGCTCATGCGATGATGGTGAATGCTGCACGCAAAAAGGACTCGGGCGAACGAAACGACCTGGAAGCGGGTATGGCCAAGTACCTCGCTTCCGAATACTGCAAGGAGGTCGTGGAGGACGCTTTCCGAATCCACGGCGGGTACGGCTTCTCCAAGGAGTACGAGATCGAGCGCCTCTACCGCGAGGCCCCGATGCTGCTCATCGGTGAAGGCACCGCCGAGATCCAGAAAATGATCATCGGCCGCCGACTGCTCGAAGAGTATCGATTCCAGGGTTAGATGTCCGGATACGGGGTGTTTTCTTGGAGAAGAAGGTCACACCCCGTAGGCACTGTTCGGCCGCCGACTCGGCTTCCTGGCTTACCCAGTTGCGGCAGGAAGCCGCTACGATCGCCGGAAAGCCGCCGTCCCCCGTCGAAGCGCGGCATCATCCGCTACGAAGGTCATCCATGCCCCACAGCCAAACCTCTGCATCTCGCGACAGCCTGGCCGGCGTACGCCTCGCGCGTGGAGCATCGCCGTGGCTTCTGCCGACCGTCGCCACCGCAGCCGTCAGCCTTCTCCGTGCCCGCCGTTCCGGCGCCGCCAAGGCCGTCGCCGTCCCCGCCACCGCGCTCGCGGCGGGGATGCTGTGGTTCTTCCGTGACCCCGAGCGCGAGATCACCCAGGGCCGGGTCATCTCGCCCGCCGACGGTGTGGTGCAGAGCATCATGCCGTGGAAGGACGGCCGTACCCGCGTCGCGATCTTCATGAGCCCGCTCAACGTCCACGTGAACCGGGCGCCGCTGGCCGGCGAGGTCACGTCGGTCGAGCACGTTCCCGGTGGTTTCGTTCCGGCCTTCAACAAGGAGAGCGAGAACAACGAGCGGGTGGTGTGGCACTTCGACACCGAGCTCGGCGACATCGAGATGGTCCAGATCGCCGGCGCGGTGGCCCGCCGCATCGTCCCGTACCTGCCGCAGGGCACGAAGGTCGAGCAGGGCGACCGGATCGGTCTGATCCGCTTCGGCTCGCGCGTCGACCTGTACCTGCCGGAGGGTGTGGAGGTCGCGGTCGAGGTGGGTCAGAAGACGGTGGCTGGGGTGACTCGAATTGACCGTGATTGATCCACAGACCCAGGCCGGGTGGGTGCCCGAGGCCGACGAGGTGGACGACGAGGAGGAGATGCCCCTCTCGCTCCGGCTGTCGATAGCGGACACGCTCACCCTCGGCAACGCCACGTGCGGCTTCATGGCGGTGTACTTCACCACCACCGGCATCCTCATCCCGCACCTCATGGGCAGCGAGGAGTCGGGCATGGCCCGGCACAGCGCGGCCACCGCGGTCATCCTGATGCTGTGCGCGGCGATCTTCGACCTGTTCGACGGCCTGGTGGCGCGCAAGCTGCGCAGCTCGCCGATGGGCGCCGAGCTGGACAACCTCTCCGACCTGATCAGCTTCGGGCTGGCGCCGGCGTACTTCGTCCTCGTCTACGGCATGGTCGCGGACGACGCGTACCAGCGGGTGGCGGCGGTGGGGGCGATCGTGGTGCTGCTGGCGGTGGTGCTGCGGCTCGCGCGGTTCTCCTGCGTCACCGTCAAGGACGGCACCTTCCAGGGCATGCCGTCGCCGTTCGGGGCACTGACGGTGGTGTCGATCGTCCTGCTGGAGCTGCCCTTCGTGGCGACGCTGCTGGCGATCATCGGTACGGCCTGGCTGATGGTGAGCCGGGTCGAGTACCCGAAGCCGCGGGGGCGCCTCGCCGTGGCGATGCTGTCGTGGATCGTCCTGTCGATGGGGCTGCTGGCCGGCTGGGCCTTCGACGCGCCGAGCGGGCAGCTGCTGCTGCAGACCGGGTGCGCGCTGCAGTTGGTGATGGGCGCGGTGATTCCGCTGTTCGCCACGGCGCGGCGGGTGAACAACTTCCGCGACAACCGACGGGAGGCGCGGGCGGCGCAGCTGCCGTGACGCTCCGCCGAGTGGGCCCCGGACCCGGGTTGGGTTCGGGGCCCTTTCGTTCGTCCGCGCCCGGCGCGGGGCCTTACTCGGGGCTGGGCCTTACTCGGGGCGGGGCCTTACTCGGGGCGGGGCCTTACTCGGGGCTCCGCCCCCAGCCCCCCGCCCTAGGCCCACCACCGCCCGACTCGGCCGGGACAGGGGCGAGGTCTCCGGCCTGTCCGGCGATCGGAGCACCCGAGTCGGTACGGGAAGGGGCGGGCGGGGCGAGGGACTCGTCCGGCTAGGCCAGGAAGTCCCGCGCGATGCGCTCAGCGACCCGCTCCAGGATCGGCCCGGCGTCGGCGATGCACTTCGCCACGTCCGGCTCGACGTCCGTCAGCGGGTACGCCCGCCGGATCCCGGCCCGCCCGAGCGCCTCGGCCGGCAGCGCGAGCCGCCCGCACACCGCGACGACCTCCTTGCCCGCCGCCCGTGCCGCCGCGGCGACGCCCGCCGGGGCCTTCCCGTGCAGCGTCTGCTCGTCCAGCGAGCCCTCCCCCGTGATCACCAGGTCCGCCCGCGCCAGTGCCGGCGCGAAGCCGAGCACGTCCAGCATCACCTCGATACCGGGCCTGAACCGCGCCCCGAGCAGCATCGCGCCGAAGCCGATGCCGCCCGCCGCTCCGGCGCCCGGCGAGGCGGCGTACTCGGCGGCGCGCGCGCCCACGGTCTCCGTCCCCTCCAGCACCTTCGCGAAGTGCGCGAGGGCCGCGTCCAGGGCGTCCACGTCCTGTGGGGAAGCACCCTTCTGCGGACCGTAGACCGCCGGGGCGCCCTTCGGCCCGGTCAGCGGATTGTCGACGTCGCTCGCGAGTACCAGCTCGACGCCGGACAGCCGCGGGTCGAGGCCCGACAGGTCGGCCGAGGCCAGGTCGGCGAGGCCGCCTCCGCCCGGCGCGACCGGCTCCCCGTCCCGGCCGAGGAACCGCGCGCCCAGCGCGGACAGCATCCCGGCGCCGCCGTCGGTGGTCGCGCTGCCGCCGACCCCGAACACGATCGTCCGCGCCCCGGCGTCCAGGGCGGCCCGCAGCAGTTCTCCGGAGCCGTACGTGGACGCGGTCAGCGGTGCGAGGACGCCGGCCGGCAGCCGCTGCAGGCCACTGGCCTCCGCCATCTCCACGACCGCGGTGTGCTCGCGCACCGCGAACGCGGCCGTCACCTCGTCGCCGAGGGGCCCGGCGACCCGTACCTCCCGGCGTTCGAACCCGGCCGCGACCGCGGCGGCGACGGTGCCGTCACCGCCGTCGGCCACGGGCAGGGCCTCGACACCGAGGTCCGGCACGACGCGGCGCAGACCGGCCGTCACCCGCTCGGCGACCTCGACGGCCGTCAGCGACCCCTTGAACTTGTCCGCGGCGACGAGTACCCGCCGGGCCCCGTCGACTGCAGCGTCAGCCACCTTGCTCTCCCCTTGCTCTCCGAGCCTTGCGCACGTCAAGGCAGTCGCGCCGCTGCGACCTTAACCGGAGGACGGCCGGACCGTCATGCCCCTGCCCACAAGGTGGAACCGCCGCTACTTGGCGAGGAAGGACAGCAGGGCGTCGGTCACCTCCTGGGCGTGGGTCCACAGCAGGCCGTGCGGGGCGCCCTCGACGACGACGTACTCGGCCTGCGGAAGCGCGGCGTGGAACCGCTCCCCCGTGGCCTCGAGGGGCAGGATGCGGTCGGCGGTGCCGTGCAGGATCAGCGTCGGCACGTCGATCTTGGGGATGTCGGCGCGGAAGTCGGTGGTCCAGGTCGCCACGGCCGCCAGGGACGCGTACCAGGAGGCGCCGGCGGCGACGTTCCAGCTGTTGCGGACGGCCTCCTCGCTGATCCGGGTGCCGAGGTTCTCGTCGAGGTTGTAGAAGTCCTCGTAGAACGAGGTGAAGTAGGCGTAGCGGTCGGCGGTGACGGCCTGCTCGATGTCCCTGAAGATGTCTCCGTCGACGCCTTCGGGGTTGTCGTCGGTCTTGAGCAGGAAGGGTTCCAGGGAGGCCAGGAAGGCGGCCTTGGCGATACGGGCGGAGCCGTAGGTGCCCAGGTAGCGGCCGACCTCGCCGGTGCCCATCGAGAAGCCGACGAGGACGGCGTCGTGCAGGTCCAGGGTCTCCAGGACGGTGTTGAGGTCGGCGGCGAAGGTGTCGTAGTCGTAGCCCGTGGCGGGCTGGCTCGAGCGGCCGAATCCCCGCCGGTCGTAGGTGATGACGCGGTAGCCGGCCTTCAGCAGGGCCGCGGCCTGCTTCTCCCAGGAGTGGCCGTCCAGCGGGTAGCCGTGGATGAGCACGACCGGCTGCCCGGTGCCGTGGTCCTCGTAGTACAGCTCGATGTCGGTGGAGTTCTCCTGGCCGACGGTGATGAACGCCATGGTGGTAGCTGCCTTCCGGTGGACGGGACGGATGAGTACTTCGGCCGGCGAGGCGGTGCTGTTTCGCCGACACGGAGAAACATAGCCACCAACTTGGTTGTGCGCAACTAGTTTGCGTACAACTCACTTGGTTTCGGCCCGGGTTCCCCCCGCGCCCGCCCGCGGGCTCGTTACGCTTCCGGGATGACCACTCCTGACTACGCCACCTACATCGCCGGTCTCCCCCGTGTCCTCGCCGGTGCGGCCGCGGTCTTCCGGGACGCGGAGGGACGGGTGCTCCTCGTCGAGCCCAACTACCGCGAGGGTTGGGCGTTGCCCGGCGGGACGATCGAGTCCGACGACGGCGAGACCCCGCGGCAGGGCGCGTGGCGGGAGACCGTCGAGGAGATCGGGCTGGACGTCCGGCTCGGCCGGCTGCTGGCGGTGGACTGGGTGCACGGGGCGGGCCGGCCCCCGATCGTGGCCTATCTGTACGACGGCGGGGTCCTGACCGAGGACGAGCTCAAGGCGATCCGGTTGCAGGAGGAGGAGCTGCTGTCCTGGCGGCTGGTGCGACGCGAGGAGCTGGGCGACCACCTGCGCGGCACCCTGCACGGCCGGGTCCTCGCCGCGCTGGACGTGCTGGCGGACGGGTCCGGAACGGCCGAGCTGGAGAACGGCGTCCGGGTCGACCGATAACCGTTCGCCGGTCGCGCACCGTCGCCCTACCCTCGACCGCATGACCAGCAAGCCCCTCGTCGCCATCCTGAGCGGTGCCGGCGTCTCGACCGACTCCGGCATCCCGGACTACCGCGGCCCCAGCGGGCTGTGGCGGCGCGATCCGGAGGCCGAGAAGCTCGTCACGTACGAGTACTACATGGGCGATCCGGAGATCAGGCGCCGCTCCTGGCTGATGCGGCGCGACAGCGGGGCGCTGCGGGCCGAGCCGAACGCGGCGCACCGCGCGGTGGCCGAGCTGGAGCGGTCGGGGGTGCCGGTCCGGGTGATCACGCAGAACGTGGACGGACTGCACCAGCTCGCCGGGCTGACCGCCCGCAAGGTCCTCGAACTGCACGGCACCGCGCGCCGTTACGTGTGCACGGGCTGCCGTGCCCGGGGTCCGATGGAGGACGCGCTCGCCCGGGTCGCGGCCGGTGAGGACGACCCGCCGTGTCTGGAGTGCGGCGGCATCCTGAAGCCGGCGACCGTGATGTTCGGCGAGCACCTCGACCCGGTGGTACTGGGCGAGGCGGTCGCCATCAGCAAGGCGTGCCAGGTGTTCGTCGCCGTCGGCACCAGCCTCCAGGTGCACCCCGCCGCCGGACTGGCCGACGTGGCCGTCGGCCACGGGGCCCGTCTGGTCGTCGTGAACGCCGAGCCGACGCCGTACGACGACCTGGCCGACGAGGTGGTCCGGGAGCCGATCGGCACCGCCCTGCCCGAGCTGCTGCGCGGGCTGGGCCCCGGCACCGCCCAGGGTGACTAGAAGAGCGCCGAGCCTCGTTCGAAGTCCAGCAGCCGCCGCTTGCGTTCCAGGCCGCCGCCGTAGCCGGTGAGGCTGCCGCTCGCGCCGATGACGCGGTGGCAGGGGACGATGATGCCGATCGGGTTGCGGCCGTTGGCGAGGCCGACGGCGCGGGAGGCGTTCGGGGTGCCGAGGGCGGCGGCGAGTTCGCCGTAGGTGCGGGTCTCGCCGTACGGGATGCGGCGCAGCTGGTCCCAGACGGTGCGCTGGAACGGGGTTCCGTTCAGGCGCAGGTCGAGGGTGAAGTCCTTCAGCTCACCGGCGAAGTAGGCCGTCAGCTGTTCCTCCGCCTCCGCGAACGGCCCGTCGTCGGCCGCCCCGAAGGTCTCCTCCGGTGGGCGGTGGCGCTGGTCGGTCATGTAGAGGCCGCACAGGGCGCCGTCCTCCGCGACGAGGGTGAGCGCGCCGTACGGGCTGTCGATCACGGTGTGCTGTTTCAGGGATCCCACGGATTGTTCCTCACACGGGCAGGAAGTTGATCGGGTGGCTGTCGGTCGCCCACAGGTACTGGACGGCGTACGCCCGCCAGGGCCGCCAGGCCGCCGCGCGGGCGGTGAGCGCGGCCGGGGTCGAGGGCAGGCCCAGTTCGGCGGCGGCGCGGCGGATGCCGAGGTCGGTGGGGAGGAAGGCGTCGGGGTCGCCGAGGGCGCGCATCGCGATGACGTCGGCGGTCCAGGGGCCGAAGCCGGGGAGGGCGAGGAGCCGGGCGCGGGTCTCGGCCCAGTCGCACTCGACGCCCAGGTTGAGCGAGCCGTCGGCCAGGTGGGACACGAGGGTGGTGAAGGTCGTGCGGCGGGTGCGGGGCATGGCCAGGGTGTCGGGGTCCACCTCCGCCAGCGCCGCCGCCGACGGGAAGAGGTGGGTCAGACCGCCCTCGGGGTCGTCGACCGCGTCGCCGTGTGCCGTGACCAGCCGGGCGGCGTGGGTACGGGCGGCGGCGGTGGAGACCTGCTGGCCGAGCACCGCCCGTACGGCGAACTCCGCCTCGTCCACCGTGCGCGGGACACGCCGGCCGGGCGCCTTGTCGACCAGCGGCGCGAGCAGCTCGTCGGTGCGCAGCTGGTCGTCGACGGCCTGCGGGTCGGCGTCCAGGTCGAGCAGGCGCCGGCAGCGGCTGATGGCGACGGTCAGGTCGCGCAGGTCGCTCAGGGTGAGGCGGCAGGCGATGTGGTCGGGGTTCGGGGTGAGGGCCACGATGCCGTGACCGTACGGGAGGCGCAGGGTGCGCCGGTACGCGCCCTCCCGCCACTCCTCCACGCCGGGTACGGAGGTGGCGGCGAGGTGGCCGAAGAGGTTGTCGGGGTTGAGGGGGGCGCGGAAGGGGAGGCGGAGGGAGAGGGCGCCCGGGGTGGTGCGGGCGACGCTGCTCTGCGGCACGCGGGTGCGCAGCTCGCTCGGGGAGAGCGCGAAGACCTCGCGGACCGTGTCGTTGAAGGTCCGGACGGAGGAGAAACCGGCCGCGAAGGCGATGTCCGCCATGGGCAGCGGGGTCGTCTCGACGAGCAGGCGGGCGGTCTGCGCGCGTTGCGCGCGGGCGAGCGCGAGCGGGCCCGCGCCCAGCTCGGCGAGCAGCTGGCGTTCGACCTGCCGGGTGCTGTAGCCGAGCCGGGCGGCGAGGCCGGGTACGCCCTCTCGGTCCACGACGCCGTCGGCGATCAGCCGCATGGCGCGGGCGGTGAGGTCGGCGCGCCGGTTCCACTCCGGGGAGCCGGGGCTGGTGTCCGGGCGGCAGCGTTTGCACGCCCGGAACCCGGCCTGCTGGCAGGCCGCCGCGCTCGGGTGGAAGGTCATGTTCTCTGGCTTGGGCGGCACCACCGGGCAGCTGGGCCGGCAGTAGATCCCGGTCGTCACGACCGCCGTGAAGAACCAGCCGTCGAAGCGCGCGTCCTTCGACCGGACGGCGCGCACGCAGCGCTCGGTGTCGGTGTGCATTCCCGTCTGCATGCGTCCAGGATGGACCACCGGCCGGGCCGGGTCTGGCGGGAATCCGACATCGACGTCGCGCTTCCTGGGCTTCGCCGGATCGCCCTGGTCACCAGGGCCTCCCCGGTCACTCGCGTCGCCATGCCGACTCGCGCAGCAGCCGCAGCCCGTTGAGGCCGACCAGCACGGTCGAGCCCTCGTGGCCGGCGACGCCGAGCGGCAGCGGCAGGTGTCCGATCAGGTCCCACAGGACGAGGACGGTGATGAACGTACCGGCGATGACCAGGTTCTGCAGCACCAGCCTGCGCGCGCGCCGGGACAGCGCCACGACGGCGGGTACGGCCGCCAGCTCGTCGCGCACCACGACCGCGTCCGCCGTCTCCAGGGCCAGGTCGGAGCCGGCGCGGCCCATGGCGACCCCGGTGTGCGCGGCGGCGAGCGCGGGGGCGTCGTTGACGCCGTCGCCGACGAAGAGCACCTTGCGGCCGGCCCGTTCCCGTTCCCGTACGGCTTCGACCTTGTCCTCGGGCAGCAGGTCCGCGCGGACGTCGGTGATGCCGGTCGCGGTGGCGACGCGGGCGGCGGCGGCCGCGTTGTCGCCGGTGAGGAGGGTGGGGGCGGTGCCGGTGAGGGCGGTGAGCGCGGCGGTGGCCCCGGCGGCGTCGACGCGGAGGCGGTCGGTGAGGGCGAGGGTGCCGACGGGGGTGCCGTCGCGGGTGACCTGGACGGTCGTTTCGGCGCCCTCGGGTGTCTGGGCGCGGCCGACCCGCACCTCGTGGCCGTCGACCGTCGCCGTGACGCCGTGGCCCGGGGTCGCCGTGAAGTCCTGTGCGGACGCGATGTTCAGGCCGCGGGCGCGGGCGGCGGCCACGATCGCGCGGGCCAGCGGATGTTCGCTGGGGTGCTCGGCCGCGGCGGCGAGCGCGAGGAGGGCGTCCTCGTCGAGGCCGGAGCCGGGCAGCGGCCGTACGGCGGTCACCTCGGGAGTGCCCTCGGTGAGGGTGCCGGTCTTGTCGAGGGCGGCGGCGTCGATCTCGCCGAGGCGTTCCATGGCGACCGCCGACTTCACCAGGACGCCGTGCCGGCCGGCGTTGGCGATGGCGGAGAGCAGGGGCGGCATGGTCGCGAGGACGACCGCGCAGGGCGAGGCGACGATCATGAAGGTCATGGCGCGCAGCAGGGCGTCCGTGAGGTCGGCGCCGAAGGCGAGCGGGATGCCGAAGACCGCGAGGGTGGCGGCCACCACGCCGACCGCGTAGCGCTGCTCGATCTTCTCGATGAACAGCTGCGTCGGCGCCTTGGTGCGGGACGCCTCCTCGACGAGGGTGACGATGCGGGCGATGACCGAGTCGGCGGGGTCGCGTTCGACGCGGACGCGCAGCGCGCCGGTGCCGTTGAGGGTGCCGGCGAAGACGTCGTCGCCGGGGCGCTTGAGGACGGGGACGGATTCGCCGGTGATGTTCGCCTGGTCGACCTCTCCGGCGCCGTCGACGACCGAGCCGTCGGCGCCGATCCGCTCCCCCGGCCGGACCAGGAGCACGTCGCCGACGGCGAGGTCGGCGGTGGGGACGGTCTCCTCGCGGTCGCCCCTCACGCGGGTCGCGGTGGTGGGGGCGAGGTCGAGCAGGCCGCGTACGGAGTCGGCGGTGCGGGCGGTGGCCAGGGCCTCCAGGGCGCCGGAGGTGGCGAAGATGACGATCAGCAGGGCGCCGTCGAGGACCTGCCCGATGGATGCCGCGCCGAGCGCCGCGACGATCATCAGCAGGTCGACGTCCAGGGTCTTCTCGCGCAGCGCCCGCAGGCCCTCCAGGGCGGGCTCCCAGCCGCCGGCGGCGTAGGCGACCGCGTACAGCGGGCCGTACGTCCAGGCGGGGGCGCCGCCGAGGTCGAGGGGGAGCGCGAGCGGGAACGCGACGAGGGAGACGAGCGCCCAGCGGGCCTCGGGCAGGGCGAGGACGCGGGTGCGGCGACGGGGTGCCGTCCGGGCGGGTGCGGGGACGGGAGCGGGGGCGAGTGTGGTGGACACGCGGCACACCATACAGGAACAGATGAAGACTCATTCATGCTTTCATGTGTGGTGAGTAGGATGAGCGCATGGGTCACGGAGCCGCCACCACCGCGCAGGACGCCGCCGCACGCGTGCGTCTGGACGCGGACAACGTCGCCAACGTCGCCACCACGCTCCAGGCCCTGTCGACGCCGTCCCGGCTGCTGATCCTGGCCCGTCTGCGTGAAGGCCCGCTGCCCGCCACCGAGTTGGCGGCGGAGGTCGGGATGGAGCAGTCGGCCTGCTCGCACCAGCTGCGGCTGCTGCGCAACCTGGGCCTCGTCGTGGGTGAGCGGCGCGGCCGTTCGGTGGTGTACGCGCTGCACGACCACCATGTCGCCGAGCTGCTCGACCAGGCCGTGTACCACGTGGAGCACCTGCGGCTGGGGATCAGCGACGCGACGGAATGACCCGCCGCCGCACACGGGCGGCGACGGGTCGGGTACGGGATGCGGACGGTGCTATTCGGTCGCCGTGGGCCGCCGCGAGGCCGCCATCGCGTCCTTCACGTCCGTCAGCGGGCGCAGCCGGTACGTGTACGAGTAGTCGCGGTCGGCGAAGAGCTTGAACTCGTCGTGCGTGTGCGCGCCCCAGCTGTTGTCACCGCCGACGCCCATCTGACGGTGGTTCAGGCGCAGGACGACCTCGTCCCTCGGCGTCAGCTGGTAGTCGTGGCGCACGCCGGCCGACAGGTCCTCCGGCGTGAAGAAGGAGGCGTTGGCCTCCAGCAGGGGTTCGCCCGACGCGAGCAGGCCGACGCCGTGCCGGTCGGTGAGGGCGATCCAGCGGACGTCGGTCTTGTTGCCGTTCTCCTGCGGGCGGATGTACGGCGTCCACTGCTCGGCGACGGTCCCGGAGTACAGGCCGACGTCGGTGCCGGTGTTGCGGTCCCAGTGGTTCTCCTCGGGGCCGCGGCCGTAGTAGTGCAGGCGGTCCAGCCGGCGCGGCAGGAAGAGCAGGGTGCCGACCTCGGGGATGTAGGGCAGGTTCGCGGCGCCGGGGTGCAGGGTGTTGTCGACCTTGATCTCGCCGTTGCCGAACACCGTGTACGTGGTGGTGTACGCCGACTCCACCGTGGTGGGCAGCGTGCCGGAGACCTTGATCTCGACGGCCCGGTCGCCCAGGGCCCGCACGGTCACGTCCGTCACCTTCCGCCGGGCGCCGGCGTCGCGCCAGGTCTGGTTGCGGGTGTGCTGGCCGTTGCCCTTGTCGTTGTCGGTGGGCGCCCGCCAGAAGTTGGGCGCGGGCCCGGAGGTGAGCAGCCGGGTGCCCTTCGCCTCGTAGGAGGTGATGGTGCCGGTGCGCTTGTCGACGGTGACCGAGAAGCCCCTGCCGCTGATCCTGACGTCCTCGTCGCGGTCGTCGTGGCGCAGCGCCGGGACGCTCTCCAGGCGTACGGGGGTCACGTCGGGGCCGCCGGTCTCGACGGGGAGCTGCTGCCGGGCCACCTCGAAGCCGGCCTTGGCCCACGGCGTGGACTCCCTGGTGGTGAAGGAGAGCTCCAGGAAGTACTCCGTGCCCGGGTCGGGGTCGTCCGGCAGCCGGACGGGGACGGTGATGTCCTTGCTCGACTGCGGCGCCACGTCCAGCTGGTTCCGGGTCAGCCTGCCGCGCCGTACGGCCTTGCCGTCGGCGACGAGTTCCCAGCGGCCGTCGAACTCGCGCACGTTGGTGAACAGGTACTCGTTGGTGAGGGTGACGGCGCCGGGGCCGCCGCCCGGGGTGCGGGTGGCGTTGACGGCCTGGTAGACGCGCTTGACCTCGACGGCCTTGCCGGTGTGCCCGCGGTCGGCGGTGACGATGCCGTCCGCGACGAAGGCCCCGTCGTTGGGGTTGTCGCCCCAGTCGCCGCCGTACGCGAGGAACCGCTTGTCCCTCGGCCGCTTCTCGGTGGCCTTGACGGTCGCGGCGTCGAACCAGAACCGCACGCCGTCGTCCCCGGGACCGCGGCCGTCGGAGGCGAGTTCGGCGGCGCCGAGCGCGCGGGCGTAGACGCGGGCGCGGCGGATGGTGCCGCTGAACTCGCGGGTCTGGGCGTCGGCGTCGGTGGCGAGCGCGAGGGGCGCGGTGTTGCTGCTGGGCCGCCGGTCGGTGGTGCGGGTGGCCCGCGCCGCGCCGTCGACGTACAGGGTCAGGGTCCCGGCGTCCGCGTCGAAGACGCCCGCGATGTGGTGCTCCCGGCCCGTCCAGTCGTCCGGCACGGTCCAGCTCGCGGTGATCCACTGGCCGCCGGAGTGGATGAAGAACTCCAGTCGCCGGTCGGTCTGCTTCAGCGCGTACTGGGTGTCGCCCTTGGCGAGGATGGGCTGGTGGTAGCCCGTGACGTGCGGGGTGACCCAGGCCTCCAGGGTCAGCGAGTCCGTCAGGTCGAGGCTGTCGTCGCGTTCGAAGACCGTGATGCCGGACAGGCCCTTGTCGCGGTCGAGCCTGCCGCGGGTGGCGAGGATCTCGCCGCGCAGCCCGGCCGGACCGGCCTCGGTCAGCAGGGTGCGGGCCGGTACGGGCGTGTACAGCGACTGGTCGACGAAGTCCCAGATCCAGCCGCCCTGGAGCACGTCGTGGCTGCGCACGATGTCCCAGTACTTCTTGAAGTTGCCGTTGGAGTTCCCCATCGCGTGGGCGTACTCGATCATGACGTACGGCCGGGTGTCGGAGGTGTCCTTCGCCCGCTGCTCGACGCGCTGCGGGCTGTCGTACATCTCGGAGCGGATGTCGCTGATGCCCGGGCGGTCGTCGCCCTCGTACTGGATGACGCGGGTGGGGTCGTAGGAGCGGATCCAGTCGTGCATGGCGGTGAAGGTGCTGCCGCCGCCGGCCTCGTTGCCGAGCGACCAGATGACGACCGAGGCGTGGTTCTTGTCGCGGTGGACCATGTTCTGGGCGCGGGCGACGCAGGCCTCGGTCCAGTCGGGGTGGTCGCCGGGGTACTCGTCGCGGATGCCGTGGGTCTCGAGGTTGGTCTCGTCGACGAGGTAGAGGCCGTACTCGTCGGCGAGTTCGTACCACAGGGGGTTGTTCGGGTAGTGCGAGGTGCGGACGCTGTTCATGTTCATCCGCTTGATGATCCTGATGTCCTCGACCATGTCCTCGCGGGTGAGGGCGGTGCCGCGGGCCGGGTGCATCTCGTGGCGGTTGGTGCCGCGGAAGGAGACGGGCCTGCCGTTGATCCGCATCAGCCCGTCCTTGAGCGCGAACTCGCGGAATCCGACCCGGTGGGACAGGGTCTCGATCACCTTGCCCGCCGGGTCCCGCAGGCGCAGGACGGCCGTGTAGAGGTCGGGGTGCTCGGCCGACCACAGCCTGGGTTTCGGTACGGCCTTCGCCGCCCGTACGGTCACGTCCTGACCGGCACCGGCCGTGCCGAGGTCGGCGGACTGCTCCAGCGGCCGGGACCAGACGGCGTGGCCGCGCGCGTCGTACAGCTGGGTCTCGACCGTGTACCGGCCGGACTCGCCGTCACCGTACGCCCGCACGCTCGCGGTGACCGCCAGCTCGGCGTCCGTGTACGTGTCGTTGAGCGGGGTGTCCAGCTTGAAGTCGCGCAGGTGCACGGCCGGGGTGGAGTAGAGGTAGACCGAGCGGAAGATGCCGCTCAGCCGGATCATGTCCTGGTCCTCCAGCCAGTCGCCGTCGGCGTAGCGGTACACCTCCACGGCGATCTGGTTGGTGCCGGGCCTGAGGTGGTCGGTGACATCGTACTCGGAGGGCGTGTAGGAGTCCTCGTCGTAGCCGACCAGTTCGCCGTTGATCCACACGTAGTGGGCGGACTTGACGCCCTCGAAGTGGAGGAAGGTGCGGCGGCCCTTCCAGTCGCGCGGGACGGTGAAGGTGCGCCGGTACTGGCCGACCGGGTTGTAGCGGGTCGGGGCGGCGGGCGGCTGCGGGTCCTCGCCGAGGCCGTTGGGGCCCCAGTAAGGGTAGGTGATGTTCAGGTAGATCGGGAAGTCGTGGCCGTGCAGCTGCCACACGGACGGGACCGGGATCGTCTCCCAGTCGCCGTCGTCGGTGTCGGTGCGGTGGAAGTCGGCGTCCCGGTCCTCCGGACGGTCGGCATAGGCGAACTTCCACGCGCCGTCGAGGCTCTGCCGGTACGGCGAGCGGGTGCGGTCGCCGGCGAGGGCCGCTCTCACGTCCGGGTAGGGCATGAGCGTGGTGTGCGGCGGTTCGGTGCCGACGCGGAAGACGCCGAAGTCGTTCCACTCCGGGGGCTCGTCGGCCGCCGCCCGCCGGCCGGCCGGGTGCGCCACGACGGGCGACGCGGACGACAGGGTGAGCGCGCCGAGAACGGCGGCACCGCCCTCCAGGAGACGGCGGCGGCTGACGACCGGGCGGGCGGGGCGGGCCGGGGATCCGGCGGGTGACACGGGCGAGTGCGGCATGACCGTGGCCTTCCGTGGGCATCGGGGGCGGCTCAACACACGGTGCTGTGAGGGCAGTTGATGTTGAGGTGAAGCGCAACTGCCGGTGACGCAGCGACTACTGAGTCAGCCCACACCCTAGGACCCGAACACAACCGAATCAATTACCCCGTCGGACTTTGTTGGTTCCTGATGGAGGGCGGCCGGCCCCGGATCCGGGGCCGGCGCCCGCCGCTCGGACGGCCTGCGCCCAGACGGCCCGGACTCAGGCGGCCCGGACTCGGGCGGCCCGGACTCAGACGGCCTGGACTCCCGGCACGCCCGCCTCGATCACGAACGACTTGTCGGTACGGACCGGGGCGCCCGGCCGGGTCACGTAGTCGACCACCCGGTAGTCGGCGGTGTACTGCTCCTTGGACACGGTGCAGCTCACGTATCCTCGGCGGCTGCTGTAGTACTTGGTGTGCGGGTTCTCGTCCCAGTACACCTGGCCGGGATCGTGGGTGGCCGAGCCGTCGCCGCCCGAGGTGATCGACGTGGTGACGAACTCGCTGCCCAGCAGCCGGGTCTCGGGGCGCTCGAAGTCGCGGCGCAGGTCGTTGGTCCAGTTGTTGTGCACGTCGCCGGTGAGCACCACGAAGTTGTCGATGCCGCGCTCCTCGACGTAGCCGAGCACCCGGTCGCGGGAGGCGCGGTAGCCGTCCCATCCGTCGTTGTAGCCGCCGTCGTCCGGGCCGGCGACGGCGTCCCAGTTGGCGAAGTAGATCTGCTGCGGCAGCACGTTCCAGGTGGAACGCGACCGCGACAGGCTCCGCTCCAGCCAGGCGTGCTGCTCGCCGCCGAGGATGGTGGCCTTCGGGTCCCACTGCTCGGGTCCGGAGACCTGCCACTTGTCGCCGTAGGGCTGGTTGGTGCGGTACTGGCGGGTGTCCAGCACGCTGAAGGTCGCGGTGGCCCCGAACTCCAGGCGCCGGTACAGCGGCAGCTCCGTGTCCACCGGCTTGCGCAGGCGGCGCAGCGGCATGTGCTCCCAGTACGCCTGGTAGGCGGCCCGGCGGCGGGCGGCGAAGCGGGCGGTGGTGTCGTTGCCCTGGCCGGCGTCGCTGTTCTCCGGGCTCAGGTCGGCGTAGTTGTTGTCGGTCTCGTGGTCGTCCCAGGTGACGACGAACGGCGCCGTCGCGTGCAGCAGCCTGAGGTCGGGGTCGGTCTTGTACTGGGCGTGCCGCGCGCGGTACTCGGCGAGGGTGTTCATCTCGTCGCCGTGGTGCGTGCGCACCTTGCCGTTGACGCCGGCGGCGTACTCGTAGAGGTAGTCGCCGAGGTGGAAGACCACGTCGGGGCGCTCCTCGGCCATGTGCCGGTACGCCGTGAAGTGGCCCTGCTCCCAGTTCGCGCAGGAGGCGAACGCGAAGTCGACGGTGGGCGCGGTGCCGGGGGCCGGGGCGGTGCGGGTGCGGCCGACCGGCGAGACCGCGTCGCCGGCGCGGAAGCGGTAGTAGTACTCGTGGTGGGGCCGCAGGCCGCGCACGTCGGCGTGGACGGTGTGCGCCTCGGCGGGCACGGCGTGCTCCACACCCCGCCTGACGATCTTCCTGAACCGCTCGTCGAGGGCGACCTCCCACCGCACGGCGACGGGGCGCCGGGGCATGCCGCCGTCGTCGTCGAGCGGCTTGGGCGCGAGGCGGGTCCAGAGCACGACGCCGTCGGGGAGCGGGTCGCCGGACGCGACGCCCAGCTGGAACGGGTCGCCCGGGACACGGCCCGGCGCGGCCGCGACGGGTGCGGCGCCGGTGCCGAGCAGCACCGCGCCGGCGCCGGCGGCGCCCGCGATGCCGAGGAAGCCCCTTCTCTTCAGGGAGTTCGCAGAGGTGGTGCGCGGCGGGGTCATCGAACCTCCAGAGGACGGATGGCCGGACGACAACCAGGCAATCGGCACCGGGTGAACCCCGACTGCTGCGCTCGTGGACCGCGCTTGACCGATACATGTCCATGAGGATGATCGGCGGGGAGCGCTCAGGGACGTGTCAGGGTGCCCCATTCGACGGTGCGGTCGCACCAGCGGTCGAGGAGGACCCGGTCGTGGCCGACGGCCAGCAACCCCGCGCCGGTGGCGGCACGGTAGTCCTCCACGACCCGGACCAGGGCGGCGGTGGTCGAGGCGTCCAGCATCGCCGTCATCTCGTCGCACACCAGCCAGCGCGGGCGCAGCACCAGGGCGCGGGCGAGGCAGGCGCGCTGCAGCTGGCCGTCGCTGACCTCGTGCGGACGCCTGCTCAGCAGGTCGGCGGTGAGGCCCACGGTGGCGGTGAGTTCGGCGACCCGGTCGGTGACGTCCTCGCGCCGGCCGGTGGCGCGCAGGGGTTCGGCGATCAGGTCGCTGAGCGTCAGCCTGGGGTCCGCGGAGAGCCGGGCCTGCTGGAAGACGACGCCGAAGGCGGTGCGCAGTTCGCGCGGGGCGCGGTGGCGCCAGCGCCGTACGGGTGTGCCGTCGACGGTCAGGGACCCGGCCCGGGGGTGGTGCAGCAGGGCCGCGACACGCGCGAGGGTGGACTTGCCGCAGCCGCTGGGGCCGAGCAGCCCGACGGCCTCGCCCGGTGCGACGGACAGGGAGACGTCCCGGATCACGGGCGCGTTCCTGTCGTACCCGGCGGTGATGGCGCGTAGGTCAAGCACGGTCGGCGGCCTCCGTGAGCGCTGCGTGCGGGTGGTGGCAGGCGACCGTGGCGGTCAGCGGCGGCAGCGCGGCGCAGACGTCGGTCGCCCGGTCGCAGCGGGCGGCGAAGGCGCAGCCCTCGGGGAGGGCGCCGAGTTCAGGCGGCAGCCCGGGGATGGGGGTGAAGGCGCGGTCGGGCAGGGCGTCGAGCAGGCCCCGGCTGTAGGGGTGGCGGGGGCCGGGGGTGCCGAAGAAGTCGCGGGCGTCGGCCAGTTCGACGATCCGGCCCGCGTACATCACGGCGATCCGGTCGGCGATGCGTTCGGCGGCGGCCAGGTCGTGGGTGATCATCAGCAGGGCCCGGTCCGCGCCGGCCCCGTCCCCGGCCGCACCGTTGTCGACATGCCGCCTCAACTCGTCGACGGTGCGGTCCACCAGGTCCCGGTCGAGGCCGGTGGTCGGCTCGTCGGCGAGCAGCAGCGGGGCGTCGCCGACGAGGGCGAGGGCGGTGGCGGCGCGCTGGGCCAGGCCGCCGGAGAGTTCGTGCGGGTGGTGGTCGAGGTGGTCCACCGGGAACGCGGCGCGCTCGGCGGCGGCCTCGGCGGCCGTGCGCAGGGCCGCGCGGCCACGGACGGCGGTGAGTTCCGCGACCGTCTCCTCCAGCTGCGAGCGGATGGTGCGGACCGGGGTGAGGTGGGCGGCCGGGCTCTGCGGGACCAGGCCGATCATCCGTCCCCGTACGGTGCGGGCGAAGGTCCGCTCGTCGGCGGCGAGCAGGTCCAGGTCGCCGAGGAGCGCGCCGCCGGCGGTCCGCGCGTTGCCGGGCAGCAGCCCGAGCAGGGCGGAGGCGAGGACGGACTTGCCGCAGCCGCTCTCCCCGATCAGGGCGAGGCACTCGCCGGCCGCCACGTCGAAGTGGGCGTCGGTGACGGCGGCGATCCGGCGCCCGCCCGGCATCAGGAAGCGCACCGACAGACCGCGTACCGACAGCACGGGGGCTCGCTCGGTCACAGCATCAGCTCCGATCGGCGACGGGGGTTGATCCGCTCCCGCCAGGCACCGGCGAGACCGGCGACGGCGAGGGTGGGGACGATGATGAACAGGCCGGGGAAGAGGGTCGGCCACCACTGCCCGGCGAGCAGCGAACCCCGCGCCTCCTGGATCAGGTTGCCGAGGCTCGCGGTGTGGGTGGGCAGCCCAAGACCGAGGAAGGACAGCGCCGACTCGTGCCACATGGCGTGCGGCACCATCAGTACGGCGGCCAGCGCGGCCTGCGGCAGCACGCCCGGCAGCAGGTGCCGTACGGCCACCCGCCACCGGGACGCGCCGCCGGAGACGGCCGCGTCGACGTAGGGGCGCGAGCGCAGGGACAGCACCTCGGCGCGGACGATGCGCGCGGTCGACAGCCAGTGGGTGAGCGCGACGGAGATCACCACCGGCCAGACGCCCGGCCGGAACATCGCGACGATGAAGATGCCCATCAGCAGGTGGGGCACGGAGGACAGGGTGTCGACGACCCGCATGACGGCGCGGTCGACCCAGCCGCCCAGCGCCCCGGCGGTGGCGCCCACCGCGGTGCCGACCACGGTGGCCGTCAGCGCCGCCGCCACCCCGACGAGCAGGGAGACGCGCAGGCCGTACACGCAGCGCAGCAGCAGGTCCCGGCCCACGTCGTCGGTGCCGAACGGATGCTCCCAACTGGGGGCCCGCAGCTTCGCGGCGAGGTCGACGGCCTGCTGGTCGAGCTGCGCCAGCGGCGGCACGAGCAGGACGGCGAGGACGGTCACGGTCAGCAGCGCGGCGGAGACGCGCAGGCGCAGCGTGCGGGTGGAGCGGCGGTCGGCGCCGTGGGAGCGCCACGCGGGGCCGGCCTTCTCGGCGGCGGCGTCAGCCATGGGAGTCACATTTCACTGAGCTTCACCCTCGGGTCGAACAGTCCGTAGAGCAGGTCGGCGAGCAGGTTGCCGGCGAGTACGGCGGCGGTGGCGAGGGTGGTCAGGGCGGCCAGCAGCGGGAAGTCCACGGCGGTGGCCGCCTCGACGGTGGCCGCGGCGATGCCGGGCCAGCTGAACACGGTCTCCACCAGCAGGGCGCCGGTGATGAGTTCGGGAACACGGGAGCCGATCAGGGTGAGTACCGGCAGCAGCCCCGACCGCAGGGCGTGCCCGAACAGGACGGTGCCCTCCCCGATGCCGCGGGCCCGCGCCCCGCGCACCGGGTCCTCCGCGAGGGCGTCACCGACGCCCTGACGTACGTAGAGGATGAACCAGGGCAGCTGGGAGACGGCGAGCACCCCGGCGGGCAGCACGATGTGCCCGGCGACCTGTCCGAAGGTGACCTGTTCACTCGCGGTGTCCGTCAGGCCGCCGGCCGGCAGCACGTCCCACTGGAGGGCGAACAGCCACACGGCGAGCAGCGCGATCCAGAAGACCGGCGCCGCCTCCAGGGTGTACGCGAGCGAGGTGACGGCCCGGTCGAGCATCGAGCCGGGGCGGCGGGCGGCCAGCACACCGAGGAGCGTGCCGGCCAGGACGGCGACGGCGAAGGCGACGGTGCACAGCAGGGCCGACCAGACGAGGCGTTCGCCGATGACCTGCGCCACCGGCTGGCGCATCACCCCGGAGTGGCCGAGGTCGCCGGTGGCGGCGGAGGTCAGCCACTCCCACCAGCGGACGACGAACGACTGGTCCACGCCCAGGTTGTCCCGCAGCCGGTCCAGGGTCTCCTGGTCGGCGCCGAGCGCGGCGGTTCCGGCGTACGCCTTGACGGGGTCGAACGGTGAGGCGGCGGCGATGGCGAAGACGCCGAAGGTGACGACGAGGACGATGGGCAGGGCGAACAGGGCCCGCCGCCCGGCCAGCCGTGCCATCGCGCCCCAGGGCAGTCGCCGAGGAGACCGGGTCACTTCTTCGGCTGCCAGTCCTCGATGTTCCACCAGGGCCCGCTGGCGAAGCCGTGCTCGTGCGGCTCCAGCTGGGTGGTCAGTCCGTCCCAGCGGTCGGCGAGGACGTACAGGTGGTCGATGTGGGTGAGGAAGGTGTAGCCGGGGTTCTCCACGAGCGCCTGCTGGATCTTCTCGTAGGCGGCGCCGCGCACCTTCGGGTCCTGGCTGCGGCGGCCGGCGTCGAGGGCATCGTCCACGACCGGGTTGTCGTAGTGGGCCATGTTGTTGAAGCCGTCGCCGGCGAGGGAGGAGTGCAGCAGGGTGTAGAGGCCGAAGTCCGGGTCGCCGACGCTGCCGAAGCCCGCCAGGACCGCGTCGCTCTTCATCCGGGGCTCGATGACCTCCCAGGTGGCGCCCTCCACCTTCACCTCGATGCCGGCCTTCTTGGCGTCGGAGGCGTAGGCGAGGGCGTGGTCCTGGCGGACCTTGTCGCCCGAGGGGTAGTACAGGGTGAACGAGGCGCGCTGTCCGTCCTTGGCGCGGATGCCGCCGGAGCCGGGCTTCCAGCCCGCCTCGTCCAGGATGCGCTCCGCCTCGGCGAGGTCGCGCGGGCGCTCGATGCCGCGCGCGTAGGCGGGGTCGTCGACGGGCAGCGGCCCGTACGCCGGCCGGCCCGCGCCGTCGAGGATCTTGTCGACCATGGCCTGGCGGTCCACGGCGGCGTCCAGGGCCCGCCGGATCGCGCGGTCGCCGGTGACCTTGCCGGCGGTGGGCAGGGTGACGGCCCGGAAGTCGTAGGACTTCGCCCGGTACGTGCGCCGGCCGTCGTCCTTCTCGAAGGTGGCGGCGAGGTTGGGCGGCAGGACGGCGCCGTCGAGGTCGCCGGAGCGCAGGCGGGTGGCGCGTACGTTGTCGTCGGCGATGACCGCCATGGTGAACGACTTCACCGCGGGCTTGCCGCCCCAGTAGTGGGGGTTGGCCTTGAAGGCGAGCTTCTCGCCCTTGCTCCAGTTAGTGAGGACGTACGGACCGGTGCCGACGGGCTTGGTGTTGAAGTCGCCGGTGTTGGGGTCCTGTCCGCCCGCCACGTGCTCGGGGACGATGGGCAGCACCGTGCGGGCGGCGAAGGCCGCGTACGGGTACTTGAGGGTGAAGACGACGGTGTCGTCGCCGTTCGCGCGGACCTCCTTGATCGCGTCCAGTTCGCTGCGGGCGGTGCTGTTGGTCTTCGCGTCCAGGACGGTGCGGTACGTGTAGACCACGTCCTGGGCCGTCAGCGGTTCGCCGTCGCTGAACTTCACGCCGTCCCGCAGGGTGTACGTGTACGTCCGGCCGTCGTCGGCGATCTTCGGCAGCGCGCTCGCCAGCGCGGGCTTCAGCTTCAGGTCGGTGTCGCGGGCGAGCAGCCCGTCGAAGATCTTGGAGTTTCCGTCCTTGCCGTAGCCGAGCAGTGGGCTGAGCGTGTCCGGCTCGGAGCCCACCCCGATCACGACGGACTCGGCCGCCTTGGCCTCGCCGTCACCCGTTCCGCCTCCGGGTGCGGAGCAGGCGGTGACGCCGGCGGCGATCGCCGCCGCGGCGGCGGCACTTCGTATCCGACGGGTCGTCATGTCTCCCCCACACTTGCTGCCAGTACGGGGTTATTGCACATCAGTCGCAATTGAAGCGTCAAGCCAGGTGGGGAAGCATCTCGGCGGCTGGGCCGGGTGAGCCCGGTTCCGTCAGCCGGTCCGGGCGGCGAACGCGCCGTACGCGCGGTCGTCGAACAGGACGAACCGGACCTCCGCCACCGACGTCGCGGCGCTGCGCACCGTCTCGACGGCGATACGGGCAGCGTCGTCCATCGGCCAGCGGTAGACGCCGGTGGAGATCGCCGGGAAGGCGACCGTGCGGGCGCCCAGTTCGTCGGCGACCCGGAGCGACTCGCGGTAGCAGGAGGCGAGGAGTGCCGAACGGTCCTCGGTCGCGCTGTGCACCGGTCCCACCGTGTGGATCACCCAGCGCGCCTCCAGTGCGCCGGCGGTGGTGGCGACCGCCTGGCCGGTGGGCAGCCCCTTGCCGTAGTGGCCGCGCCGGAGCTCGCGGCAGGCCTCCAGGATCGCGGGGCCGCCCCGCCGGTGGATGGCGCCGTCGACGCCGCCCCCGCCGAGCAGGGAGGAGTTGGCCGCGTTGACGATCGCGTCGGCGCTCTCGCGGGTGATGTCGCCCCGGACGAGCGTGATGGCGGTCATGTCCGGTCCCCCGGGTGGCTCGGTTCCGTGGTCATGTCTGCCGCAGACTGCGCCAGACGGCCTTCGCCGCGTTGTGTCCCGACATGCCGTGCACTCCGGGGCCGGGCGGCGTGGACGACGAGCAGATGAAGACGGCCGGGTGCGGGGTCGTGTACGGGAACAGGGACAGCTTGGGCCGCAGCAGGAGCTGGAGGCCGGAGACCGCGCCGGAGGCGATGTCGCCGCCGACGTAGTTGGCGTTGCGGGCGGCGAGTTCGGGCGGGCCGGCGGTGGCGCGGGCGAGGACGCGGTCGCGGAAGCCGGGGGCGAAGCGCTCCAGCTGGCGTTCGATCGCGTCGGTGAGGTCGCCGGTCCAGCCGTTGGGGACGTGTCCGTACGCCCAGAAGACGTGCTTGCCCT
The DNA here is from genome assembly GCF_049975785.1 of Streptomyces sp. WG7. Lineage (NCBI taxonomy): Bacteria > Bacillati > Actinomycetota > Actinomycetes > Kitasatosporales > Streptomycetaceae > Streptomyces > Streptomyces sp. WG7. The sequence continues at coordinate 322,693 of NZ_JBNGGE010000003.1, forward strand.
CCGGGGCGCGGGTGGGGTCGGCGACGCTGGGCTGCGTGGTGATGAGGAACGGCGCGTCGGGTGCGCGGCGCTCCCGGGAGGCGGCGTTCAGCGCGGCGCCGATCTCCGCGCTGTCGGCGCCGATCTGGACGGTGCCGGCGGTGCGGGGCTCCTGGGCGGTCCACGGGACCGGCCCGTCCAGCGCGTAGTCGATCTTGAAGACGCCGGGGCCGTAGCGGTAGTTCGCGTAGTGGTTGCCGAGGCCGGCGATGCGCGCCAGGGCCGTGGGCGAGGTGTCGAAGACGTAGGCGCGGGCGGGCGGCAGGTCGTCGAGGCGCTTGACCTCGTAGTCGGTGTGGACGGTGCCGCCGAGGTCCTTCAGGTGGGCGGCGAGTGCGTCGGAGATGGCCTGCGAGCCGCCGCGGGCCACGGGCCAGCCGCGGGCGTGCGCGGCGAGGGCGAAGACCAGGCCTATGGCACCGGTGGCGAAGCCGCCGAGCGGGGCCATGACGTGCGCGACGAGGCCGGCGAAGAGGGTCTTGGCCCGGTCGTCGCGGAAGCGGCGCATCAGCCACGTCGACGGGGGCAGGCCGACCAGGCCGAACCGGGCGAGGGTGACCGGGTCGCGGGGCAGCGCGGTGAGCGGCAGGGACATGAAGTCCCGGGCCAGGGTGTCCCACTTGGGGAGGAAGCGCTCGACCAGCCTGCGGTACGTGCCCGCGTCGCGCGGCCCGAAGGAGGCGGCCGTCTCGCCGACCGACCGGGACAGCACGGCGGCCGAGCCGTCCGGGAAGGGATGCGCCATGGGCAGCGGGGCGTGCAGCCACTCGAGTCCGTACCGCTCCAGGGGCAGGCCGCGGAACGCGGGCGAGTTGATGCCCAGCGGGTGCGCGGCGGAGCACGGGTCGTGCCGGAAGCCCGGCAGGGTCAGCTCCTGGGTCCGCGCCCCGCCGCCCACGGTGCCCCGCGCCTCGAACACGGCGACGGAGAAACCCCGGCGGGCCAGCTCCACGGCGGCGGTCAGTCCGTTCGGCCCCGCACCCACTACGACCGCATCGAGCATCGACGGCACCTTCGGACCCCTTCGTCAGCCGATGGCCACTGGGGTTCAGGATATGCCCGGGCGGCGGCAGGCCGCGGTCGCGGGTGGAGCGGACGGCACGGACGCGGCGGCCGGATAGAGTCCGGCGAATGACGCGACGGACACGCTTCCCCGGGCCCCGGGAGGGGCTCCGGCTCTGGTACGAGATCGGCGAGGACGGGCATGCGCTGCGGCTGGCGGCGTTCGACCGGTCGCTGCCGGTCCCGCACGCCGGGGACCTCTTCCCCCACACGGAGGAGATCACCGACGGCGGCGCGTCGGTGGCGGCGTCCCGCGACGATCTCCACTCGGCGCTCGAACGGTTCGGGCCGGACGGCGTACGGTTCTACGAAACCGTGTACGGCGTGCTGACGGACGGCCCGGTCGAGGTGCCGCCCGGTGCCGAGGACGTCACCGGCGCCGAGTTCGAACGGGCCTGGGACACGGCGAGGCGGCACCGGCGTTTCATGCGCCACCGCACGGGCCCGCTGCCCGAGGGGTCGCCGGTCACCGGTACGGTCACCGCCCTGCCGTGGGGCCCCGGCCGGACGGGGCTGGTGGTGGACATCGGCCGGCCCGGACGGGCCTTCGTGGACTTCGGACAGCTGCCCGCGCGCGGCGAGGACTGGCCGCCCGTCGGCACCGTGACCGAGTTCGAGGTCGTCCAGATCCGCTTCGACGTCCGGCCGGAGCGCCCCGACCTGGAGATCAGGCTCCGTCCGACAGCAGTGCCACCACCTGGCGGGCCGTGGCCGCGTCGCGGGCCGCGGTGAACGGCAGCTCGTTGCCGCCCGTGATCCGGAAGGGCTCGCCCGTGCGGGTCAGGTGGGTGCCGCCCGCCTCCTCGACCAGGAGGATCCCCGCGGCGTGGTCCCACGCGGCCTCCCAGGAGAAGGCCGTGGCGTCGGACTCACCCTGGGCGACGGCGAGGTACTCCAGTCCGGCCGAGCCGCAGGCGCGGGGTGCCACGCCCGGGGTGCGCAGGCCGAGCAGGGCCTGCTTCTGCTCGTCGGTCGTGTAGTCCGGGTGGGACGTGGCGACCCGCAGGTCGCGGCCGGGCTCGGGCGGGCCGGCGTAGAGCCGCTCACCGTCCAGGAAGGCGCCCCGGCCGCGTACGGCCGTGGCGAGCCGGTCGTCGGCGGGGGCGTAGGTCCAGGAGGCGTGCACGACTCCGTGGTGGGCGAGCGCCACCAGCGTGCAGAAGCCCGGGTCACCGTGCACGAACTGCCGCGTCCCGTCGACGGGGTCGACGATCCACACCGGCGCCTCGCCGCGTATCGCCTCGTACGAGGCGGGATTGTCGTGCACCGCCTCCTCGCCGACCACGACCGAGCCGGGCAGCAGGGCGGCCAGGGCCTCGGTGAGGTACAGCTCGGCCTTGCGGTCGGCGTCCGTCACCAGGTCGTGCGGGCCGGCCTTCTCGTCGACCTCGTGTGCCGCGAGCCGGCGCCAGCGCGGCATGATCTCCAGGGCCGCCGCCTTGCGGACGGCGTCCTCCACCTCGTCGGCGTGCCGGGCGAGAAACTCGTCGATGGTTTCGTTGTTCTCGATCATGACTCCATGAGAGCACGCCCCACTGACAATCCCCACCCGGGTGGTGTACTCCGGGTGGAATCGGTACGAACATGAGGTTCGGGGGTCCGCGATCACGTGGTCGTGAGTCCACGCACACGGGGTCCGGGTGTCAGCGGCCGACCGCGTACCCCTGCATTCCGCGCGGGTTCGCCGCCGCCGACAGCACACCCGTCTCCGGGTTCCGCGCGACGGCGCACAGCCGCCCCTCCGACCAGGCCCCGCCGACCGTCACGTCGTGCCCGCGACGTCGCAGCTCCTCGACGACCTCCGCCGGCATGCGCGACTCCACGGTGACGCCGCCCGCCCGCATGCCGCGCGGGAAGAAGGAGCCGGGGAAGCTGTCGTTGTGCCAGTTCGGGGCGTCGATCGCGCCCTGGAGGTCGAGGCCGCCGCGCACGTGCGCACGCAGCGCGACCGCGAGGAAGAAGTGCAGCTGCCACTGGTCCTGCTGGTCGCCGCCGGGCGTGCCGAACGCCATGACGGGAACCCCGTCGCGCAGGGCCATGGAGGGCGTGAGCGTGGTGCGGGGCCGGCGGCCGGGGGTGAGCGAGTTGGGCAGGCCCTCCTCCAGCCAGGTCATCTGGAGCCGGGTGCCGAGCGGGAAACCCAGTTCGGGCACGACGGGATTGGACTGGAGCCAGCCGCCGCTGGGCGTGGCCGAGACCATGTTGCCCCAGCGGTCCACGATGTCGAGGTGGCAGGTGTCGCCGCGGGTGCCCCCGTCGCCGGCGACGTCCGGTTCGCCCGGTACCGGGGACGTCGGGCTCTTGGCGACCGTCGGCTCGCCGACCCCCAGGGCGTCGAGGCCCTCTCCCTCGACGGCCGCCACGCGCGCGTGGGCGCTGAGCCGCGGGGTGCGCCCGCCCGGGCTGCCGGGCCGCAGCTCGAAGGAGGCCGTGTCGCCGACGAGCTCGCGGCGTGCCGCGTTGTACCGGGGCGACAGCAGGTCGCCGAGCGGCACCCCGGCCGCGCCGTCCGCGTCCCCGTACCAGGCCTCCCGGTCGGCCATGGCGAGCTTGCACCCCTCGACCAGCAGGTGGACGTAGTCGGCGGAGCCGTAGCGGGGCAGTTCGGGCGGGAGCAGCGCCAGCTGCTGGAGCAGGACGGGCCCCTGACTCCACGGGCCGGCCTTGCACAGGGTCCAGCCGTTCCAGTCGTACGTCGCCGGGGCCTCGTAGGCCGCGGACCAGCCGGCGAGGTCGGCGGCGGTCAGCGTGCCGGTGTGGCGCTCGCCGCTGGTGTCCATGGTGGGCCGCCCGGCCTGCCGTACGAGGGCCTCGGCGACGAACCCGGTGCGCCAGACCTCCCGCGCCGCGTCGATCTCCGCCTCCCGGCCCCCCGCCCCGGCGGCCTCGGCGAGCAGCCGTTTCCAGGTGGCGGCGAGGGCGGGGTTGCGGAAGGGCTCGCCGGGGCGCGGCGGACGGCCGTCCGGGAGGTAGACCTCGGCCGAGGTCGTCCACTCCGTCACGAACAGCTCCCGCACGGTCTCGACGGTCTCCGTCACGCGCTCCACGGGCGGGTGCCCGTGCTCGGCGTAGCCGATGGCGTACTTCAGCACGTCGGCCAGCGGCTTGGTGCCGTGGTCGCGCAGCAGGAGCAGCCACGCGTCGAAGGCACCGGGGACGGCGGCGGCGAGCGGTCCGGTGCCGGGGACGAGGTCCAGGCCGAGGCCCTTGTAGTGCGCGACCGTCGCCCCGGCGGGTGCCACCCCCTGTCCGCACAGCACCCGCACCTCGCCGCCGGCCGGGGCGAGCAGGATGGGCACCTCACCGGCGGGCCCGTTGAGGTGCGGCTCGACGACGTGCAGGACGAAGGCCCCGGCCACGGCGGCGTCGTAGGCGTTGCCCCCGTCCTCCAGCACCGCCATGGCCGACTGCGAGGCCAGCCAGTGGGTGGACGACACCATGCCGAAGGTGCCCTGGAGGGTGGGACGGGTGGTGAACATGGGGGCCTCTCACCTCGCTGTCTACGTGCGGCGGCCCGGTTGACGGGCGGTCAGGAACGCGTCCTGGAGGGAGTCCGGGGAGTGCGAACCCTGCTCCGTTCGCTCCCGCAGCAGGCTATCGACCGCCCTTCGCCGCTCCTCCCCCGCCTCCCCGCTCCCCGCCTCCCTGCTTCCCTGCTTCCGGCACGGCGTGGTGCTTCGCCACGAGGGCGCGGGGTGTCCGAGCGTGGACCGACCGCTGTCCGTCCGCCGCCCGGCGGGGCCGGAACCCGGTCGTGACGCGGTGCGGCTGCCGAGCCCTGCGGATGAGCCGACATGGCGGATGAGCCGACATGGATGACATGGATCCACAATCTTCGGTTTTCAACCATTTACCCTGCGGCCATCCTCCTGCCGTGCGCGAGTGGCCGGCGTGACGCCCGCTCTCCGCCTGCTTTCGTGACCATGTCATTTCGTCCACACCGACGGAAGCGGCGGCGGCCCAGCCGGCGGATGCGCGCCGGAAACGCCCCGCTCCTCGACAAGGAGGCTGTTCGTGCACGCGTTCAGAAGAAGTCGTTCCGGTGCTGTCGCAGTGGCCGCGACCCTGGCGATCGCCGCCGCGATGGCGGCTGCGCCCTCGGGAGCGGCAGCGTCCGACGAACCGCCCGCGGTCGTCCCCCGGGCCGAGACCGCCGCGATGTTCGACGACGACGAGGGTGGCAACGCCAACGCGGACGACCCGGCGATCTGGCGCAACCCGGCCGACCCGGACGCCAGTCTCGTCGTCGCCACCGCCAAGGAGGGCGGCCTGCGGGTCTACGACCTCGACGCCCGGGAGGTGCAGTCGGTCCCCGCGCCCGGGGCACCGGGTCCCGGCAACGCTCCGGGCCGCTTCAACAACGTCGACCTCGTCCACGGTATGGAACTGGGCTCCCGCTCCGCGGACCTGGCCGTCACCAGCGACCGCGGCAGCGACAAGCTGCGCGTCTACCGCATCGACGGGGACAGGCCCGGCGCCCCGCTCACCGACGTCACGGACCCCTCCGCACCGTGGATCTTCTCCGGCTCCCAGGAGGAGGTCGACGAGGAGAGCACCGCGTACGGCCTGGCCACCTACACCGACGCGGCGACGGGCAGGTCCTACGCGCTGGTCAGTCAGAACGCGACCACCCGGATCGCGTTGCTGGAGCTGACCGCGACCCCCGGCGGTACGGTCTCCTACCGTCAGGTCCGCACCCTGGACCTGCCGGACACCTTCACGATGCCCGACCGCACCCGGTGGTCCCCCTGCGGCGAGCCCGGTGAAGGACCGCAGGTCGAGGGGATGGCCGTCGACCCGGAGACGGGCACGCTCTTCGCCGGGCAGGAGGACGTCGGCATCTGGCGTCTGCGGGCCGACCTGAGCGGCAGGCCCGTGCTGCAGGACAAGGTCCGCGAGTACGGCGTCCCCGCCACGTACGACGAAGCGTCCGACGAGTGCCTGCCGGGCAGGGACCCCGGCTTCGGAGGCGAGCACGTCTCCGCGGACGTCGAGGGCCTGACCCTGCTGAAGCAGGACGACGGTGACGGTTACCTGCTCGCCTCCAGCCAGGGCGACGACACCTTCGTCGCCTACGACCGGGAGCGGTCCGACGACTACGAGCACGAGGGCGGCTTCCGGGTGACCGCCGCGTCCAAGGCGCTGGACGGCTCCGAGGAGTGCGACGGCGCGGACGTGCTCGCCGAGCCGCTGGGCGCCAAGTACCCGAACGGCCTGCTCGTCGTCCAGGACGGCCACATGGCTCCCGAAGACGGCGACAGGGAAGCCACGGGCTTCAAGTTCGTCGACCTCGCCGACGTCCTGGACGCCCTCGACGACTGACGGGCGCACCCCGCCGGCGAGGGCACCGCACGCGCCCGGCCACGCATCCGGGTCGGCGACGGAGACGTCGCCGACGGGCCGGCACGACGGGGCGTCGGGGCGTCGGGGCGTAAGGCAGCCGCGTCCGTACCCCGGCGTGGTCAGGGGCTCCGGGGCTCTTCGTGCAGAGGCTCTTCGTGTACGGGCGTGAGGGCGGTCGGCCCCGCGTCCTGGGGTCCTGGGCCGGCCGGGTCCGGTGTGCGGCCTGGGACGCCCTCTTCGGCACGGCGGCGGGCGGCGTCCTCGTCGGTTCGGGCGTCGTAGCTGATCAGCTTGGGCAGCGCGGCGGTGAGCAGGCCCACCGCGGCGACGCAGGCGAGCCCGCCGGTCCAGATCGCCGGGCGGGCGCCGGTCCAGCCGGCCATCGCCCCGGCGCGGACCTGGCCGAGCTGCGGGCCGACGCTGTAGGACAGGACCTCGATGCCGGCCAGCCGGCCGCGCAGCCGGTCGGGAATGGTCTGGTTCCAGATGGTGGAGCGGCCCAGCCCGCTGACCATGTCACCCGCTCCTGCCAGAGCGAGGCACACCAGGACCAGCCAGACCTGTGACGTCCAGCCTGCCGCTGCCATGGCCAGTCCCCAGCCGGCGGCGCCGAACACCACCAGCAGGCCGTGCCGTTGCGTGCGGGACGCCCAGCCGCTGGTCAGGCTGACCACCAGCGATCCGACGGCTCCCGCCGAGTACATCAGGCCCAGCGACCAGTCGGCGTCGAGCTCGTCGGCGAGGAAGGGGAAGATGGTGTTCGGGAAGGCGAAGAACATCGCCGCCAGGTCGATCGCGTACGTGCCCAGCAGCACCGGCCTGGACCAGGCGTACCGGGCTCCTTCGGCGATGCCGCGCCATGACGGCTTGGCCGCCTGCTCGGCGGGCGGCACCGGCGAGAGCCTGCGGCACATCAGGATGGAGACGGAGAAGCAGACCACGGTGGTGGGGGGGGCGGGGGGGGGGGGCCCGATAGCCACGAAAAAGGGCCCCCCCCCCGGCCCCGCCAGCGCGCCCGCCGAGCCGAGCCGCGCGGGGGGGGCAGCCGCCGCCCCGGGG